>JAADFN010000051.1 GCA_013152895.1 Acidobacteriota bacterium | reverse complement strand
TCAAAGCAATGCTGCGATCCGCCCCAACGAAGCGACAAGCCCGGGGCGGGGCGAAGCCCCGGCGGGATCGACCCGGAGCCGGCCGGCACGCCCGCGTGCAGGACGGGTCAGGGGCGAGACCGCGGGCCGGCCAAAGGCCGGGCCTCCCGGGCGCTTTCCCGGTTTCGCGACGAACACGAATTACCGGTCAATCGAGAATCTCGCGTATGTCACTGTCATCGCACGTCTTGTGAGGACACGCCTCCCTCTCCGATCTTTGCGGCCTTTTCTGTCTTTGCGGTGGAATCTCTTCCCGATGCGCGCAGCGCATCATAAGAAACGCGCAGCGCGTTTCCTGGACCCAAGATGAGCGATTCTCACCGGCGATCTGCACCACGCTCTTGCGTTCTGGACACGTGCGACGATTCTCGACATACCTCCGGGTATGCCTCCGCTCGTCGCACGCACCAGAGCATCACGACCTTGGCGAATCTCATCCGGCAGAATCGCTCATCTTGGGTCGGGGTATGATGCGCCGGTGTGGACGAGTGATTTCGACTATGAGCTGCCGGGCGAGCTGATCGCCCAGGCGCCGCGGCCGCGGGGGACCTCGCGGCTGATGACGCTCGACAGGGCGTCCGGAGCCGTCGGCCATCGGAGGGTCGCCGATTTTCCCGGGTTGCTCGAACCGGGTGAGGTGCTGCTGCTCAACGACACCAGGGTGCTGCCGGCGCGGCTCCATGCCCGGCGCGCGACCGGCAGGATGTTCGAGGTGTTTCTCCTCCGGGCGCTCGATGAGAGCCGGTGGGAGGCGCTTGTGCGTCCCTCCGCCAAGGTGCGGCCGGGTGAGCCGTTGTATCTTCCGGACGATGGAAGCGTGATCCCCGAGCGACGGCTCGGCGAGGGGATGTGGCGGATCCGCTGTGCGCCGCCACTCGATCTCGAGCGGCTCGACGCGATGGGGGAACCGCCCCTGCCTCCCTATATCCACCGGCCCGACGGTGCAACCGAGGACGACAGGACGGCGTACCAGACGGTCTTTGCCGAACGGCCCGGCGCCGTCGCGGCGCCGACGGCCGGCTTGCACCTGACACGAGAGATGCTCGAGGCGATCGCCGCGCGCGGCGTCGAGATCGCGCATGTCACGCTTCACGTCGGCATCGGAACCTTCCGCCCCGTGACGGTTGAACACATCGAGGACCACACGATGCACGCGGAATGGTACGAGATCGGTCGGGAGACGTGCCGAATCGTCAACCGTGCGCTGGCGGCTCGCCGGCGCATCGTTTGCGTTGGTACCACGACGGTCCGGACGCTGGAAACGGGCCTGATCGCGGGGGACGGGGTGTTGCGGCCGGGATCGGGGTGGAGCCGGCTCTTCATCACGCCGGGCTTTCGCTTCCTGGGCGTTGGCGGTTTGCTGACGAACTTTCACTGGCCGAAGTCGACGCTGCTGATGCTCGTCAGCGCCTTTGCGGGGCGCGAGCATGCCCTCGCCGCATACCGGGATGCCGTCCGGGGCCGCTACCGGTTCTTCTCTTACGGCGACGCGATGCTGATCCGCTGAAGGCGGGGACGAACCGGGCCCGTGGTTGCCGGGAGCCTACGCGGGGTACGCTCCCATCTCCTCCAGCCTCCGGATGCGCTCCTCGATCGGCGGATGCGTCGAGAACAGGCGCATCATCGGCCGGCCGCCGAACGGGTTGGCGATCATCATGTGGGCCGTTGTCGGTTTGGCCGTGCGCATCGGGATTCGTGGGGTCAGTGCCCCCAGCTTGCGAAGGGCGGAGGCCAGGCCATGGGGATCGCCGGCGAACTGTGCACCGCCCTCGTCGGCGGAGAACTCCCTGGAGCGGGAGATCGCCATCTGGATGAGGATGGCGGCGAGCGGCGCCAAAAGGTAGAAGAGCAGCCCGCCGAGTGCGCCGCGATCCCGGCCGCTGCGGCCCCCGAACCCTCCAAAGAGCAGCGCCCATCCGGCAAGGCGCGCCAGCACGATGATGGCCCCGGCCAGGGTCGCGGCGACCGACATGATCAGGATGTCGCGGTGCTTGACGTGAGCGAGCTCGTGACCGAGCACGCCCTTGAGCTCCTCGCGATTCATGGCTTGCAGCAGCCCCCGGGTGACCGCGACGGCCGCATGCTGGGGATTCCGGCCCGTGGCGAAGGCGTTGGGCTGGTCCTCGGGGATGACGTACACCCGGGGCATCGGGAGCCCGGCACGGCCGGTCAGCTCGTGCAGCACGCCGTACAGCTCGGGCGCCTGCGCCTCGGTGACGGGTTGCGCCTTGTGAGCTTTCAGCGCGATCTTGTCCGAGAAGAACCAGCTCGAGAAGTTGAGAGCCGCGGCGAAGATCAGTGCCAAGATCAAGCCCGTCTGGCCCGCCATGGCGTCTCCAGCCCACAGCAGCACGGCCGTCATGATTCCAAGTAGCAGGACAGTTTTGAACATGTTCATCGGCTCATTCTCCATCCGAGGGCGCGCCCTCATTGGGAGGAAACGGAAGCTCGCGCCTCGATCTTCCCGACTCTGCCTCACCCGGCGATGGCAGAGATGATCATCGCAACGATGAGCAGGATGATGGCCACTCCGAGCCCGGCGAGCACCATCTCCATCAACGTGTACTTGCCGAGATAGCGCTTTTGCGGCCGTCGTGTCGTGTGATGCCGTACCTTTCGACTCATGCGTCTCCACCCCCACCTGTATTCTACTGCGGCGCCGGCTCTCCACAGCACACGCCGGAGGAAATGGGACGCCGGGCGCGATGACGGGCACGACGATCGTGCGGATGCTTCCGTGGCGCATCGATCACCGTCTGGATAATGGCGGGGGGCCGCCCGGAATCCCCGCGTCCCGGGGCGGCCGTGTTTGGTAGGCTTGAGGAGGAGTTATCGAGGTGAGAAAAAATGAGATGGGGCAGCACGCTGCCCTGACAAGGTGGAATGCCACCGGCCCGCCGGCCGATGACCGGCGCTGACCATGCGGGGAGAAACGACCAGTGGAAACATCACACCAAGTAACCTGCATTCTTCGTGCCCGGATCAGCCCCTGGAATCAAGGTTGGACCGCGCACGTATGGCACGATAGGATGTCAAAGTGTCATCCGTGGAAGAAGAAGGGAGAAGCGATGGATCAGGGAATACAGCGTGCGAGGGAGGGACGGAACGCTCTGGAGCGCCTCGCGGCGAAGATTCCGGGGTTGAAGGGATACATCGAGCGGGAAACGCGGCGCGAGGTCGACAAGATGGAGAGGGACTGGATCGCCGGGCGGGTCGACCGGGCACGGGAGCTGATGCAACAGAGCATTCGCGAATGGTCCAGGTCGGGAGATCTTGCCAATCTCGATCTCGCCTCGAGCATCGACAAGGCGCTCGACCGGTTTGCCAACCGCGTTCGCCACGCCGACTACGGTTTTACCGGTTTCTTCGATGCGGTCAAGATCTACGAGGACCAGCTCGACCGTTTGTACGAGTATGACCTCGGCCTCGTTGAAGACGTCGAGAAGATCGTCACGCGGATCGAGAGCCTGCCGGGCACGGCGCAGGTGGCGGCGCTCCAGGCGGTGCTCGAGGATGTTCGGGAGGCCGATCGCCGCTTCGATGAGCGTGCCACGGTTTTTGAAAACGTCACTTCGAAGGGAGGCCGGTGATGGCACAGACGCTTGAAGTCCTCGAACACTACGATCCCAGCGGCGAAGAGATCGTCTACCGCTATCCGCCTGACGGGAGCGCCGAGATCAAGATGGGCGCCCAGCTGGTCGTCCACGAAGCCCAGGAAGCGGTGCTGTATCGGGACGGGAAGGCCCTGGATGTCTTTGGTCCCGGGCGCCACACGCTGGTGACCCAGAACATCCCGCTGGTGACGAAGGCGCTGTCTCTCCCGTGGGGCGGCAAGAGCCCCTTCCGCGTCGCGGTCGTCTGGGTCAACAAGCGGACGTTCATCGACCAGAAGTGGGGAACGAGGGAGCCGGTGGTCTTTCGCGATGCGGAGCTCGGAATGGTGCGGCTTCGTGCATTCGGCACCTACGCGTACCGCGTGGCGGACAGCCAGCTCTTCGTCAACACCCTCGTCGGCTCGCAGGGCCTCTTCGAGACCGACGGGCTCAAGGATTTCTACCGGGACATCATCGTTTCCCGTCTCAACGATCTGCTCGGCGAGTCGCTCAAGACGATCTTCGACCTTGCCAAGCTCTACGATGAGCTGGGCGCGGCGGCGAAGGCCAGGCTGGCCGAGGACATGGCGAAGTACGGGGTCGACCTGACCGATTTCTACATCAACTCGATCACCCCGCCGGACGAGGTCCAGGCGAAGATCGACGAGCGGGGCGCGATGGGCGCCGTTGGAGACATGGGCACCTACATGCGGTTCAAAGCGGCTCAGGCTGTCGAGGAGGCGGCCCAGGGCGGCGGGGGCGGCGGCGGCGGGAACGCCAGCGCCGGGATGGGGCTCGGGCTCGGCGCCGGTTTCGGGGCGATGATGCCGGGGATGATCTCGCAGGCGATGCGGGAAGCGGGTACGACGGGAGGCCAGGCGGCGGCCGGAGCGGCCGCAAGCGCGGCGTCGCCGGCCGCGGGGAACGGAACGTTCTGCCCGGACTGTGGCAAGCCGGTTCCAGAGGGCGCCCATTTCTGCCCACACTGCGGCCACGAGATTGGTTCCGCGGTCTGCCCGAAGTGTGGCAAGCCGGTGCCGCCGGACGCCAAGTTTTGCCCGGACTGCGGTACCAAGCTTGGAGCGTGACGCCTCTCATGTGGTGCGATTACGGGCCGCAAGCTCTGCGGTGAGACGGGCGGCGAGCCGGGTGTAGCGGGTGCGGTGCGTGGCGTTGGTCACGGCGCGGGCGAGCGCACGCCGGCTGCCGACGATGATGACGAGCCGCTTGCCGCGGGTGACCGCCGTGTAGAGCAGGTTGCGCTCCAGCATGACGTAGTGCTGATGGTGCAGCAAAATGATGACGGCGGGGTACTCCGAGCCCTGCGACTTGTGGATCGTGACGGCGTAGGCGAGTACGAGGTCGTCGAGATCGTCCCGCCGGATCGTCACCACGTGTCCCTGGAAGTCGACGGTCACCGTGGTCTCGTCGGCATCGATCGCGAGGACCCGGCCGATGTCCCCGTTGTAGATATCGAGGTCGTAGTTGTTTCGGATTTGCATGACCTTGTCGCCCGTCCGAAATCGCCGTGATCCGAAACGGAGCTCGGGTCCGGATGGGTTGAGCGCCCGGCGAAGCAGCTCGTTCATCTCGGCGACGCCGAGCTCGCCCTTGTGCATCGGGGTTAGGACCTGGATATCGTTGACCGGATCGAGTCGGAAGCGCGCCGGGATCCGTGTGACGGCCAGCTCCAGGGCGGTTTTGGCCGCGGCCTCCGGGTCGTTGCGGGTGACGACGTAGAAATCGGTCAGCCGGTCGCCCTCGGGCAGCACCGGCATCTCGCCGCGGTTGATGCGGTGGGCGTTGACGACGATCAGGCTGTCGGTAGATTGCCGGAAGATCGTATCCAGCCGCACGACCGGGATTGCGCTCGAGGCGATCAGGTCCCGCAGGAAGTCTCCCGGTCCGACCGATGGAAGTTGGTCCGCATCCCCGACGAACACGACCCGGCACCCCGGCGGGACCGCGTCGAGCAGGTGCGCGGCGAGCTCGATGTCGAGCATGGAGACCTCGTCGATGACCAGGACGTCGGCCTCCAGCGGGGCTTCGCGGCAGCGCCCGAAGGCCCTGGTCACGGGGTTGAATTCCAGGAGCCGGTGGATCGTCCGCGCCGCCAGGCCGGTGGCCTCGCCGAGGCGCTTCGCGGCCCGGCCGGTCGGGGCGGCGAGCAAGATCCGCTGGTCCTTGTGTGGCAGGATCTGTGTCAGGCCGCGGATCAGCGTCGTCTTGCCGGTGCCGGGTCCGCCGGTGATGACGAGCAGCTTCTGGGTCAGGGCCGCCGCCAGGGCCCGGCGCTGCACGGCGGCCAGCGTGATATGACTGGTTCGCTCGTACCACGCGATCGCGCGCGTCACGTCGATGTCGAACGGAGTGGAGCCGGCGGCGAGCTGTTCGGCCAGGCGCTCGGCGGCCCGTTTCTCGGCCTTGAAGAGCCTCGGCAGCCAGACGCCCTCGCCATCGTCCACCGGCTCGGAGACAACGAGGCCCTTCTGAACCAGGGCTGGGAGCGCCGCGTCGAGCGTTCCGGGCTCGACCTCGAGGAGCGCAGCGGCTCGCCCGCGAAGCACGGGCGCGGGCAGGTAGACGTGGCCGTTGGAGGCCGCTTCCCCGAGGGCGTACAGCAGGCCCGCCTGGAGCCGCTGAGGAGCATCCGGCGGGATGCCGATGCTGCGGGCGATCCGGTCCGCCGTTAAGAATCCGACGCCGAAGATCTCGCCGGCGAGCTGGAACGGGTTGTCGCGGACCACCTGGAGCGCGGTCGCGCCGTACTTCTTGTACGCCTTGAGCGCGACCGAGGGCGAGACGCCGTGGCCCTGGAGAAAGACCATGATTCGCTGAAGCCCGCGAACCCGCTTCCAGCTCCGCCGGATCTTGCCAGCCGTCTTGGGGCCGATCCCGGGCACTTCCCTCAGGCGCTCCGGCTCGTGCTCCAATACGTGCAGGGTGTCGGTGCCGAACGTCGCGACGAGCCGCGCGGCGGTCACCGGCCCGAGGCCCGGGATCTTGGCGGAGGCGAGGTATTTCCTGATTCCCGACGTGGTCGTGGGATCGATGTGAACGAAGCTCTCGACCGCGAGCTGGCGGCCGTATTTCTCGTGCCGCCGCCACGATCCTGTCATACGGAGACGGTCCCCCCGGCGAACCCCGAGGAGCGAGCCGACGGCCGTGATGGCGTCTCCCGCGTCGGGTTGGATTGCAACGACGCTCCACCCGTTCTCATCGTTGGCATAGATGATCCGCGTCACCGTGCCTTCGACGAGGGTGATGGTGGTTTCGGACTGTTCCGGACGTGGCTCCTCGTGTTGGTTCACGCGAGCATCTTATCCCATGCGGGCTTTGGCCTTGCGGGTGACGCCCGGGAGGTCCGGTCCACGTCCGGGAGGCCCTGCTTGCAGCAGGTCCGCGGTCAGCGCCCGGGAGGCCCGGCCTACGGCCGGCCCGCGGTCTTGATCCCGAGCCGTCCTGCACGCAAGCGTGCCGGCCGGCTCTGGCTCAATCCCGCCGGGGCTGGCGCCCCGCCCCGGGCTTGTCGCTTCGTTGAGGCGGACTGCATCCTCTCTTT
>JAADFN010000050.1 GCA_013152895.1 Acidobacteriota bacterium | reverse complement strand
TCCGGCCTGACGGTGGACGGCGGGCGGATGGACGTGAAGGTGCTTTCCGGCTCGGGGAAGGTGTTGACGTTTGCGTCGATGGTGGGCAACGGCACGGTGAGCCAGGACCCGTCGACGCTGGAGATGGAGTACGAGCTGACGCAGGGCTCGGGCGGCTCGGGCGACATCACGGCGGTCAACGCCGGCGCCGGGCTTTCCGGCGGCGGCACCTCGGGAGACGTGACCCTGTCCATCGCCAACGGCGGCGTGTCCACGGCGATGATCGCCAACAGTGCGGAAGTCAAAGCTTGCAGTCTCGGGCGGCAGCTCCGGGCAGGTGCTCGGTACGAATGGATCGAGCCTGCAGTGGCAGACGCCCTCGGGAGGCGCCCTGACGTTGCCATATTCAGGATCTACGTCGGGATCTTCCACCGCCTTCACGATTTCCAACTCGGGCACAAACGATGCAATTTCCGGCATCAACACCGGCGGCGGAGATCACGTTGCGGTCCGCGGCTTGGACACGACATCGCAGTGCGAAGGAGACCTGGGAACGCCGTTGACCGGCGTTCAGGCCATGTGTGGCAGTGGAGGGGTGTACGCCATGCTGGGGGCACCCACCGTCGCCGTCCACGGTGTCGCGCCGGTGGCAGGAACCTACGCCGGCTACTTCGAAGCCGGCGGCACAGGTTCCTACGCCGGCTACTTCAAGGGCGGCGGCGCCAATGCGGTGTATGTCATCAACACCGCTCCGGGCGCTTCTGGGTCCGGCATCAAAGTAGAGTCGGAAGGATCCGGCATCGGTGCGGCGGCGTTGTCTGCCAATGCTCTTGCGGCCGGCGGCATAGGTCTTGTGGCGCAAAACAACAGTAACGACGCCACCATCGTGGGGCGCAACAAGGGTAGCGGCCAGCTGTTCAAGCTGTACTCCGGAGCCGACTGGAATAACCTTCGTTTCAAGGTCACCAACACGGGCGAGGTCTACGCCGACGGGACGTTCCATTCGGGCGGCGCGGATTTCGCCGAGCTGTACCCGGCGAAGGGCAAGCTCGCGCCCGGGACCGTGGTGGGAATCGGGGAGGACGGTCGGCTCGAACCGGCAACCTCTAAGCGCGCATGGGCCGTCATGGGGGTCGTCTCGGACAATCCAACGATCGTCGGCGGGTCGGCCATCGATGCCGAGGGTAACTCCGGCAAGGTTCCGGTGGCAATTCTCGGCATCGTCGAGGTCCGCGCCTCCGCGGCGTCGGGACCGATTGCGCCCGGCGACCTGCTGACGGCCGGTACCACGCCCGGTACCGCCGAAAAGGCAGTGTGGGCATACCCGGGAACGATCATCGGCAAGGCCTTGGCGCCGCTCCGCGAAGGAACTGGCAAAGTGAAGATGCTTGTCATCCTCAGGTAGGCTCCCCGGGGAAGCCCCTCAGCCCGTCCTCGTGCGGAAGGGGTGGCGCGTCGTGTCAGGTAGATGGCTGGGGTCTTGGTCGCACCGGATCGTGGTCGTGGTTCCCTTGATCCTGCTGCTCAAGGGCGCGTTCTTGGTGTGTTTGCATGGCGTAGGCGGCGCGCTCCACGGTCTCGCGGCGAAAGTCCGTGAGATATCCGGCTTGGTGTAGGCGCGGCGCGGTATCACTGGGGTGCGGTGTTGAGTGGCTGGAGGTGTTCGAGGATGGCGGGCCAGAAGGCGGGGTCGCGGCTGCAGTTGGAGTGGCCGCGTTTCGGGAGGATCATGAGGGTGACGTTGGCGCCTGAGGCGGCGTCGAGGCGGCGGGCGTGCTCGACCGGGACGACGGTGTCCTCTTCGCCGTGGACGAGGAGAACAGGGACCTCGATGCGGCTGATCTGGGCCTCGGGAGCGATCTCGTCGAGTTTTGCGCCGATGTTGTGCTGGACGTACGCGAGGATGAGCATGACGAGGATACCGGGCATTCCTTTCTTGCGAAGATCGGCGCGCATCAGGATGCCGGGATGGGCGAAGGCGCCAACGGTGACCACGGCGTGGATCCGCCGGTCGTTGGCCGCCGCGTGGATCGATGCGGCGCCGCCCACCGAGTGACCCAACACGCCCAGACGATCCGGATCGGCGCCCCTGCGGATGGCTTCGTCGATGGCCGCACGGATGTCTTCGGAAAACTTCAGCATGTTCGAGGTGCCGTCGGCATCGGAGCGCCCGTGGCTGCGGGCATCGAACACGAGGAGGTTGAAGCCGGCGGGGTGGAGCTTGCGGATGAACGGGAGCATCCGCTCGACGTTCCGGCTCCAGCCGTGGAGCAGAATCAGCGTCGCCGATTCTCCTGGTGGGCCGGTGGGAGAGGGGATCCACCAGCCGTAAAGTGTCTTTCCGCGGGCGGTCGGGAAACGGATTGCTTCGAAGGGGATGCCGAACGTTTCCGGGTCTCGTTTGTGTGGCACCTGCGGCGGCCGGTACGCCTTGGACACGGCCATCATGCCGGCTCCTGCTAGGACGACCAGAATGGCAGGGACGAGAAGCCACCACAGCATGGCGGCCAGGGTAGCAGATCGTCATGAACGGGACGGTTACGATATCGAAGAGCGCGGGCGTCGCGCACGTGTGGCGGGAAGCGTGGGAAAAACCTGGAACGGAGGGACGCGCGATTCACCCTCATCAAGATCAAAACCAGACCCTGACGCCTCACCTGGCGTACCCACGCGGTTTTTGCACGCCCTGTAGTTACTCAGCGAAACCCCAGCCTTTGTTTACAACCACTTGCAACCATTCCCTGCGGAAGATGGGTTAGGGGGATCGGGTATGCCCCTGGGCGGTGAGTGGCGCGGCCGGGGCCGGCCAAGGTAGGATATCGGTGATGAGATCCGAGTGGCAGATTGCAGCGCTGTGGGTTGGGACGGTCCTGGTGTCCTCTCTTTCGTGGCTGATGGGGTGGCATCCTGTGCTCGTTCCAGCCGCCGCTGCGCTTGCCGTGTTGATCGAGGCACCTTGGCGGATCCTGGGACGTCATGCGGTCGCCAGGGCGCTCGTGATGAGTCTCTCTGCGGCAGTGTACCTCGTCGCAGCGGGCGGATGGAGGATCGCCGGAGCATGGTTGGTTCTCGGCATCGCGACGGGCGCAGCCGGGTTCTACCTTGGCGGCGGGAAACGGCCGAGGCCCGATTTCGGCGATCTGCTGATGATGCTGGGGTGGGGAGGGGCGTTCGTGATCTTTCCCCACGCCTTGGCTGGTGGAGAGGGTGGGTGGTTGGCACCTCTCGTTCTCCTGCTTGGCGCCAGGCGGCTTGGGAGTCTTGCCGCATTGCAGCCCGTCTCGGGGGCTTTTCGGCCGGTTCCCGCCACCCGGGAGACGCGCGGCGATCTGTTCGTGGAAGGCGTCGTTCTGGCGGGGCAGGACGGCCTCCGGATGTCGCTCCCACTTGAGCTCGTTGCCGAACCGGGCGAATCCGTTTCGATCTTGTGCGACGATCCGGTCGAGGCCGGCATCCTTGCGATGACGCTCGCCGGGAGGCGGTCTCCGATCGAGGGAAACGTTCTGGCCGGCGGCCAGCCGGTCCAGGCATCACCGGGCGCCGTTGCGGTGGTCGCGCCCGGCGAGACGTTTGTTCCCTGTGGCTTGGACGAAAACGTCGCTGCGCTCAGCTCGGGGCCGCTTTCGCCCGGCGAGCGGGCAGCGGTGGAGGAGGCGTGCGCGCTCGAGGAGGTGCGGCGCCAGCTCGAGGGACGCGCCCTGGCGGCTGATGGTGAGCCGCTGAGCTTATTTCACCGGATGCTTGTGCTGGCGGCCAGGGTCATCCCGTCGCACTACAGGATTGTCATTGTCCAGGATCCGCAACCGTGGCTCAACACCATCAGGGGCGAGATCTGGCGGTCCGCCGTGGTCCGTGCATCGGTGGGAAGGACATCGATCTGGATCACGCCGGATCGCGATCTCGCGGGACGAGCTGGGAGGCAGCTCCTCTGGAGTCATGGAACGTTGCGCCCAGTCGAGGGGAGGCAATGGGTCATTTTCTTGGAGGCTCCGCGCCCTCAATGGTACGGCAAATCGCCGAGGGGTACGTGACGCCGAACGCCGTCATGTTGAAACGGTTTTCCCCGGCAGAGCTCCATGCCGTTCAGCTCGAGCTCGAGAAGAAGCTGCGGGAAGCCAGGGGGGAGGTGACCGATCTCTCCGATATCGAGGCGATTCAGCGGAAGAACCGGCGGCTTTCACGGCTCGAAGGCGCTCTTCGAATCGTCCGCGCGGCGGCCACGGGACGGTCCAGGTAGGTCCGTGGCGTGCGCCGAATCCTGGTGGGAGGCCCTGAGGGCCGACCCCGTCCCGTGGCTGCTCAACGAGACGCCTCGGAACATCATGTGGCGTGTTCTCGTGGAGCTTTTCGAACGCCCGGCGGACAGCCTCGCCGTCCGGAGGGCGCGCAGTGGCGCCAACATTCATGAGCCGGTTGCGTCGTTGCTCAAGCCTCTTCTGCCCGATGGCAGCTGGGTTATGAACACGGACGAGAACGCCGGCTTGACGCCGAGGGATCGTGTCCTCATGGCCGTTCAGGCGGGCGCCGATCCCGGGGATCCCAGGCTTCAGGCCGCGGCGCACCGGTTGCTCGACCTGGAGTTTCGCGGCTGCAACGTGTGCGCCGTGGCAAGGGACGTCCAGGCTTTTCATGCGCTTGGCTGGGAACGTGATCTGCGGTTCGAAGAACGGGTGGCGTGGCTCGCGGAAGACGCGCCACGGGCAGCTGGCGGCGGTTGGGCCTGTCACGATCCTGCCCACGCCGGCCCGGCCGGCGGGTGCGCGGTGACAGCGGTTTCGCTGCTGGCTGCGGCCGGCGAAGGCGGTGGGCCCCGTTGGAAGGCGTTTCGCTCCCGCTCGGCCGGGTCGTTGGTGCGTTACCTGGAGGCGAGCGAGGCCGCAAGGACGAACGGGTGGCATCGGCCCGGGCATCCCAATCTTGAACGGACCGACTTCGTCGAAGCGCTGTGGTCCCTCGCCCGGGCAGGCGTGCCGTACGATCCACGGATGAAGGCTGCCCTCGCCCGGCTGCAAGACGACCAGGACGGCGGTGGGCGGTGGACGCTGGAAGCCGGTCCGGCGGCCGAGGGTGATGGCGTGTGTGGAGAGACCCGGGGGGCGCCGTCGCGGTGGATAACGCTCCGCGCGTTGGTGGCGTTGAAAGCCTACGCGCTGCCGGCGGAACTTCCCCGTCTTTTCCCGGAGAAGAGTCCCGTTGATTGAGCGCCGGTCTCTATCCTGTTCGTCGGGCAGCGCCGAAGGAGGAAAGTGCCGCGCTACGTCCGTTCACCCGGCGAGGTACTCATCTTTGGGAACGCGGATACCTGGAACAAGATCCCGTTCCGGAACGATAGAAATGGCTTTGGGTGTTTCGGGACAGGCATACTGACACAGGCCACAACCGGTGCAGTGGGCGTTCGAGACGACGGGACGGCCGCCTACAATGACGATGGCGTCCCCTGGAATGGGACATGCCTTGAAACAGATGGTGCACGCTTCCCCGGTGAAGGTGACACATCGCTTGAGGTTGACCGTGGCAACTCCCATACGGACCTTGGAGGGCGAGGGGAGGCTGATCAGCGCTCCGGCGGTACAAGAGGCGATACACGGCAGGTCGGCGCACAGAAAACATGGCTTGGAAGAAGGATCGATGACGGGAATCGTCTTGTCTATGCTGGCGATTTCCAGCATGACGATGCTGTCCGTCGGGCAGGCTATGGCACAGTCGCCGCAGCCGGTGCAGGCTTCGAGGAACGCGGTATCAGACTCCAGCGCGCCCGGAGGCCGGAGGATCCGTCGCAGATCTTGTACATTGGAGCTTTTAAGCGACTCTCCGACGTCGCGGAACAGCCCAGTCCACATTGTCAAGAGATCGCGGCGCGAACGTCTCCTGTTCATGTTCATATCCGCTCGCTCATTGCTTCCGGAGGAACCGGAATCCGTTCCCAGGCGGCGGCTTCCGCAATCCGCTCGATCGTGGCATCTTTGACGGCGCTCTCCGTGAGCTTGCCCACATCGAGAACGTTTTCCGCAGTTGACAGCTCGCCGGCCGAGGCGCCCGTTTCCGGATGATCAGGCACGAAGTATGTGCAGCAATCGATGTGCGGTTGAATGGATACGTCATAGGTTCCGGCGCGCCGCGCCAGAGTGATGATCTCCTGCTTGTCAAAGCCGATGAGGGGACGCAGAACCGGGAGCGACGTCACACTCTGCACAGCGGTCAGGTTCTCCACGGTTTGGGATGCGACCTGCCCCAGAGACTCACCGGTGATCAATGCCAACGTCCGGAACCTCTGCGCGAAAGATTCCCCGATGCGCATCATGAACCGCCGATAGAGCAAGATCCTCAAGGAGGATGGACAGCTTTGAACGATTTCCTTCTGCACCGGCAGCAGGGGAACCATGACGAGGCGTGCCGAATTCTGATACCGGTTCAGGATGCGTACGAGCTCCCGGACCTTCTCGAGACTCGCCGGGTCCGTCGTGGGGACCGAATGAAAGTGGACAAAGTCGAGACGCATCCCGCGCTTCATCATCAGATAGGCGGCGACGGGAGAATCGATACCGCCGGAGAGCATACACAACCCGCGTCCACCCGTCCCGACGGGGAGTCCCCCCGGTCCGGGTACCCTGACCATCCAGATCCAGAACCCGTTCCGGTCGAGGAGGAGATGGATCGTGAGATCGGGGCCGGAGAGATCGACGGGCCACCCGGTGAGGTCCTGCACGGCGCCTCCGACCGCGCGTTCGATCTCGACAGATGTCATCGAAAAGCTCTTGTCGGACCTCGTGCAGCGAACGGCGAAAGATCGGGGTGAGAAAAGCGTCACGCGTTGGGTGAGGGCGGCGATGACATCGCCGATCTCATAACCGGCGTGATGCACGGGCAGGATGGAGCTCAGGCCAAAAACCGTGGACAGGCGCCGCGCAACTTCGGTGAAAGGGACCGGGTGGGAAAAGGTAACCAGCAGTCGCCATGCCGGCCGGGTGAGGCTGGCCACGGGCAGTCCCGCCAATGCACGGTTCGTGTTTGCGGTCAACCGCCGTTCGAACCAGCGGCGGTTGCCGCCCTTCAGGCTGACTTCATGGGTCGTCGCGATGACACGCGTCACGTTCGGCACGGGCGTTAGACTAGCACGCACGCCAACCAAACGTCAGGGGACGAAATGAATGGGGTTGGGCATGAAACAGAGGACGAAGATGAGGAAGCAGATCCAGCCGATTTTCCGCCGCCTGGGATCCAGCGGAACATCTTCATCCCACATCCGTGGATGACGGACTCCGAGTACCACGGCGATGATGGTCCACAGCCACCATCCGATCCAGACGAAGCCCAGGCCGAAAAGAACGAGCAGGAGCGGCCATGCGAGTTTTCTGTGCCACTTGCCGAACATGGCGTAGGCGATATGGCCTCCGTCAAGCTGGGCGAAGGGGAGCAGGTTCAGAGCCGTCACGAGCAGGCCAAACCAGGCGGCGGACGCCATCGGATGCATGATGAGGTTGGCATTGCCGGTGAGACCGGGATGAACGAGATGGGAAAAGAACGTAAAGATCAAGGGCTCGCCGAAAACGATGAAGCCGTGGGTGACTGGCATCTCGGTGACGCGGGATGCGGCGATTCCGTAGACGAGAAAGGGAAGGGAGACGAGAAAACCGGCGATCGGTCCGGCAGCCCCGACGTCAAGGAGCTGTTGCTTGTCCCCGATTGGCTCCTTGATCCGGATGATGGCGCCGAAGGTCCCGATGCCGAACGGCGCCGGGATGAAGAAAGGTGGCGTTGCACGAAGACCGTGACGGAGGCACGTGACGTAGTGACCCATTTCATGGGAGAGGAGGATCACCAGGAGGGGAATGGAAAACTTCAAGCCCTCGAGGTAGAACCGGGGCATGAGAAGAAGCGCCGTCAGGCTCCGGACCCCGGCAAAGCCACCGGTGTCGCCGGCGAAGAAAGCCCCAAAGAACGTTGTTGTGAATAAGGTGACGAGGAACAGGAGGATGTGAAGCCACCACCTGGGGCGGTATGAAGGACGATGAGACGAAACAGCCCCGAAGCTCTCTCCGGGGCCAAGCTCAAAGAACTCGTTTCCGTTGTCGCTCAACGCCTCAGCTCATGTTCCGCAGATCTTTTCCCGGCTTGAAACGGATGGTCTTGCCGGGCGGGATCTCGACCTCCTCGCCCGTTTTTGGGTTCCGCCCGACACCTCGCTTCCGGTTCTTGACCTGGAATACCCCGAAGCCGCGAACCTCGATGCGATCGCCGCCGAGAAGCGCATCCTTCATCCCGGCGAAAAGCGCATCCACCGCTTCGGCGGCCTTCGGCCGTGCGAGGTTTGTCGTTTCCATGACCTTTTCTATCAGATCGGACTTGATCATGAGTCCTCCTTCTTCAAACGCTCATCGTTAAACACGATAGCGAGGATCGTCCCGAAGTGTCAAGACTTAGCCCGCATCAATCATGAGACGTTGGTACTGTAGCAGATCGAGCGCGAACGGTGCGGCGTGGCCTGCATATCTCACCAACTTTCTGTCGTGACCGCGGATTTGCCCGCCATTGCGGCATTTCTCGTTGGGGGGCACCAGCCGCCGCGAGCGCCTGGGGCCGTGCCGTCGGCTTGCAACGGGTTTGGGTCGCTCCGCATTATCTCTGGCTAGTACATCACCAGGAGCTTTACGGCCATGATCACCATGGCGGCCGCGACAAAAATGCGGATCAAGCGTTCGCCACCGCTGATGGCCATGCGCGTGCCGATGATGGCGCCCGTGGCGTTCCCGGCGCCGAGCAACAGCCCGGCCAGCCAGTCCACCTGACCGCTCAGGATGAAGACGGCCAGGGCTGGGACCGTGTAAAAACCGATAATGAAGACCTTGTGCATGTTGACTCGAACCAGGTCGATGCCCAGGGTCGTGAAGAGGAGGATGATCAAGAGCGGACCCGTTCCCGCCTGGATCAGCCCGCCGTAGAATCCGAGGACAAACGCGCCGATGTGAGCGAGGAGCTTTCCGTGCCGACGGATCCTGGGATGAGGCGCCATGTTGCGGCCCTTGAAAAGCACCGGAAGCATCATGATCATCAAGATTCCAAGAATCCTCTTGAACCACAATGGATCGAAGCGAACGGCTGCGAAGGCCCCGACCACAGCGCCGGGGAGCGTACAAAGCCCGAGAGTGAGGCTCAGGTGGAAATCCGAGAAACCGCGCCGGTGAAACTGCGACACCGATGTGACGTTCTGGGCGAGGAGAGCGATCCTGTTCGTTCCATTCGCGAGCGCGGGGGGCATGCCCATGAAGATCATGGCAGGCAGGGTCAGGAATGAGCCGCCGCCGGCCATGACGTTGAGAATGCCGACAAAGAAACCGAGCACCATCAATAGACCGTACTGTAAAGAGGTCATAGTCTCCTCTGTCGCCCCGGTTTCCGGCGGGCTCCCGCCCCGTCGTTTCTCCGGAACCGGTTCCGGTGGTCAGATGATACGCCATGTGGTAGATTCCAGCTGGCCGGCGTTCCAGCCGGGTCGTGAGTCAAGGAGGTTCTGATGTCACGTATCGAGCCGTTTCGGGCCTTCAGACCCGCGCCAGGTTTCGTGGAAAAAGTTGCGAGCCCCCCGTACGACGTTCTCACGAGCGGGGAAGCCAGGGCTCTCGCTCAGGAGAATCCCGTTTCTTTTCTACGCGTCGTCAAGCCGGAAATCGACATGCCGGTAGGAACGGACCCGTATGGGCCGGACGTGTATGCGAAAGGTGCGGCGAACTTGCGCCGGCTGATCGACCAGGGCGTCCTGATTCGAGAGGAACGGCCCGCGTTTTATCTCTACCGGCAGCGGATGGGGGATCACGTGCAGACCGGCGTCGTCGCGGGCGCGAGCGTGGACGAGTACGAGAACGGCCGCATCAAGAAACATGAGAACACGCGCCGTGTCAAGGAGGATGACAGGACCCGTCACATCGAGGCGACCAACGCGAACACGGGTCCCGTTTTTCTCACATACCGCGCCAACAAGGCGATCGATGGCCTCGTCGAGGCGCTGACGTCAGCGACACCGGCCTACGATTTCGTGGCGCCGGATGGGATTCGGCACACCCTGTGGGTCGTGGACGATCCGGAGCAGGTCGACGCGCTGGCCGACGCGTTTGGATCCATCCCGGCGATGTACATCGCCGACGGGCATCACCGCTCCGCGGCGGCGGCGCGGGTCCGCGAGGCTCGCCACAAGGCTAACCCGGGCCATACTGGAGACGAGCCCTACAACTTCTTCCTCGCGGTGATCTTTCCCCACGATCAGCTCCGGATCATGGACTACAACCGGGTCGTGAAGGACCTCAACGGGCTCGACGAGGACGCCTTCCTCGAGCGAATCCGGTCGAGCTTCGAGGTTGAACCTACGGATCAGGAACGTCCCGCCCACCCCCGTGAATTCGGGATGTTCCTCGCCGGCCGCTGGTACCGCCTTCGCGCACGTCCGGGGAGCTTTCCCGCAGACGATCCCGTGCGCCGCCTCGACGTCGCCATCCTCCAGGACAACCTGTTGTCGCCGGTTCTGGGGATCGGGGATCCGAGAACCGACGAGCGGATCGATTTTGTTGGCGGTATCCGGGGCACCAGGGAGTTGGAGCGGCGCGTGGCCTCGGGGCGGTGGAAAGTGGCGTTCGCCATGTATCCAACCTCCATCGAGGAGCTTTTCGCAGTGGCGGATGCCGGGAAGGTCATGCCGCCAAAATCGACGTGGTTTGAACCGAAGCTGAGATCTGGTTTGGTCGTTCGTCCCCTGGACGAGTAGGGCGAACCGTTGCGTTTTCCACAAAGGAGGCCATGATGAAGATCCTGATTTCTGACGCGTTCGATCCTTCGCTTCCCGAACGGCTGACCCGTTTCGGCGAGGTCACCGACGATACGAGCCGCCTACCCGAAGTCGACGTGGTGCTTGTGCGGTCCAAGACCAAGTGCACCCGCGAGTACATCGACTCCGCGAAGAACCTGAAGATGATTATCCGTGGTGGCGTTGGGCTCGACAACATCGACCTCGACTATGCGCGGTCGAAGGGCATCCGGGTTCACAACACGGCGTCCGCATCGTCGATCGCGGTTGCAGAGATGACGTTCGCGCTGATGCTCTCGGTTCCGACACGGCTCACACACTTCGATGAAAGAGGGACGCTGGGCGAAGAAGGAGCTGAAGCGGACCGAGCTGCACGGTAAGACGCTGGGCCTGATCGGCGCTGGCAACATTGGAACCGAGGTCGCCAAGCGTGCGGGCGCCTTCGGCATGACGGTCATCGCGTACGACCCGATCATTTCGAGTCACGACTATGCACGGCTCGTCTCCTTCGATGAGCTCCTCGGCCAGGCGGACTACATCTCGCTGCACGTTCCCCTGATCGATGCGACGCGCGGCATGATCAATGCCGGGACGATTGCCGCGATGAAGGATGGCGTGGTCATCGTCAATACGGCGCGTGCCCTGTGCGTGGTCCAGGAAGACATGGCGGCGGCGCTCGAATCCGGGAAGGTCCGCGCATACGCCACCGACGTTTGGCCCACCGATCCACCGGAGCCGTCCAACCCGCTGCTGGGGGCCCCGAACGTGGTGATGACCCCGCACATCGGGGCCGGGAGCCGGGAGAACATGCTCCGGATCGGCGATGTGGTCGTGGAAATACTGTCCGGTTTTGTCAAAGAGATCGGGTGAGGAGGATGTCATGAGTAGGGTTTGGAACTTCTACGCGGGTCCGGCGACGCTGCCGCAACAGGCGATTGTCCAGGCGAGGGACGAGCTCGTCGATTGGCTCGGAACCGGGATGTCCGTCATGGAGATCTCCCACCGTTCCAAGGAGTACGATGCACTCCATCACGAGGCAATGAGCCTCGTCTCCGAGCTCCTCGGCCTCGACGACGATCATCACGTGCTCTTCCTGCAGGGTGGCGCTTCACTGCAGTTCGCCATGGTTCCGTACAACTTCATTCCCCCGGGCGGCTCGGCGGACTACATCAACACGGGCGCCTGGTCGACCAAGGCAATCAAGGAGGCGAGGATCATCGCGGCGGCCCGCGAGGCCGGTTCGACCGAGCCGGAGAGCTTCACGCGAATTCCCGCGGCGTCCGAGCTCGATCTCGATCCGAAGGCCGCCTACGTGCACCTGACGAGCAACAACACGATCCGTGGAACCCAGTGGCGGGATTTCCCCGAAACCGGCGATGTTCCGCTGGTGGCCGACATGTCGTCCGATTTCCTGTGGCGGCCCTTCGACGCCAACAGGTTCTCGTTGATCTATGCCGGCGCCCAGAAGAACGTTGGGCCGGCCGGCGTGACGATCGTGATCGTCCGCAAATCGTGGGTCGAGAAGGCAAACGAGGATATCCCGACGCTGCTCAAGTACGCCACGCATGTCGCGAAGGATTCGCTCTTCAACACGCCGCCGTGCTTCGCCATCTACATGGTGCGCAACGTGTTGCGCTGGATCGCGGACAACGGCGGCCTGACGGCCATCGAGGCGCGCAACCGCTCGAAGGCGGACCGCATCTACGGCGTGATCGACAGCCACCCGGATTTCTACCGGTGTCCGGTAGAAAAGGACAGCCGTTCGATGATGAACGTCGTCTTCCGTCTCCCGTCTCAGGAGCTCGAAGCGAAGTTCGTGGCCGAGGCGAAAGACAACGGCATGGTCGGGCTCAAGGGCCACCGCTCCGTAGGCGGATGCCGGGCGTCGATCTACAACGCGATGGAACCGGAAGGCGTGGAGACGCTGGCACAGTTTATGGAGGCGTTCGCGCAGGCAAACGGCTGAGCGTCGCGTGATGCACGCATCGATCCGCTGCACCGGCCCGCATATCTCACGGGCTTTCGTCGCGAGAGGGTGGGAGCGCCCGTCGGTGCGGCGTTTGGACCAAGGTGAGGCAAGCTCGAGGCACGTTGTCGGCGCCGCCGTCGCGAGAAACGTCGCAATGTGGAGCGTATCCGCGGTCGCAGCAGGACGTGTGTGAGATGTGCGGGCAAGGCGCGTGCCGGGTGCCCGGGAGCGGTTGATGTGATGCGGAATGCTTCGGAGTCCGGCGAGGCGGCGTGGAGCTGGCGGAGGAGCGTGCTTCTCTTCGGCTTGGAGCGGCGATGGCTGGATGGCCTGCTGACGGCCGGGCTCGCCGCGCTGCTCTTCGTGTCGCGGTTCGCACTGTTGGCCTCCGGCCCCTGGGAATGGGATGAGACGCTCTTCGCGAACGGCATCTACTACTTCAGCCTGACGGCCCACTACCCGCAGCCGCCCGGTTTCCCGGGATGGATCTGGCTGGGCCATCTCCTTTTCCTGCTGACGCCAACGCCACTTGAGGCGCTCCAAATCGCGTCGGCTTTTCTCTCCGTCGTCGCCCTGTGGCCACTTGCGATCCTCGGACGCCGCGTGGCGCCGAGGGCCGTGGCCGTTGTGGCCGCCGTCTTCGTCCTGGTGCTCCCGGGGCCGTGGCTCCACGCCGTGCGTGGATTCTCCTCGATCCCGGCCACGACGTTTGCATTGCTGGCCGCGGCGCTCCTGGCCGGTGGGCTTTCGAGGTGGCGTGCGACGGCGTTCACGCTGCTCGTGACGGTATCGTTCCTGATCCGGCCGATCCTGCTTCCCGGGCTCGGGCTGCTCTGGCTCGGCGGCGCATGGACGGTTCGCCCGAAGAGGCGGCTGATCCCGGGCGCCGCGCTGGCCCTGGCGTGCGTCGGTGCCGCCATCGGGTGGATGGTGCACGCCGAGGGGGGATGGCAACCGTTCGCAGCCGCGTTCGTGGCCCACGGGAAGACCCAGGCCCACAACCTCGCGCACAACGTGGGTGGGCTGCTCAATCTTGGGCTCGTCAAGGGGGTCGGAGGGCCGCTCTGGGCCGGTGTGCTTGGGACCCTGGCGATCGCGGGCCTCGTTGCCTGGGCGGCAAAGGTCGGCCGGCGTGGGGCCGTGCTCTGGGTGGCCGTGCTCGGCGTCACGGCGCTCCAGCTCGTCTTTTTGCAGAACCGGACCTATACGCGGTACGCCGTGCCCGTTCACGTGGCCATGGCGCCGCTCGTGGCCGGAGGCGCCGCGCTGCTTCTCCCGGCGTCCGGGGCCGTGGCGGGGCTAGCGCTTGCAGCGCTCCTGGCGGTGGGGGAGAGCGCACCGCTTCTTGTCGTTCAACACGCGGGAAAGCTCCCCGGCTGGGCGGCCGTCGAATCCTCGTTTTCGATCGCCCGGCGTCGTGGGCGCGCGGTCCTCGCGGAGGCAGGCCTGTACCCGTTCGCGAACTACCTGTGGCACGTCGAGGGTTCGGGGATCGTCCCGGCGAACCCGCCGCTGTTGCTTTCGTCGTGGGCGCCCGAGCCGTTCGTCGCGCCGAAGCGTCCATGGATCGTCGTGACCGATCACCCCGGCTGGTACCTGGGATCGTTGACGGGTGAGGAGATTCGCTGGAAAGGGGTGCCGGACGCGCTCGTGCCATTCACGCAGGAGCGTTTCCTGGACGCCGCCGTCATCGATGACCCTGCGCTCCCAGTCGGCCGCTGGTGGCATCCGGAAACCAGCCCGGGCGGGGTACGCTTCATGTGGGGCTCGGCGGGCGCAGGCCTCGACCTGCCGCCGCTCCCGCCGGGGACCTGGGTCCGCATGGACCTTCGTCCAGCGGCCGGCCCTGCACCCCTCAATATCATTGCAAACGGCCGCCTCGTTACGGCGATCCCTGGTCGATCGGGAAGGACCGCTGTCTGGATTCCAGCGCCGTTTCTGCTCGGCGGGCAGGTCAACCGGATCACGTTTGGCCGCCGCGCCGTCTACCCCCCGGGTCATGGCGATCATCGCCCGCTTGGCGTCAAGCTCTTCGAGGTGACCCTCGTCGGTCCGGGCGTTCGGTGGCATGGGCCGCTTGCGAGCCTCAAGCAGCGGCGACGGCTTCGCGCACGGCTCGCCGGTGCGTACGCTCCCGAGCGGTTTCCCGGCGCCGGGAGGGGATGCTGGTTGCGCCCACGGGCCGAGGTTGGCGTCCCCGCAGGGTGGGGGGATCTCGCGTTCCTCGTGGCTGCCCCTCGGCCGACGCCGCCACGCCTCGAAATCACCGCCGGTGGAAAGAAACTCGCGGGCCCGTTCGACCTCGGGCCGCGGCCCCGCTGGGTGCACGTCCACATCCCGCAAGGCATGGCCTCGACCGGGGGCGTTCGCCTCCAGCTCGAGAGCGTCGCGTTCAA
>JAADFN010000049.1 GCA_013152895.1 Acidobacteriota bacterium | reverse complement strand
GATCGTTCTCTCGCCCGGTGTTGCAAGCGAGTGAGGAAGGATAGACCTGGTGGTCATCCTGACGAAGTGAGCGCAGCAACGCCGGGCGAGAGGGCGATCCTCGCGATCCCCTCCCCTCAAAGAGACAGAGCCGCCGCCCCAACGAAGCGACAAGCCCGGGGCGGGGCGCCAGCCCCGGCGGGATCGAGCCAGAGCCGGCCGGCACGCTCGCGTGCAGGACGGGTCAGGGTCGAGACCGCGGGCCGGCCAAAGGCCGGGCCTCCCGGGCGCTGACCGCGGGCCTGCTGCAAGCGGGGCCTCCCGGGCGCGCGAGAGGCGACGATCTACACGTTCTGTACGCGTCCGCCCGTCAGCGGGGCCGTTGATCAGATGCCGCCGCCATCCTGAAAGCGATCCGTCCTGGACTGGGCCTGCAGAATCCGGCTGCCGGGGGGAACGCTCCGGGTCAGCCAGACATTGCCGCCGATCACCGAACCGCTGCCGATCGTGACCCGGCCGAGGATCGTCGCGCCGGAGTAGATGATGACGTCGTCCTCCACGATCGGGTGGCGGTCGACCCCCTTGACGGGCATCCCCGCCTCGTCCAGGGGAAAGCTCTTGGCCCCGAGCGTCACGCCCTGGTACAGCCGCACCCGGTCCCCGATCCTGCACGTTTCCCCGATAACGACCCCGGTCCCGTGATCGATGAAGAACCGCTCGCCCACCACCGCGGCGGGATGGATGTCGATCCCCGTGATGCTGTGGGCGTGCTCCGTGATGATCCGCGGGATCAGCGGCACGCCGAGCCGATACAGCTCATGCGCAATCCGGTAGCTCGTGATAGCCATGACGCCCGGATAGCAGAACGCAGCCTCGTCGGGACTGGCGGCCGCTGGATCTCCCTCGTAGGCAGCGCGAACGTCGCCGGCCAGGAGCTTCTGCACGGCCGGAAGTCGCGCAAGGAACCGCGTGACGATGGTCCCAGCGTCGCTGTGGCACTCGACACACTGGTCCGGCGCCGGATCGCCGCGCGCAAAGGCGACACCACGCCATACCTGCTCGAAGAGCTCCTGCGTGACCCGGCTCAGGGTCGCCCCGATGTGAAAACGCATCGATTCCAGGTTGAGCTCCGAGATTCCGAAGTACCCGGGGAAAAGAACGGAACGGAGGTCCTCGACGATCTTTACGACGGCGTCTCGCGAGGGCAGCACGGAACACCGGGTCCCGTAGAGTCCTGATGTTTCGCGATGCATACCCATGGAGCAGAGCTGTTCCACGACCCCGGCGAGAGCCGGAGAAACGCCCCGCTCAGCCTTGATCGGGACGAGCTCGGGCTGCTCCACTTCCAAGCTGTCCGGGTTGTTTCTATCTTTCCCGTGGCCGTCCTGCATGGGCCTATTCCTCGAACAGCCAGGTCGAAAGGTACCGTTCGCCGGTATCCGGCGCGACAGTCACGATCAGCCGGCCGCGGTTCTCGTCGCGCGCCGCGATCCGGAGCGCGGCGGCCACGTTCGCCCCTGAGGAGATCCCCGCCACGATGCCTTCTTCCTTGGTCAATCGTCGGGCCATCTTGCCGGCTTCCTCGTCGCTCACCGTCACGACCTCATCGACCAGCGATGGATCCATGACTGCCGGGATAAAGCCTGCGCCGATGCCCTGGATCATGTGGGGGCCGGGGCTGCCCCCGGAAAGGACCGGGGATCCCGACGGCTCCACTGCGACAGCCCTGAGCTCCGGTTTCTTTTTCCGGAGGGCAGAGACCACCCCGGTCAGCGTGCCGCCCGTCCCAACTCCCGCCACAAAGATGTCAATGCCGCCATCCGTATCTCTCCAGATCTCCTTGGCGGTCGTACGGCGATGGATTTCAGGATTCGCAGGGTTCTCGAACTGGTTGAGCTGGACATACCTGGGGTCGGACTCCACCTTTTTACGGACCCACTCCAGCGCGCCGGCCATGCCCTCGCTCCCGGGCGTCAAGACCAGGTTCGCCCCCAGGGCCTTGAGCAGTTTCCGGCGCTCGACGCTCATCGTGTCGGGCATGGCCAGCGTCAGGCGGAACCCCCGGGACGCACAGACCACGGCAAGCCCGATACCGGTGTTACCGCTCGTGGCCTCGACGAGAACCGTATCTTCGCGGATCAGGCCCGACGCCTCCGCAGCTTCGACCATCGACTTGGCAATCCGGTCCTTGACGCTGGCGCCGGGATTGTAAAATTCGAGCTTCAGGAGAACCCGGCCCGGCAATTCCGCGCCGATCCGCCGAAGCTCGACCATTGGCGTTTTACCAATCAACTCCGTCACGTTACGAGCGACATTCATGCAACCTCCCTCCGCGCCGTGAAGCGGCGTGTACGTCATGCAACCGGCGCGCTGCCCCCAATATTTCCACCGGCCCGCACGTCTCACACACTTTCACCGTGACACCACGCCGGCCCCGCCTGGGCGGCATCTCGATCACGGTGAGGCGAGAGACACGTGCAACTGGTACGTCGCGGGTGGCACCCGACGCGGCTTTCGCGAATGCCGGCGGCCGCAAGGGCACAGAGATCAACCGACGGGCGCGGAAAGGGCACCACGAATGATCACGAATGATCGCACCGGGACGTTGACGGAGAGAATCCTCCACGCCTTGGCGGTGTCTCCGGTGCGTGGCCTCACCTACCGGATGGGGACAGGTACCAGGCGGCCGGATGTGGTCAGGCGAAGCAACGTACGACGATTTCGCACGAACACCCTGGTGCCCGGGCTTCCCGGCGTGGGAAGCTGCGGGATGAGCCACGACAATGCCGCTGGAACCAGGTTCGAACCGATCGGTGTCATCCCGCCAGTTTCGAGGCTGAGACGTTCGCACGACGGTGCCGCGAGACGTGTACCAGGGTGCCGGTTGACGATCACGACGGCCGTTCCGGGATCGGGACCCGGGCCGACGGCCGCCCAGCCGATCTTCCCGATGGTCCGGCGCCAGGCAACGCCTTCCCGTGTTATGCAGGCGATCACGGACGGTGCCAAGGGTGCCTCGGCCATCGGGGCTCGGCGTGACACCACCACGATCCTCGTTGCACCGAACGGAATCATCTGCCGTACCGGCCACAGCGTGCCGAGCGGAGCCGACCACAAGGCCCCCGGAGCATCGAACCGCATCACGACGAGACGCCCCTGTCCATCCTCCCGGGCGATGGCCAAGGCCACCACATTCGCCGGCCTGCCGGGGGTGTCGCACGCCACGTGAGAGAGGTACGTAACACTCGCCTCTTTCCAGATCACGTCCCATGCGTGTCCGGTGGGCGCGACGTGCCTCGCGGTGATCGTCATCGTCCGGCCGGCTCCGGTCCGCCCCGACCTCGTTCCTAGCCACACGTCACCGCTATCGCTCACCCGGAGCCAGGTGACAATCCCGTCGCCCGTGGCTATTCTTGTCACCCGCCCCGTCCCCCGGACATTCCACACGCTCAGCACCCCACCAAAGACCGTGGCCAACATCTTCCCAGAAGGCGAGAGCGCCATGCCGAGCGGGGCGACCCACGTAGGCGCCGGAACCGTCCGGACCGTCCGCGGCGTCCCCCGCACACCCTTCGGTAACGCTGTGACACGAACAACGGCTGAAAGCCTCCCCGGATTCGCTCCCCGGTCGTCCCACCACGCGACGAACCGGCCATTCCGGCTGAACGGTGCGTTCCCAACCACCTGCCACCACGTGCCGGGCCACCGCCACCAGACCCCGCTCGATGTATCGAGCACGAAGGTCACGGGAAGCGTGACGCCGGCCCGCCGTACTTGGGCCGCAACCAGCACCCAGCTTCCCTCGGGCGCGGGAACCAACGTCGCCACCTCGGTGATGTCTGCCGGCGTCGCCGCGTTCACCCAGTACACGGCGCCGGTGAGCACAGCCGTCAGGATGAGCAGAATCACCATGACGGTCCCTACCCCCGCCGAGGCGGCGCGCCGCGCATCCGACCTGCCACGAGTTGCCGCGACGGCACTCCCCACAAGAAACGCCGCCGACCAGATCAGCGGCAACACGGCGAACGAACCTGCGCGAAGCACTCCATCTGCGTGAAGCGCAATGCGAAACAGCGGCCGCAAGATCAACCGGAGCTGAACGAGGTACACACCAGCAACAACTGCGGCGAGAGCTGCAAGCCAAACAGACCGCGTCTTGAGCATGATTCTGACGAGCCCCGCCGCTGCGATCGCGCCGGGCAGCAGGAGCAGTACGAGAGCCAGCGGCGAGGGAGCGCAGAACAAGGCGATCATCCGGCCAGGCCGGGCTAGGGCCAGGGGCACTAGTACGAGGGCGGGCGCGGCAAGACTCAGGATGAGTACCGCCATCATCCGGCCCAGCCAGAGCGGCACGGCGCCGACGGGCCGCGCCAGGAAGAACCCTTCGCGTCCGGAAGCAACGCTACCGCCCAGGATCGCCGATCCCAGGATGAGGCTCGCGAATGCCATCAACGCAACCGCAACGACCGACGCCGCCACCTCCCGTACGGTTTCCGGGTCCCACTGATGCAAGCCAGGCACGAGCGGCGCGGTCCATGCCAGCACACCCATCAGAAGCGCGCCCGGAAACAGCGGCCAGTTCCGCTTGAGCTCGTACCACGCCACCACCGTCACCGCTCTCATGCCACACCTCCATTCCGGACCACCCGCACAAAGATCTCCTCCAGACCCGGGTAGTTCCCCAACCGCCCGAACCACTCGTTCTTGAGCTCCTCCACGGTGCCGCGCGCCACGATGGCGCCGCCCGAAATGATCGCCACCTCGTCCGCCAGCCGTTCGACGCCGTCGAGATCGTGGCTCGTCAGCAGGACGGTCGTGCCTCGATCGGCGAGATCGCGAATCAGCTCTTCATAGAGCTCCCGCCGGGCGACCGCATCCAGCCCGAGTACCGGGTCGTCCAGAACGAGCAGCCGCGGTCTTGCCGAGAGCGCGAGGCACAGCTGAAGTTGCGCCTTCTGCCCGCGAGACAGCTCCGATACGCGGCGCATCACGGGAATTCCGAATCGCTTCAGTCGGGCCGAAGCCTCGTTCCAATCCCAACAGCTCGAGAGCCGCGCACAGAAGGCGAGCGCATCCCTGACCCGCCACGCCGGCGGCGCGTCCGGCGCCTCCGGGACGACACCGACCTCCTGCATGAGCTTCGCCCGCTCTCGCCACGGCGCACGGCCCAGCACCGTAAGCGTTCCGGCGCGCGGTTCGAGCTGTCCCAGCAGACACTGCACCAGCGTCGTCTTGCCCGCACCGTTTCGGCCCAGCACCGCGAACACGCTTCCCCGCTTCACGGTGAACGAGACCCCGTCCAGTACCCGTTCCCTGCTGAACGAATGCACCAGTCCTTCGACGACGATCACATCCTCGACCGGATTATCCATGAGCCTGTCCTTCCCTCTTCCGGTCAGCGGGAACGTTCCGCCGCCACGCGTCCTCCACGGCTTCCAAAGCCTCGTCAATCGAGACACCGAGCTCTGCGGCAGTACCGGTGTACCGCCGTGCTGCCCGCCCCAGCTCTTCCCGGCGCAGCATCTCAGCGGCGTCCCCCCCCAGCTTCGCCACGAACGTGCCCTCGCCACGCCTGACGCTCAGCAACCCGGCATCCACGAGGAAGCGGTACGCGCGCGCGACCGTTGCCGGATTGACCCTCAGCCGCACGGCTGCCTCGCGCACCGATGGCACGGCATCGCCCGCATGCAGACCGCCCGCCGCGATCCTCCGCCGTACCCCTTCCTCGATCTGTTTCCAGATCGGGACCGGCTCGTTCGGATCGATGCTCAACTCAAAATCCATGAACGCCCCCTCTGACATCCACGCCAGGTGTATCGCTCATCTAATACACTATGACACCTGAACCGACGTGTCAAGGCCCGCGGCACGCAACACCGCCGCGTGCTCCCAAGGGACGAGGCCCCTTGGAGCCGGGTCGAAGGGAGCTCAGCCCGGACCGGACGGGCGCGATAGAGTAGAATCCTTCTTCATGGAACGATCTCTCCCGCAGGACTGGCTGTTTTCCGAAAGCACGTTTGACGATCTGGATATCCCCGCAGAGATCCGGAAGGCCATCGATGAGCTGGGCTTCACCCGCCTGACGAGGGTCCAGCAGGAGGTGCTTCCGCTGGCGCTCGCCGGCCGCGACGTCGTCGCCCAGGCCCAGACGGGCACCGGCAAGACCGCGACGTACCTGATCACGATCTTCGCCCACGCGCTGCGCGTCCCGCGCCCCGACGGGTTTGACGGTCCCCGGGCGATCATCATCACGCCGACCCGGGAGCTCGCCGTGCAGGTCGCGAACGACGCCGACAAGCTGGGGAAATACACCGGCCTGAAGACGCACGTGGTCTTTGGCGGGCTCGACTACCGGAAGCAGCGGGACGAGCTTGCCGCTGGCGTCGATCTCCTCGTCGGGACGCCCGGCCGGCTGATCGATTACCACAAGCAGCGCGCCTACTCGCTGGACCTGACGGAAATCACCGTTATCGACGAGTGCGATCGGCTCTTCGACATGGGTTTTGCAGCGGATCTCCGTTGGCTGTTACGGCGCATGCCCCACCCCAAGCAGCGGCAATCGATGATGTACACGGCAACGCTGTCGTACCGCGTCATGACCCTCGGCTGGCGCGAGATGAATAACCCCGTCGAGATCATCATCAACCCGGAGAACATCACCCCGGAAACCATCACCCAGGAGCTCTACCACGTCTCCTCCCGGGAAAAGCTATCCCTGCTCCTCGGTCTCCTCGAACGCGAGGGCGCGACCCGCACGATGATCTTCGTCAACACCCGGTGGGCTGCCAAGCGGCTGGTGGAAGACCTCCAACGGCACGGCTACACAGCCCGCGGGTTGACGGGAAACGTCGATCAGCGCCGCCGCCTCAAGGTCCTCGACGATTTCAGGGATGGGAAGCTCCCGATCCTGGTCGCCACCGACGTCGCGAGCCGCGGTCTCCAGATCGACGGCGTGACCCACGTGATCAACTTCGACCTCCCCCAGGATCCCGAAGACTATGTCCACCGGATCGGCCGCACGGCCCGCGCCGGCGCAGAGGGCATAGCGATTTCCCTGGCGTGTGAGAACTACGTCTATTCCCTCGATGCCATTCACACGTTCGTCGGGTACGAGATCCCGGTCAGCTTCGCCTCCGAAGACCTGTACAAGACCGTCATCCCCTACCGGCGTCCATCCGGTTCTCCTCCCCGCAAGCCCCGCAGGGCATCCAGCTCTTCCCAGAAACGCGCCGCTCGCCCAGCGGATCCCGACGCCCCCGCACAGCGACGACGCCGCCCACGCCGCCGGAAGAAGCCTGGTTCCAGTACCGGTGACGGGAATGGCAGCGGCTCGGGCGGATAGCTCATCAGCGCCGCTTTCAGGCGGCCGGGAGAGGTGAACACCGTGGAGGACACCCTGTACACTGGTGTCATGAAACGAACGATGCGGCCCCCGCGATTCCTCGACCACGGCGTTGCGCTGCTCGTCGCAGCAATGCTCCTTCCGGCCGTGTGTGGCCGCGCCGGTGAGCCGCGGGACGCCGCGCGCCACCTTCCATGGATGAAGCTCGAGCTTGGCGCGAGAAAGTTCTTGCTGGGCGCCACGACTTCGATCGAGATCTCCAGAGTGCCGCGGCAGCAGGCCCTGGCGAAGCTCCGAAACCTGCCCGCCGGCCATGCCGCCCGCCTTCCGGGCTCCGAAGTCGACGTGATCCGGACATCGACATCGATGCCGTTTGGACATCATGAACGAACGGTCACGTGGATTGACGCCGCCTCGGGCGCCGTGCTCCA
>JAADFN010000048.1 GCA_013152895.1 Acidobacteriota bacterium | reverse complement strand
CTGCGCGCCGTGCTTCGGCTTCGCCTCGGCGTCGGCTTGCCCGGATTGAAGGTGGCTGCGCCGTGCCCCGGCCTGCGGCCGGGCCGTCGGCTTGCAGCGGATTGAGGAGTTGCTCGGCGTGCCTCGACCTTCGGTCTCGGCGTCGCCTCGCGAGTTTTGGTTTCGGCTCGGCGTGCTTCGGCTTTGCCTCGGCGTCGCCTCGTTGGGGGACTGCGCGCCGTGCTTCGGCTTCGCCTCGGCGTCGGCTTGCCCGGATTGAAGGTGGCTGCGCCGTGCCCCGGCCTTTGGCCGGGCCGTCGGCTTGCAGCGGATTGGGGGAGCTGCTCGGCGTGCCTCGACCTGGGGTCTCGGCTTGCCTGGAGGGGCTGCGCGCCGTGATGGGCGAGGCGCCCACCGGTGTCCCCCTCCTGTCGTTCCGAAGAGCCACTTCTCCCTCTCGCTCCGAGAAGCCACCTCCTCCTGTCATTCTGAGCACCGTCATGCCCCCCAGTGGGGACACCAGGGCAGGGACTAACAAACGAGGTGTCGTTCGCCTCAGCAAGGCGTACGGTGACAATGACATACACGAGCTTCTCAATTGATCGGCAATTCTTGTTAGTCGAGAGGAGCCGGAGGCGACGAAGAACCTGGGTGGGGGGTCCAGCGTTCTTCACATGCGAAGACGCCCCCGCCGGGAGCAACGCCGCAATGGCAGGCGTCTCTTCGCTCGGAGCAGAAGGCCGGGACGACATCCGGGCCCTTCAATACGTCGAGCGGGCGAGTCGACGAAGCGCCGGCAGACGCGGCCCATCCTGTCCTGCATTCGACGGATGGTAAAGCATGTGAGCAAGGGACTACGCAACGAGCGTAACTCGGTAAGGTCGGGGAAGCATCACAATCTTTTACACCACGATTCTGGACGATGGCATGAAGATTGCTTGCGGTTACAGGTCGTATCGGATGTCGTAAGTAGCGTATTTGGATCAGTTGAGACCTCACAACGCGTGGATTGTTAGGCTTTTCGGGGAAGGTGCGGCGCAACAAGCTCATTGCGGTGTTTCTCTTGCGCGGTCCGAGGTACTATGTTAGAAGAGAAAGGTTCACGAAGGGGGCTTTGCTGTGGACACCAACCTGGTGATGTATCAAGAGGAGTTCGACAGGATCACGCAGGTCCTCAATCGATTGCGAGTCGATGCCAGCGCGAAGATTGTTTTCCTGGTCGATAAGAATGGCCAACAGATCGCGGGTGCGGGCGAAATCGATCAGGTGGATACGACGTCTCTCGCGTCGCTGACCGCCGGAAACGTGGCGGCGACCGATGGCCTGGCCAAGCTGATCGGAGAGAAGGAATTCTCGATCCTGTTCCACGAGGGCAGGAAAGACAACATTCACATCTCTATCGTGGGACAGAGGCTGATCCTCGTTGTGATCTTCGACGAGAGATCGTCCCTGGGGCTGGTTCGCCTGCGGGTCCGGAAGGCATCGGCCGAGCTGGAGCGGATCCTGCAGCTGATGGAATCGAAAGCCCGCGAGGTTGGCGAAAGCGAACAGGCCTCCCCGTTCGCCGAAATCACGGACGAAGATATCGACGCGCTGTTTTCAGAATGAGCTTCATCAATTACGCCGCCCGTGAGATCAATGTCAAGATCGTCTACTACGGTCCTGGCCTGGGCGGTAAGACGACGAACCTCCAGCACATCTACGAGCGCTCGAACCCCAAGCAGAAGGGGAAGCTGATTTCCCTCGCGACCGAGACGGACCGGACGTTGTTCTTCGACTTTCTTCCGCTTGACCTCGGTTCCGTACGAGGCTTCAAGACCCGGTTCCACCTCTACACGGTTCCCGGCCAGGTTTTCTACGACGCCAGCCGGAAGCTGATCCTCAAGGGCGTGGATGGCGTCGTGTTCGTGGCGGACTCTCAAGAAGTGCGTATGGATGCCAACGTCGAGTCGATGCGCAATTTGGAGGTCAACCTCACGGAAAACGGGTACGATCTGAAAGAAATCCCCTACGCGCTCCAGCTCAACAAGCGGGACCTGCCAACGGCCGTACCGGTCGAGGAGATGTACCGCGTTCTCAACTTCAAGGGCGAGCCGACCTTCGAAGCTGTGGCCACCGAAGGCCGCGGCGTGTTCGAAACCCTCAAGGCGGTCGCCAAGCAGGTTCTCTACGAGCTGCGCCGCAGGTAGAGGGCCGGAACCGCCCTCGAATCGGCCCCCCTTGTTTCGATGAAGACGCCCGATGCCTCTCCACGGAATCTGATCAGCGCTCGCTGGGGGATCATTGTCCTCGCCGCGGGGAAGGGCACCCGGATGAAGAGCGACCTGCCCAAGGTCCTTCACCGCCTCGCCGGGCGGTCGCTGTTGGATCACGTGCTCGACGTGGCGTGCAACCTGGCGCAGCCCGGCCAGGTGCTCGTCGTCGCCGGACACGGGGCGGACGTGGTGGTGCCGGTCGTGGAGAGGCGTGGTGCACGCTGGGCCCTCCAGGAACCGCAGCGGGGCACGGGGGATGCGGTTCGCGTGGCGCTCGCTGCGCTCGACGGTGCGGTCCCGGAGGCGGTCGTCGTGCTCTCCGGCGACGTCCCCCTGTTGCGGCCGGCGACCGTCGACGCGCTGCGTGATGCCGTCGATTCCGGCGCTGCAGCCGCCATGCTCACCGCCGTGCTCGACGATCCTGGCAGCTACGGGCGGGTTCTCAGGACATCCAGCGGCGATGTCGCCGCCATCGTGGAAGCCAGGGATGCAACGCCCGCCGAGCTGGCCGTGCGGGAGGTCAACGCCGGCGTGTACGCTTTCGAGCGCGCCGTGCTCGAACGTGCACTGCAAGGGCTTCGCGCCGACAACGAACAGCAGGAGTACTACCTGACCGACGTGATCGCCGCCCTTCGCAGCGAGGGGTGCCGCGTGGCAGCCCACGTGCTCGACGATCCGGCCGAGATGGCCGGCGTCAACACGGTCGACGACCTCGCCCGGCTCGAGGCGCTCCTGCGGGCGCGCACCGCGTAGCGCTTTTCAGCGCCCGGCGGAGCGGATCCGGGAGCACACCGGCATCATCGTCTCGGAAACAGCTTTCGGGGCACGACCCATGCGCGGATGTTGTTGGTCGCGAGCGGTCGACCCCACAGCACACCGGCGGCGCGTTGGTTCGCAAGGGGACGTCCGGATCCCCAGACGAGAGCGCCGGCGACGAGCGTGGCCGCGATGCCGTACACCCACGTACGGGCGCGAACGGGCCCGAGAGCGTGGAAGTGGGGCGCCACGCCCCCGAAGAATGCCGCCGCGGCCGCCGCGCCGCACGGGATGGCGACGGCGGCAAGGACGCGGGGAAAAACGGGGCCGGCGAGAACGCTCGTGAGGAGGATCCATCCCGCCGTGGGAAGCCAGAAGTGAAGCGCGACCGTTGCGAGTCGGGCCGCAAGGCCCGCGTGCGGCGAGGCGGTGTCGAGCAGCTTGAGCAGGCGGCGGACCGCGACGAATGCCAGCAGAGCCGCCGCGGCGGGCGCCGCCCAGATCCAGAACGCGGCCAGCCGGCGGAAGTCGAGCCAGTGAACGAGGTGGCCGTCCGACGGGTCGAGAAAGGGCATCCAGGCGAGACCGATGACCGCGGAGGCCCACCCGAGCTGAACCATGAGGAGCTCGGCGCCGGCCGTTCGGGCACGCGGAATGAAGGTTGGAGCGAGCAGGGCGAGAAGCAGAGGAAGCGCGAGCGACCCGAGCCAGTAGCCGTCGGCGGCGCCGAGACTGGCGAAATGGATCGATGGCTCGTTGACCAGGGCCCAGACGGGACGTCCCAGCGGAAGTGTGATCCCGATCCAGGAACATCCGCCGAGCCAGGCGCCGATTCCCTGGCCCACGGCCGCCACCAGCAATGTCAGTAGCATGGAAAATGCGGCGAAGAGCCAGCTAATCAGGATGTTGCGCGGCAGGAAAGGGCTCAGCTCACGGCGCATGCATCATGCTACCATGAGCCCGTGACGCGATGTGACGACATCCCGTGTCGGCCCGGCAGAAGCGCGGGGAAAACCCTGCGGCTGCGGATCCCCGGCGCGCTCGTTGCGCTGGCGTTCCTGGTGTGCGTCATGCCGGCCGTCGGCCAGGCGCTGCATACGGAGCACCTGCCGAACGGGACCGCCCTGATCCTCGTCTCGACCCCGGGGGCGACGGCGACCAGCCTGGCGTGGCCGGCGCCGGACCCGTCGGGCGCCCTCACGATACGGACGATCACCCGGGGTGATCTCGGGTTGATCCCGGATGCGGAAACGGCGTTGACCGGGAAGGGCCCGGCGCCGCCGGTCGTCGTCGCCGTCGGCGCTGCTGGCGTGACCGCGCTCAGGGGCATGCTCGAACGGGTCCTGGCCGGGCGCCCCCCGGCCGTGCTGCCCGCCCGCCGGACGGCACCCCTGGACGAGGGGGATATCGAGCGCCGGCTGGAGCCGCCGGGCACGCCGGCCACCCTGAGGTTGAGCCTCCCGTTGCCCCCGCCGGGCTCAACGCTCCGCGCATCCGCCGAGGTCTTGGGGGAGATGCTTCCAGAGTTGCTGAAAGCCCAGGCGCCGGCGCTCCACAGCCGGCTGGCGTCCGGCACGCTGGTGCTCGAGGCGACGATCGACGCAGCGAGCGGCGACGAAACGGTCTCCCGCCTCCGGCTCGCTCTCGCACAGTTGAGCCAGGCGCCTCACCTCGATCCAGCTTCCGTGGCGGCCGTTCGCACGCGCCTCGAGGTGCGGCGGCTCGCGAGCCTCGAGGAGATGCCCGGCGGGGCCTCCAGGCTCGTCTCGATATGGCTCAAGGCTGGAGCCGCCGGCGTGCGGCGGTTTCTCTTCGGTCTGGACGGAGTTAGCGTGGCGACGGTTCGCCGCGCCGTCACGGCGTGGCTCGCCAGCCATCCGGGACATGCCGTGCTCCTCCTTCCTCCGCAGGCGCTGAACCCCCGGTTTGCCTCGCCCCCGCGAGCGGAGCTCCTCGCCAACGGGATCAACGTCGTACTCCTGGAACGGCCGGTCTCCGGGCTCGCGGTGCTCGACCTGGTGCCGGTTCTCGTGCCGGATCTCGATTCGCAGACCGCAGCGTTGATCCTGACCCGGCTCGCGGGATGGATCCGGGAATCGGCCGAGGCCCCTGGCTGGATCCGCGTGACGGTCGATCCAGCGGCGCTGGAGCTGGCAACGGCGCCGGACAGTTTTCCGCAGCTCTGCGAAGTTCTGTCGGGAGCTCTTCAGGCGCTTGATGGCGACCGCCGGCCGGTCCACGTCGAAGAGAGTCCACACCACCGTGCGCTCCAGCTGATGGCCGCGCTTTTCGGCTTTCCCGATACGGATGCCATCACACCGTCACGGTTGCTCCAGCCCTCCAACCTGGCCATTGGCGCCGTGATCCCCGATACCGGCACGGCCCGCGAAGCGCTGGCGAAGTTCCTGGCGACCCTCGGCGGGCCGAAGGAAGGCGTCCGGACCCAGGAAATCGCCGCATCGCCCGAAACCCGCGCTCCAATGCCGGGCAACCGCTCGGCGTTCGTGATCGCGCTGCCCCTGACCGCAGCCACGGCCGCGCCCGATGCCGACGTTGCCGGGGCTCTCGTCCTGTCGCGGATGCGCGCCCTTCTCAAGGGTGCGACGCTCACGTTGTCGAGGCCGGTTGTGCCGGGCAGGCAGGTGCTGCTGCTCGAGGTCGAGATGGACGGGCCGCTCGACACCCTCGAGGACGTGATCAAGAAGGCGTGGGGCAAAATCATCGCCCTGCCCTCGGATCGGGAGCTCGAGCCGGTGCAGGGGGCGGTCGCCGCGAAAGAGGCCGCCGCTTCGAACGGCGCCCTTGGCGCCGCGCGGGTGTGCGCCGTCCAGGCTGCCGGTGTGGGAACGTGGCGGTCTTCCGGGGCGTATGAGCGCTCGATCATCAGCGTCGATGCGAAGGACCTCGCACCGGTCCTCGGCGCCTGGCGGGACCTGGCCTCGCTGCAAACCACGGGCGCCGGACCGTTCCCGGCCACCGACCTGCCTCCTGCCGCCCGCTGATCTGGTAGAGTTTCCCGTGACGCGGCTCGCGCCGCCGCACATCGGGGAGGTTCACTGTGGTCTCTCGCCAGGTCGAAGAACAGGTTGCATACCTCACGAAGGGGTGCGTCGACGTCATTCCACGCGAGGAGCTCATCGCCAAGCTGGAACGCTCGCTGAAGACGGGCACACCGCTGACGGTGAAGGTCGGGTTCGATCCCTCGGCACCGGATCTCCACCTCGGGCACACCGTCGTGATCCGGAAGATGCGGCATTTTCAGCAGCTCGGACACCGCGTGGTCTTCCTGATCGGGGACTTTACCGGGTTGATCGGAGATCCAACCGGGAAGAAGGCGACACGGCCGCAGTTGACGCCGGAACAGATCCAGGCCAACGCCCGTACGTACGAGCGGCAGATCTTCAAGCTCCTCGACCCGGCCGCGACGGTCATCGAGTTCAACTCGCGCTGGCTCGGCGCGCTGAGCTCCGCCGGCTGGATCCGACTCGCCGCCAAGGTCACGGTGGCACAGATGCTGGAGCGCGACGACTTCCGGAAGCGGTACGACGCTGGCCAGCCGATCTCCCTGCACGAGTTTCTCTATCCCCTGGCCCAGGCCTACGACTCCGTGTCGCTTAAGGCTGACGTCGAGATGGGCGGCACCGATCAACTCTTCAACCTCCTGATGGGCCGCCAGGTGATGCGGGAAGAGGGGTTGGAGCCCCAGGTGGTCATGACCCTTCCGCTGCTCGAAGGGCTCGACGGCGTCGAGAAGATGTCCAAGTCGCTCGGCAACTACATCGCCGTCGAGGATCCGCCGTTCGAGATGTTCGGCAAGGTGATGTCGGTTTCTGACGACCTGATGTGGCGGTACTGGCTGCTTCTCACAGACCGGACATCGGAGGAGATCGAGGCGATGAAGGAAGCCGTGACGGAGGGGGCGCGGCACCCGATGGAGGTCAAGAAGGAGCTGGCCCAGACGCTGGTGACCGAGTTTCATTCCCCCGAGGAGGCGGTAGCGGCGCGGGAGGAGTTCGAGCGTGTCTTCTCGAAGAAGAACCTCCCGGCCGAAATCCCAGAGGTCACGTTGCGATCCGACGGGCTGCAGGCGCCGCTGGCCGCCGTGCTGCGGGAGGCTGGGCTGGCGGATTCGAACTCGCAGGCCCGGCGCCTGATCCAGCAGGGCGCCGTTCGCGTCGATGGCGCCGTCGTCCGCGATGTCAAGGCGTCCGTCACAACCGCTCCCGGCGCGGCCCTCCTGTTGCAGGCGGGCAAGCGCCGTTTCGCTCGCGTCACCTTCAGCTGACCAGGACGCTCTCGTCTGGCGAACCGCGCCCGGGAGGCCCTGCTTGCAGCAGGCCCGCGGTCAGCGCCCGGGAGGCCCGGCCTACGGCCGGCCCGCGGTCTTGATCCC
>JAADFN010000047.1 GCA_013152895.1 Acidobacteriota bacterium | reverse complement strand
TCGGCGGGTGGTATGCGCGGCACGTGGCGCCACGGATCCGCCCCTCCAGGCTGGTCGAGGACAAGGCCCGCGAGCTGACCAAGGATCTGAAAACTCGCCGGGCACGGATCGCGGCTCTCTATCATTTCGTCACCGACCGGATCCGGTATGTCGCCCTGGAGTTCGGCGAGCACCGCTACAGGCCGTTCTCGGCCGACTGGGTCCTCAGTCACAAGATGGGCGACTGCAAGGACAAGGCGTGCCTGCTCGTCGCGCTGTGTCATTCGATCGGCATCCACGCCGACATGGTCCTCGTCCGCACGGCCGACCTTGGCCCCGTGCGCTCGAAGCTCGCGGTTCTTGGAGATTTCGACCACGCCATCGCCTATCTTCCGGACGATCACCTCTGGCTCGACGGAACGGCCACGGGTTACGATCCCTTCCGCCCGCCGGGGCTCGATCAAGGGGCGTTCGTTCTCGTCGTCCGGGGTCCGTCAAGCGCACCCGAAACCACTCCCGTCGTCGGCGCTGGAACCTCGACAACCCGCGTCACGCTCAAGGCCGGGGCCGGTAACACTCTCGACGTTTCAGTCACCGTGACGGCGACGGGCGACGCGGCCGCCGCGCTTCGCTCGGCGTTCGGCGGCAGCCACAACCGGGTGCGGTTCGCACGCTGGCTGCAGCGGCTCTTCCCCGGCGCCCGCCTGACCGGCAAACCGACCGCATCCATGTCCCCCGGCCAGGATCCCGCAACGATGGAATTGACCGGGAATGTCCTACGAGCGTCCATTGCCGGGGATGGGGGGGTCCGCATCTTTCCCGGACGTCTCACGCTCCTACCGACGCTGGCGCCAACCCAAGTCCGTCACTCTCCCCTGCTGGTCCCGCTGCGGCCGGACCTGCGGTGGACGATCACGGTGCAGCTGGGCCGCAAACCGGGACAGCTTCCGCCGCCCGTCGCACGGGCCGGCCCCTTCGGAACGCTCGATGTCACGACCAGTGCGCTGCCACGCGGGTACCGGGTTTCCGGCCGCTTTCAGCTGACATCCGGGCTCCTCGGTGCCAGGCGCGTCGCGGCGTTTCGAGCCTTCTTGCTGAAGGCCCAACGAACGTTCTCCCAGCGGCTGGAGGCCCCATGATGCGGCGCACGGCGGTTCTCGCGGTTGTTCTGGCCCTGGCCGTTCCCACGGGTGCAGGCGCACACCGTGCGAAGAGCACGCGAACGTCGTCAGGAACGGTTCATCACGTCGCTGCGGGCACGTCTGGGCGGAGCCAGACGCTGGACTGGATGTCGATCGTACGCGCCGATGGGAACCTCGATCTCGGGGCCGCCCGCAGGGCCGCCCTCGACATCATCAAGGCGCATCCACGATCCGCGGAGGCGGTTGCGGCGGCGGGATGGTGGTTCGACAACATCCAGGTGATCCCAGATCCGGACGAGATCCTCAGCGCCGCCACCGGGAACCGGGATCCCGAGCTCGGGTTCCTCCTCGACAGGATCGAGGGGTCGCTCCTGCGCCGGCCCCCGCGCGGCGTCTTGACGCCGGTGGAGCTCTCCGGGCCGTTCGGCAGCTTCGACACGCTGGATATCTTGCGGAACGTGGTCCCTGCAGATGCCGCCCTCCCCCCACTGGGGAGCACGTGGAACGGTCCGGCCCACCCGTTTCGCCTGGTGATGCGAACCCCGGACGGCGTCGCGCGTCCCCCGGAGCCGTTCGCGGCCCCGGGCGTGTACCTGGCGGCGTGGAGCTTCGACTCGCCCCGGCCGGCCGACGGCTGGATGGTCGTCGAGGCGACTGGCACGTACAGACTCGAGCTGGACGGCAAACCCGGCGGCTTCGCGAAGGACTGCGGTAATCTCGGGGCCGCCGTCCGCTGGTACCGGCTCCATATCGGTGCGGGAAGGCACCGGCTCCGGGTGGCCATGGCATCGACAGACATGCCCGAGGTTCGTGTCTCTCTTCTCGACGGCGAAGGCCGGGAGCTCCCCGTGCACGTGCTGCACCAGCCGGCGACGCCGCCGTGGGCGTCCTCTCACGCCGCAGCCTCCCTGCCGCCCGCCGAAGGGGCGTTCGACCGGACGCCGGGCCCGGCGAAGGGGCTTGAAGGGACACTGCTCGCCGCCCAGCTCGCCCACATCCGGCACGACCCCCTTGCCGAGAGGGCCTGGCTCGACGGGGCGCCGGCCACGGCCTCCGGCGCGCCGGAGCTTCACCTGGCGCGGGCGCAATACTTCCTCACGGAGCCGACGGGGGCTGCCCCCCAGGTGGATTTCCGCCGGTGCCGGGAACAGCTCGCTGCATGCAGTAAACTCCCGAAGAGTTTGCTGCTGGCGCACGAGCTCGATCTCCGGCAACGCAGGACCCAGGATGCGGAAACGGTCCTGGACACGCTCGTCGACCACGATGCCAACGATCCCAGGGTCCTCAGGCTGTGGGTCCGCGCCGCGGTCCGGCGCGGCTGGGTCCGCGAGGCTAGCCAGGCTCTCCGGAAGCTGCACGCCATGCTCCCCGGCTCGGCGTGGGTCGCCAGGCTCCGGCTCAACGTTGACCGGAGCCTGGAGCGCTGGACGGACCGCAACCGGGTCATCGAGGGGCTTGCCGCGTCGGACTGGCTTGCGCCGGACACCGTCGACCTGCTGATCTCGGCGGGTCGCGAAGACCTCGCCCTGGATGTGCTCCGGCGTCAGAAGAAGCTGATGGACAACCCGAAGCTCGACCTTGGCATCGCGAGGTTGCTGCATCGCCTGGGACGCACGCAGGAGGCTGCGGCGCAGCTGAGGAAGGTGTACGCCGCATGGGGACGATGGGACGGGACGGATCAGCTCGGCGTGGTCCTCGCCGCCGACGGGCCAAGCGCTGCGCTCGCAAGGGCCGTCCGGGCAACGCTTGGCCGGCATCCCGCGGATCTCGAGTTGAGATCGCTCGCCTGGCGGGAAGGAATGACGCCGTTTTTCGAGCCGTTTCGGATCGACGCTCTCGCCTTTGCCGCGGCACATTCCGCCCCGACGGACGGCGTGGATTCCGAGTTGATCCTGGACCAAGGCATCGAGCGCGTCTTCAAGGACGGATCGAGCCTCTACTACTACCACGGGCTGACCAAGGCATTGACCCCGGCAGGCGTCAAGGATGCGTCAACCATTTCTCTTCTGCCCGGGTCGGTGCTGCTCCGGGTGCGAATCATCAAGGCGGACGGAACGATCATCGTCCCGCCCGGGATCAGCGCCAGCCAATCCCAGGTCGTCCTGAAGAACGTCAGTCCCGGCGACATGGTGGAGGACGAATATGTGGCCCCGATCGGGGCGACGGGCTCGTCGCACCGGGGACACGTGTCGCCGTACGTCTACCGCTTCGCCGGCCCGAACCGTTCGTTCGTTCGGTCCGAATACACGCTGCTCGTTCCCCCGGATCTCACGCTGAACATCGACGGGAACTTCACCGGGCTGAAGCACACGGACACGACGTTTCACGGCTTGCGCCTGCTCAGCTGGCAGGCCACGAGCGTCCCGCCGGTCGTCTCCGAGCCGTTCTCCCCGCCGAGTCAGGAGCTCTTTCCATGGGTGGCCTACGGCTTTGGAGTCAGCTGGCAGGACATCGGAGACTCGATCCGGAACCGGGTTCTCGGGGCACTCCGAGGCAGCCCCGAGCTGTGGCGCTGGGCCGAACCGCTCGTGAGCGCGAAGGATCCACGGGAAGCGCTGACGCACCTTGTCGATGCCCTCGTCGACAAGGTCGACGCCGGCGATGCCGACCTCAACGTCCGCCAGACCGCGGGGGAGAGCTTCTCGCGTGGCAAGGGTAACCGCCTCACCATTCTCATCGCCATTCTGAAACACGCGGGGTGGAACGTCGACCTCGTCATGACGCGTCCTCTCGCCTTTTCCCACACGTCCCTGAAGGTGCCAGGGTTCAGCGCCTTCGTCATCCCCGTGCTCCGGGTCAGCCACGGGGGGAAGACCTTCTGGATCGATATGAACGAGGGCCGCAAAGGGATCGGCCACATCCGCGCCATCCTGCAGGGCAGCGACGGGTATGTCCTGCCGTTGACCTCGCCGTCGCAGCCGGTCCGGTACCTCGATCCGCTCCCGCGCTTCCCGAACCCAGGGCTCGAAGAAGACGTCAGCCTCAGGGCGAAGGTCGACGCTTCCGGCGCCGCGGACCTCACGTATGAAATCCTGCTCCGCGGCGCCCAGGGGGAACGCCTGTTCAAGCTGGTCTCCACCGTCCCGGTCGACCGGGTGCCTGCGATCTATGAGCAGATCGCCGCGAGGATCTTCCCCGGCGCCGACAAGGTCACCGGCGACATCGTTCGTCAAGACGGGGGTGTCGCTCTCGATCTTCGTTTGCACCTTCCCCAGGCGTGCACGCCATCCGGAGACGCCATGGAATGCCGGGCCCTTACCACGGCCAGGCCGCTCTCCCCCAGGCTCGCCTCGCTCCCCTCGCGAAAGTTCCCGCTCGTGCTGCAGTTGCCGATCGAGCAGCGGATCGAGCTCAACCTGATTCCGCCCCCAGGCTGGGCGGTCGACATGAAATCCCGGACATATACTGCTCCCTGGGGCCACGTGGACCGGGCCGTCACCACGAAGGGACGTTCGGTTCGCACCGTGACCACCCTCCAGATCCCGGCCCGCGTCATCACGACGGCGCAGTACCCCGACTTTGTCCGTTTCTGCCACGCCGTCGACGAGATCATGGTGAGCCCTCTCCGGCTCATTGCACAAGGACACTGATGGAACGAAGGGTATACTGACGTCATGGCAGAATTGGTTGAGGGTACCGTCATCGCGACCCATGGCCCACTGGTCCGGGTCCAAGTCGAGGGTCAAACGCTCGTGGTCGCCGCCAGGAGACGGCTGCAATGGGAAGGTGGGATGCCCGAGGTTCCACGCCTGGTCGTTGGAGACCGGGTCACGATCGAGATGCGGCGAGGCGAAGGAGTGATCAAGGGCGTACGTCAGCGCCAGACGGCGCTCTACAGGCGTGCCGGGCGCGAACGGCGCGCGCAGGTTCTCGCAGCCAACGTCGACCAGGCCCTGATCGTGTTCGCCTGCCAACGGCCGGAGCCCAAGAGGGGCCTGATCGACCGTTTCCTGGTCGCCTGTCACCACGCGGACATCGATCCGGTCCTGATCTTCAACAAGGCCGATCTCGGGCTCGACACGATCGGCCCGTGGATCGACGTCTACCGGGCCCTCGGCCACGCGGTCATCCTGACCTCGGCACGAACGGGACGGGGACTCGGCGAGGTCAAGCGAACGCTCCTCGGACGAACCACCCTCTTCTGTGGTCCATCCGGCGTCGGGAAATCATCGTTGCTCAACGCCGTCTATCCCGGATTCCGGCTCCGGGTGGGCTCGATCTCCGAGGCGACCGGGAAGGGACGCCATACCACGAGCCGGGCCGAGCTTCAGCCCCTCCCCGGCGGCGGATTCGTCGTCGACACCCCCGGGCTCAAGGAGTTTGGGTTTTGGAATCTGACGCTCGAAGACCTTAAGGCAGCCTTCCCCGAGATTGCCGAGCGGGCGAATGCCTGCCGTTTCCAAGACTGTACCCATCTCCACGAACCCGACTGCGCCGTTGGGGATGCCGTTCGCGCCGGGGAGATCGATGCCGAGCGGTTCCGCAGCTACCAGGTCCTGGCCGCTGGAATCCTCAACCCGGATGATTCATGAATCATCCGGGTCAAGCCGCAGCCCACTTCAGGCCCGGCGTTGGCTCGTGAGGTAGACCCCGGGAAAGAGGGCGTAGAACGCCATCGCGGGCGCGAGCTGGGCCAGCTCGATCTGGTCGTTCACCGAGTGGGAGTACATCTCGTTTCCCGGGCCAAAGCCCACGGTCGGGATGTGAAACATCCCGGCGGTCGCGCAGCCGTTGGAGGAAAAGTTGGAGTGGTGCATCTTGGGCTCGCGGCCAAGAACGTGGCGCGCCGTATCGAGAGCCGCCGCGACAGCCAGGCTTTCCTGGGAGGTTTCCCACGCGGGGAAGAACTTGTCCGTCGGGTAGGTCACCCCTCGCCATGACGGCTCGGCATACTGCTTGAGCTCGACGGACGCAACGGCCGCACGCACCTCGGGAAGTTGTTCGAGCTGTTCAAGAGCGGCCTGCCTGGTTTCACCTATGGTGATCCGGCGGTCGATATCGATCGTGCACGCGTCCGGAATAGCGGTCAAGGAGGCGGATCGAGACCTGATTCGCGTCACCGCGATCGAGCCGCGTCCAAGCATCGGGTGCTCAATGTCAAGCTCCCCGTGCAGCCTTGAGACCGCAAACACGATCGGCATCATCGAGTAGATCGCGTTGTCGCCGCGATCCGGCTGCGAGCCGTGCGCGGAGACGCCGCGCGTTTCCACCCGGACTTCCATCCGGCCGCGCTGGCCCCTGCACACCTCGAGCCCGGATGGCATGGCGATGACGACGACCTCGGGATGAAGATCACGTTCTCTCACCAAGTATTGCCACGCCAGGCCGACACAGTCCTCCTCGCTGACCGTCGCCGTCACCCACAACGTGACATCGTCGAGCCGCCCGGCACGCGCCGCCAGCGCTGCGCCGTGCACGATGGCCGCGAGCCCGCCCTTCTGGTCCGACGCGCCACGACCGTACAGGATCCCGTTCTCGATGACGCCCTTGAACGGATCCACCTTCCAACGGGAGGGGTTGCTGATGCCAACCGTGTCCACATGCGCATCGAAGGCGATCACCCTCGGCCCCGACCCGATCCTGCCGAGAACGTTCCCCATGTCGTCGAGCACGATCTCATCAAACCCCAGCTTCTCCATCTCCCGCATGACAAGCTCGCACGCCAGCCGCTCCCCCCCGGAGGGCGATGGGACCGTGATCAGGTCGTGGAGAAAGCGCGTGCACGCCTCCATCTCACTCTCGGAAAGCTGAAGAATCTCGGATTCAAGCTCGTGAGAGATGGTGTTGTGGCTCATAGCAAGTTCCTCATGTGAGCATTTTTTCACAAGCGCTCCAGGAATGCAATTGCCCCGCGCCAGCGAGGCACACACGCTCACAGGGCGAGGTAGCAGTCAGTACAGGAGCGCAAATCGGAGCTGCGTGAGAAACACCTTGAGGCCCCAGATCAGCAGGATGACGAACAACGGCGAGAGATCGACCGCCATCGACCTGCGAAAGAGCCTCCACTGCAACCTCCGAAACGGCCGGAGGATCGGGTCGGTGAGGAGACGGAGCGTCCTCACGATCGGGTTGTACGGGTTCGGCTCGACCCACGAGATCAGCGCCTGGATGATGACGACCCACATCGTCAGGCTCAGCACGAGCTGGAGCACAGCGATGAACGGAAATACGAAGAGCTGCACGAATCTCACTGTGCCTCCCGCGGGCCAAAAATCGCCGTCCCGACGCGCACGTGGGTCGCCCCCTCTTCCACGGCGATCTCGAAGTCGTGGCTCATCCCCATCGACAGCCACGGCAGCGGCACACCGAGCTGCTGCCGCAGGTCCTCGGCCAGCGTGGCGAGCTCCCTGAAAAACGGGCGCGCCGATTCAGCGCCGGCGCCCAACGGGGGCACCGTCATCAGGCCGCGAAGATCGAGCTGCGGGTGATGGAGGACCTCCTGGGCCACGCTGGCGGCCCCTGCCGGGCTCACACCCGCCTTCTGGGGCTCGCCGCCGACGTTGACCTCCACGAGGACCGGAAGCCGGCGGTCTGGCCAGTGGGTTTCGAGCAAGGCGGCGAGACGTTCGACGAGCGCTGGACGGTCCACGGTCTCGATGATATCGAAAACGTCCAGCGCCAACCGTGCCTTGTTCCGTTGGAGCGGGCCGATCAGATGCCACGTAGCCGGAGGAATGTGAGGTTTCTTGGATGCAGCCTCCGCGACGCGGTTCTCCCCGAGATCGGTGACGCCGGCGCGCAGTGCCTCGATAATCGCCTCGGCGGTGTGGGTCTTCCCGACGGCGACGAGCGTCACGCTCCGAGGATCCCGTCCCGCCCGTTCGGCGGCTCCGGCGATTCTCCGTCGCACCTCGTGGACTCGCGTGGCAATACTCATACCCGTCTCGGCTTTTCGTACGCTGTGACGCTCACCCGGACGCGGCCTCGTCCGGGAAGAGCTCTTCGATGTTCGGAAGAACCAGGATCCGGCGACAGTGCTCACAGGTGATGATTTCCTCCGCGCGGTAGACCCGTTGTTGCACGTGGGGCCGCAGCTCGAAATGACACAGGGAGCACGATCCATCGACCACAACCGAGACGGCCTTGCCCTGCCGGCTCTTGAGCAGGCGTAGAAAGCGCGACCGGCTGGCCGGTTGGAGCCTATCCTCGATGGCGCGGGCCTCGTGGGCCAGTGCATGGATGCTCTCGGTCAGCTCGTGTTTCCGGTCTTCCCATTGTTTGACGACTTTCCGGTGGGAGGCTTCCTCCTCGGGCCGAGACTGGCGCCGCTGTTCGATCTCGCGCTCCAGTTGTGCGACGGCCTCTTCGATCTCTTTGCGGCGGGCCACGGCCTCTTCGACCGACTTGGTGGCGAAATCGATCTCGTTGATGACGGCCGTGAACTCGCGTTCGTTCGTTACGGTCGCCTTCTGCTTCTGGAAGTGCTCCAGCTCCGCCTGACTCTCGACCTCCTTGGCGCGAACCTCTTCTTCCTCTGCCCGAAGCTGCTCGATCTGCTCCTCCATCGCCTCGAGCTCCTGCTTCCGGCGAACGTTTTCCTCGTGCAGCTCACGAATCTCCGTCGGAGGCGTCCGTTGGTCGACGAGCAACTCGGCGATCCTGTCATAGATCTTCTGCAGACGAACCATCAGTATCAAATCTCGGCGTACGTTTTCCACATGCTCTCCTCACTTGGCCCCATGTTCCATCTGGTGGGCCCACCAGGATTCGAACCCGGGACCGACCGGTTATGAGCCGGCGGCTCTAACCGCTGAGCTATGGGCCCGTCTTGCATGGTAACGCGGCCCCGAACGAGCGGCAAGCCACGGCGGGGAGGAGAGGCAGCTCTGGACGACCCGCGATGCCCGAAAGATCGTGACCGTCGGTCCAGACAGATCCCACGGCGTCACGATCGACATCCGGAGCGAAAGCTACGGAGCTGGGCGGCGGGCAGCACGACCCCGCTATTCTCACGGGCTTTCGTCGCGAGGCCGTGGCGGCGCCCGTCAGAGTGGTGTCTCGACCGAGGGGGGTCCGGTGCCCGAGGAACGTCGGCGGGGACGATGCATCGAGAAACGCCACAACGATGGCGTACCCGCAGTGGCGGCGGAAAGTACGTGAAAATCGCGGGCTCCATTCCAACCGGCAACCTTGTCCCACTCACAACCGGTGTCGACGCGGGAAGAAAAAAGGTGGCCGCGGCGTCGAGGGAGGACGGGTCCGCGGCCGAAAAAAGGATGGAGGGTCCTAATTATCCCAGGAGGAAACGTTCATGCTCCGCGTATGCAGCTTCTGATATTTTCTCCGCCAACAGATCGTCAAGTTTCTGATACAGCTCTGGAACGGCCAGCTCGATCAGGCGCGCACCTCTCACGAGATACTCCGGACCGAGTGGCCACTTGGAAACCTCTTCGTTCGAAAACGGGTATAACGTCACGAGCTCCGTACCCAGGAATGCGGGCTCGCCCTGCAACGAGGCATTTCTGAACCGTGGCAACCAGCTCAGTATCTCGTCTGACCTTGAGAAGCCCTGGCAATTGCTAAACGCTCGAAGCACAACCTTGTGGCCCCGCTCCAACAGGGTCTGGGAGAAACTCCTCAGGAAGGCGGTCAGCGAGGCCTGGATTTCCTGATCATCGTCGCCGATATATCCGAAGACCGGTATCGGAATGCCCAACACGAGGAGGTTGAGGGCGCCCGCGGGTAACACGACCGAGCTCAGACCGTTCCCCGTGGTCGAAACCGGTTCTCCCAGCTCGGTGAGCAGGCCCCGGCCCAGGAGAAGGATGGAGCGGGAAGCTTCTGCATTGAAACGCGTGTCTTTGGAACTCTCGACCCTCGCTTGTATTTCCATCAACCCTCCACTCTGTGGCACACTGCCAGCATCTCAAGCAAGTTCTGTACCACTTTCGGCAACCTCAAGAAGTTCTGGATACAAAGAGTTTCGTCACGCGGGAGCAGGCCTGTGCCTCGACCACATGTTAACCAGCGTTAACATAGACGTATCCTTGCGGAAACATCCCAGGTCACAGGCCCCGCGCTGGGCGCGCGTACTACTCTGGCTGGATGTTGAGCCTTTTCATCTTTTTGAAAAGGCCGGCGCGGCTAATCTTGAGCTCCTCTGCAACCCGGGTACGGTTGCCACCATGCTCATCGAGGCGGGCCCGAATGAAAATACGTTCAAACATATCCCTGGCCTCCGAGAGTGCCATGCCCTGGAACAGCGCCAGATCAAGGGCCATCTTGGCACCCGCGGTTCCTCCACCCGGAGTCATTGAAAGGTGGATCTGGTCGATCACGGCGCCGGGCGAGAGAGAGGCCACCGCCCGGATGATCTCACTCCGAAGCTCACGCACATTCCCAGGCCAGTCGTACGAGGTCATCGCTTCCAGGGCGCGAACGGTGAGGCCCCCGACCGGCTTGTGCATCTTGGAGGCCGTTTCTTCGATGAAGGCGTTGACCAGGATCGGAATGTCCTGGCGTCGTTGGCGCAACGGCGGGATATGTATCCGCAACACGTGCAAGCGATAATAGAGGTCCGCACGAAAACGCCCCGCCTTGACCTCGGCTTCGAGATCCCGGTTGGTCGCCGAGATGATCCTGACGTCACATTTTGTCGGAGCATCGTCGCCCACGCGGTAATACTCGCCAAGCTCCAACACGCGCAACAACTTCCCCTGCAAACCAAGGGGCAGGTCCCCGACTTCGTCCAGGAAGAGAACCCCACCAAGCGCGGCCTGGAATTTCCCCTTCCTCTCGCCCACTCCCGTTGCCGCCCCCGGTGCGACGCCGAAAAGCTCTGCCTCGATCAGCTCCGATGGGATCGCCGCACAGTTGACGGCGATAAACGGTCCATCGTGCCGGACCGACAGCGCGTGCACGGCCCGGGCGAAAAGCTCTTTACCCGTTCCGCTCTCGCCGGTAATGAGGATCGGTTCTTCCTGGAGTGCATAACGCTCGGCCAGTGATTTGCACTTTTTCAACGAGGGAGAGCTCCCCAGGATCCCGTTGAAGCCGGCCTCGTGTCCCACCCGCCGTCCGGCGACACCCGTTGGTCCGGACGCGGGGGCGTGCAACGCCGCTCGCAATGCCACCCGGAGCGACGCGATGATCGCCGATAAATCCGAGGCCGCAGGCGGGGTCGCACCGTACTGGATCACCAGGACATGGTGGCTGTCCAGCGCGCTGGCCAGGAATCGTGCACCAAACTCATCCGTGTCCTGAACGACAGCCTTCCCTTTCTGCAAGAGCTCGTTCCCGATACGAGTGAGATTCGTCAGAGTTTCACGGTCCGAGGGGTTCAGACCGATATCCCCAGCACTGGCAATCAAGGCCAGTCCACCGCGAGCACCGTTGTACAGAATCATGCCGCCCTCAAACCGGAACCTCTCGATGATCCATCGCAACAGCGTGGAAACCGAGCAGCTTTCAGCGCAGCGCGCCGTCATCTCGAGCAGGGCAACGATATCGTCAAGATCGGTCATCGGCTGGAAACGTCCCGTGTCATCGCTGGACTCGGGGAGATCGATGCTGCCGGTCGGTTGAATCTCGGGCGCCAGGCTGTACGTGCCGGAGGAAACCTCGACAATGACCAGCCGGGCCGACGACAACATGATCTCGTCGCCACAATGCGCCTCAGCCGATGCAACGGGGCTCCCATTCAGACGGGTACCGTTCTTGCTCTTGAGGTCTGTAATGTGGAAGGTCCCGTCCGAGACGTCAAGAATCGCGTGCGCCCTGGAGACGTCGGGCTGGGGGATAACGATGTCGTTGCCCCGCCTCGAGCCGATACGGTACGTCCGGTGATTGTGGAGCTCGAAACGTTGCTCGCCGAGCTCGGGATGAAAATAGATCAACAGGTAGTGTGCCATGATGAGAGTTTACCTCGAATTCTCGCCACCATCTTCATAGGCGGACCCGGTTCCACGACGACCCGAAGCCTCATCATGCGCCTCACGCGAGCCCAAGCTCCCGCTTGACCATGGCTGCCGAGATCATAATACGATGTCCGCCCCCGGGGAGCTCTTCCAAAGCGCGGCTTTCCAACGGATCGAATTCCACCCGGTTGATAATCTTGCCGAAGATCATCCTGAGCGCGCGTGCTCCCGTCCGCGTGTGTTTTTGCGCCTGTTCCGCGATCAGCGCCGCAGCGAGATCTTCGATCTCGAGGGAAATACCCATGACCTCGAAATAGCTCTTTGAACGAATGAATGGAGAATCCAACGATTCCAGAAGGATCTGCTTGAGCACATCGCCACTGAGCTCGTTGAGAAGAACAATGTTGTCGAAACGCGCCATGAACTGCGGCACCATCCCATACGTGAAGAGATCCTCGTCCTTGAGAAAATCTCCGAGGGTGAACCGGGTTTCGATATGAACCGTGCCGTCTGCCGAACGAATCGCCTGGGACTTGAGCTTTTCCCCGCTCCCGGGATTGATCACTCTCAAGTAGACCTGGTCGTAGAGCTCTTCAAAAGCGCCACCACAGATGAACATCATGTGGCTCGTGTCAACGTCGATGGTCACCTGCCGTTCCTCGCCGTCCACGATGGCGTAGGTCCGGTAGGAAACCGTTTCACCCTCCATCAATGTCAGAAGCCCCTGCTGCAGCACCACGCCGATGGCGTTGGGCTTCCCGGCGACGACGGCGGCCATCTTGTCCACCTCGTCGATACAGATCGTCGCCCTTTCCATGGCGGCCTTGAGCTCCTCGGACGTGACCTTCGACCCGAGCAACGTCCGGGCACGTTGTTCAACCGCCGTCAGGAGACGGTCGGGACGGAACTCCATCCGGTCGGAATCGACGAGGAGGTTGGCGTTGATGATGGTCATTGCCCGGAACGGCCGGTACTCCGGCACATCACGGTACAGGCGCTGAATATTGTTCATGATCGTCGTCTTGCCGGTTCCGGAGTTCCCGATCAGGAGGATATTGCCGGAAACTTTTCCCGTCACGTGCTTGTAGACGGCCACGGACACGTAGCGGAGCGCCCGGTCCTGGCCCAAAACGCCACGTCTGAGCTCGTCGAATATCTCCCGCGGCTTGATTTCCGCGAGCGGCCGGGGATTGACCGCGTCGCGCGTCTGCCCATCGATCACCGTTTCCCGAGCCTCCCCGCTCATTTCAAGCCTCCCGGATCCACACTCGATTCCTGGGAACCAAGCGAATGCCATCGATGGTCACCGACCGCCCGCATCCTCCAGGACGAAAATCCGTCACGATGTCGACGTGCTGCGCAGACCGGTTCAGGATTCCCGACTCCTCGAGCTCATGAACCCGTGCCTTCCCCTCGTCCGAGGATGGATCTTCGACGTAACATTCCTCGTAGCTCGCACCGATGGCGATGTGAAGCGTCCCACCCACCTTCTCCACGAAGAGCGGATGCTTGAGAACCCGGTCGAGGCCGGGGTTCATGCCAAGGGCCACCTCTCCGAGCCGGTGCGAGCCATCGTCCGTCTCGATAATCGCTGTCAGGTGCTCCATGCCGGTCCCGGCGCTGTACTCGACGATCCGCCCACCCTCGAACCTCAGGTAGATCGCCTGGATATCGTTGCCGCCGTAGTTCACGGGAAGGTCGACGAAAATCTCGCCGGAGACCGAACGGGCATCCGGGCTCGTAAAGACCTCGCCATCCGGGAAATTGCGAAGTCCGTATGACAGGACCGCACGGCTTGGAGCGAGGTCCATCGTCAACTGGAGCTTCCGGTGATCGGCGGGATGCTCGGTTTCGATCCTGATCTCACGTCCCTCGTCGATAACCGGCGCGATGGCCTCCTCGGCACGACGGAGCTCGGTGGGATCGGAGGTCGAAGCCTGAACGATGAACTGGATGTACTCTTCGAGATCCATGCCTTCCATGGCCGCCGCTGCCGGCGTCGGGTACAGCGTGATGACCCACGGCTTGCTCAGGCGAATGCTCGAAAATGGCTTGTCGGCTGCTGCAAGACGCTGGGCCTGCTCCGCCGTCAATCCCATGAAGCTCTCAGGATCCTCCGCGCCCAGCACCTCGACATACTTCGTCATGCTCTCGTAGCGCAGCCTGTGCCATTCGGGAATCCGTTCCACCTGCTCCGGGCTCCCCCAACGCGCCATTGCGGCGGACCACACCCGTCCCCGCTCATTGTTGGGAGCGACCACGTACACGTCCGGAATACCCCCCCCCTCGACGACCCGTCTTTCCAGGATTTCCATCAATGGCCATGCAATCCGCTCGCCCTTGATCATGACCCGGTCTTTCGAAGTGATGCCGCCGAGCGAATGATCCAGGAGATACCCGGCCCACGTTTCCAGATCTTCACGGCGGATCGATGGTTCACGCATGGTGCATCCTCCTCATGTATGCGATGCCGGGCGTCAAAACCCCGGCCCCGATCCCGGCGGCGGAAGCTGCGGCTCGCCCGGTTTTTTCTGGGCCGGCGCCGTTTTCGGCCGAAGCACCCGGAATGTGGGCCGCACCCGCATCGCCCGCTGGCGCGTGACAATGACCGGGATGGTCATCACGGGGTGTTTCGCGTCATCGGTCTTGATGGTCATCGTGGAACGAAACGTACCGGCGGCGACCTTCAACGCAGCATCACGATCGAGACCGATCCTGATCTTTTCGGATGTTCCCAGTCCTGGCGGCATGATCACGACCTTGAAGAGGGCGGGACGATCGGTTTGAACCGACCGGATATGGAAACGAGTGCTTCCGTGCGCCCGCAGCTCGACGACCCTCCAGTACTCTTGAGGACCCCTGTCCCCAACGAAGAACCGCAACTGGGGCGGGACGGCCTCCAGCGTGGGCCGAACCTGGACAAAGAGCGGCAGGATGAACGTCTTCTGACGCGGATCGTTCGTCGTGATGTGGACCTTCCCACTCCGGGAGATCGCATGCGGAACCGCCTGCACGCTGGCCGTCAGCCAAACATCACCGGGCCCCGCCCGCAATCCGCGTACGCGCTCGGCCGAGGTCACGCTGGACCACGTCAGTTTCATAAGCCCCGGGGGCTCAACCTGCAACGCCATGATCTTCAACGGCTTCCCATCCTGCCTGTGAAGCAGGAGGTGCACCTTGGCGGGGACATCTTCCCAGGTACTGAGCCATATCCGTGACGATGGGCGTACCTCGATCGGCGCGATGACGGTCGCGTTGAGCCTCAGGAGAAGCTGTTTGAGACCGGGATCGTCCGTGACGACGCGAATCGTCTTGGAAATATGTCCATTCTCCTGGGCGTGCGTGTGAACCGTTGCTACGAGCTTTCCCGACCCACCTGCCGGGATCACCGAGTCGTGCTCGGCGACTGTGCACCCTCAAGAAGGGGCCGCTCGCAGGATCCGAATGGGCCGTTTCCCGGTGTTCGTGAAAACGAAGGTCCCAACGACGTCCTGTCCGGCCAACACCTGGCCAACGTCGAGAACCTCGTGATCGACGTGAAGGGACGGCGCCACTTTCGCGGGCGATGTCCCCCGCGTTTGAGCGGCCACGACGGCAACTCCCATGGCCAAGACGCTTGAAACCACGATCCACTGTCTTCTCCGCATACGCCACCTCCCCGCGCCCGGCCGTCACACTGCCGGAAGGAGCCGAAAACTCCCCGGCACGCCGCCGGGCACTGCACAGGGATTGTAACGCAGCGGCCGCGGCGCGCGGCACGTCGCCGGCCGGAGGAGGGAGGCGGTGAACCGGGCAGGCTCCTGATCCTGCGGCGCACCGGCGGGGCGGGGATCGTTACAATGCGTCAGATGGCCACGATCTCCCCCGACCAACATCGAATCGAGCTCTCGGTCAGCGAGCTCATCGAAGGTCCGGGCCGCCGGGCCATCGGTCTCGGCGGAACCGGGTTGAGCCGGATGTGGCTCGGCCAGGAAATCCATCGTGCAGTCCAGGAAGCTTCCGCGGCGGAGGAACCCGCGTACCGCGCGGAGGTCCCCGTGAGCCGCACGCTCGACATCGACGGATGGCAGGTCCGGCTTTCCGGAAGGGCGGACGGCGTCGTGTTTTCGGGTGATCGTGCGGTCCGCGTGGACGAGATCAAGAGCCTTCACTTTGCAGTTGACCTGCACACGCTCTACTTCCAGGAGCTCTCGGAGACGTTCCGTCAGCAGGTCATGGTCTACGCGGCGCTCCTGTCGGACCCTGCGGAGCCGGCCCAGGCCCGCCTGCTGCTCGTCGACATCGTCACCCACGAGGTGCGGGTTGAAGAGATCCCGTGGACCGCCGCATCCGCCGGCGCCTTCATCAGGCAACAGGTCCACAGGCTCCTGGCGATCGAGCGGCGCCACGTGAAGAGAACGGAGCGCCTGAGGGCGGCTGCAAGCTCGCTCAGCTTCCCACACACCTCGCCACGGCCGGTGCAGGCCACGATCATCGAGGCCGTGCAGACGAGCTTGAGCCAGGGGAGGCACCTCCTCCTTTCCGCCCCGACTGGAACGGGCAAGACGGCCGCCGTGTTGTACCCGGCGCTCAGGCATGCGCTCGAAAACGGCCGACGGGTGCTCTTCTTGACCGCGAAAACGCTGGGACAACGGATCGCCGTGGACACGCTCCGCGCGATGCACACGATTCCATTTTCGAGCATGCAGCTGCGTTCCAAGCAGAAGATGTGCGCGAGCTCGGAAATGATCTGCCACGAAGAGTTGTGTCCGTATGCCGACAGCTTCGGCTTCAAAATGACCCGGTCCGGCCTTCTGTCATCCCTGCTCACGGGCGCCCCCCACCTGGATCCGGACGACATTTTCACACGGGCCACCGCCCACGAGGTGTGCCCGTTCGAGGTCAGTCTCGAAGCCCTCGGCGAGATGGACGCCGTCGTCTGCGATTACAACTACGTTTTCGATCCGGCCCTCGGGCTGGACGTACTGCTCGACAAGAACGCGCTGAGCCGGGCCATCCTGATTATCGACGAGGCTCACAATCTCGTTGCCCGAAGCCGGGAGTACTACTCGCCCGAGCTCGACACACGCACAGTGGAGCGGGCGCTGGAGTACGTACGCGGGCACGACGGCGCCGTGTTTGACGCGGTTGGGGAGATCCTCGGGGAGCTCGAGGCTTTCATACGCCGGCGTGTCACCGAGGCCACGGGGATCACCGGTCAACCCGAAGCGATCATCGACGTCCCCGAACGGGACGTCGCCGGGTTCCGTATCAGCCTCGACGCAACCATCCTGGACTACTGGATGTACAAACGCGAGCACACGCTGTGGCTCGCGGACGATCCGGTCATGGACGTCTTCCTCGAGCTGACCCGTTTCCACCAGGTTCTCCGGCTGGGAGGCGATGAATTCGTGTTCCTGGGCAGAAGCAGGCCTGACGGAGGCCAGGCGCTCAAGATCCTCTGCCTCGATGCGTCCCGATTCCTCGGCGCCGTCATCTCGAAAAGTGCCGGCGCCATCGCGATGTCGGCAACGCTCAGACCTCCCGAGTTCTTCCGCCACATGCTCGGTTTTCCAGACGAGCTCACGAACACCGTCGAGCTCCCCTCACCGTTTCCGCCCGAAAACCGCCTGGTCATGGTGATCCCGGACGTCGACACGACGTACCGCCGCCGGAACGCCAACGCCGATGCGATCGCGGGATGGATTGCACGGCTCTCACACCCGGGGAAAAACGCCCTCGTTCTCTTTCCGAGCTACCGTTTTCTCGCCCAGGTGCACGGCCGCTTCCCTCCCGTGCCCCACACCGTGCTGGTTCAACGTCCGGGTACGACGGTGGCACAGCAGGCCGAGATCTTGCGAGCCCTCCAGGGCCACCGTCCGACCGTGGTGCTGGCCGTCCTCGGCGGCATGTTCGCCGAGGGCGTCGACTATCCTGGCGAGATGCTCTCCCAGGTGATGGTGGTTTCCCCGGGTCTCCCCCAATTCAACTCTGAGAGGGAGCTCCTCCGGGAGTTCTACCGTCGCACGTACGGCCACGGTTTCGCCTACGCCTACTTGATCCCCGGGATGACGCGCGTCGTCCAGGCGGCTGGACGCTTGATCCGCTCGGCCGAGGATCGCGGAACGATCATCCTGCTCGGCAGGCGTTTCCTGCGGCCGCAGTACCTTCAGCTGCTACCCGAGGATTGGGTCGACGAGGATGACCCGGCGCGCCTGATCTTCGAAGACCCCCAGGCAGCTCTTCGCACGTTCTTCGATGAACCATGACAGATGAGACATGCGGACGAGCCCGGATGATGCATCCGGGTTAGCTCAGGTACCCCGAGAGAGCTTCACGCTTGTGGCTGTGGCGCAGCTTGGCCAGGGCGCGGTTCTCGATCTGGCGCACCCGTTCGCGCGAGAGCCCGAGAATCCTTCCGATTTCACGGAGCGTTTTGGGCTGATCGTCGAAAAAGCCAAACCGGAGCTCGAGGACCTTTTTCTCGCGTTCGGGAAGATCCGACAGGGCGTCTTCGAGCACGCTGACGAAGGACTCCCGCAGGATGCGTTCATCCGTGTCCGGGAGTACGCTCTGTTCGAGGAGATCGCCCAGCTCTGAATCCCCATTCGCATCGACCGGTTCGTTCAACGAAAGCGAGCTCAGGCCCACCCGTGAAAGCACGGAGACATCTTCGCGGCTCAACCCGAGCTCATCGGCCAGCTCCTCGACCGTTGGAGGACGGCCAAGCTGTTCGGTCAACGCGGAACGAACCCGCTCCAGGCGGTAGAGCGTATTGGCCTGTTTTTGAGGGAGACGAAACGTGCCGGCCTGCTCCGCCAAGGCGTGGAGAACCGCCTGACGGATCCACCACACCGCGTAGGTGATGAACTTGACATCCTGGCCCTTCTTGAACGGGTTGTACTTCTTGGCGGCCTGAATCAGACCGAGATTCCCCTCGTGAATCAGATCCAGGAACGGGATGTTCGGATTCCGGTACCGCTTGGCGTAGGCCACGACGAAGCGGAGGTTGGCCTCCACAAGCCTCCTGAGAGCTTCCTCGTCGCCCTCCTGGATTCGCCTCGCGAGCTCGAGCTCCTCCTCGTGGGTCAACGTCTTGTACCGGGAAATCTCCCGAAGGTATTGCCTCAGCGTCGCCGCCTCGCTGTCGGAGCCTTGCCGCTGGCCCGTCATTCGCCTTCAACCGGCAGAATCATTCCCGAGCGCGCCCGGACAATGGCGTGATAGTGAGGCACTCCCTGTTCTTCTTCGAGCTTCTTGCGGAGCAACCTGGTCAGGAGCTCCATCTCCCGCTGCAGCTCCTGGACCTGTTCGCGGAGGTTGAGAATGATCTCGACGCCGGCAAGATTGACGCCAAGATCCCGCGTCAGCGTCAAAATCGTCTCGAGCCGCTCACAGGTTTCCTCGTCGTACAACCTCGTGTTGCCCTCTGACCGTCTGGGACGCAGCAATCCTTCCCTCTCCCAGAGTCGAAGGGTCTGCGGATGGACGCCGTACTTTTCGGCGACCCACGAGATCATTCGATACCTGGGTTCCGATGTCATGCCTCATCCTCCACGATGGTCACCTTCCGCCTGGATCTGGGTGCCTTGGGCAGGCGAACCGTCAGGACGCCCCGCTCCAGCTCCGCGCGCGGCGAGCCCGCCAGCTCGGCTGACGGAAGCGCAAAATCCCGGTAGAACGACCCGCACGGCCGCTCCATTCGAACGTACCGGCCTTCGGCCTCGCGTGCGATCTCCCCGGAAACTCGCAGCCTGTCCCCGTTGAGCTGGAGGTCGATGGACCCTGCATCCGCCCCGGGGATTTCGAGAATGACCACGATCTCCTCGTCCGTCTCGTACAGGTCGGCGGCGGGACAAAACGGGCCGCTCGACGGTTCCCTCACCCCGAACGTGCTGCCGACAACAGCCTCGTCGAAGAGCTCATTCAGCCTTTCCTTCAACGTCATGAGCTCCTTGATGATGGGCCACGATACGGTCATCTTCCCCCCAACAGCCGGCGAAGGGGTGGGCACCCCCACCCCTTCACTCTATCATGACGTCAGTTACTCCCGTCAGAATCGACATCGACGTATTCCGCGTCGATGACCTCGTCTTCCTCCGGGGCGCCAGCTTCAGGCCCAGGCGCCCCCGTCGAAGCACCCTGCCCCCCGGCACCGGTGGAGGCACCCTGCTCCGCCGTCTGGTACAGCTTGGCGGCGAGCTGGTGACTGGCCTGCGTCAGGTGTTCGTACGCCGTTTCAAGGCGTTCCTTGCCGCCCTCTTCGAGGGCTCGCTTGGCATCGGCCAGCACGTCGTTGATCGTCCCGAGCTCCGCCTCGGGCAGCTTCTCCTTGTTGTCATTGATCAGTTTCTCCGTGGAGTACACGAGCGCGTCGAGCTTGTTGCGGGCATCGATCTCCTCGCGTTTTTTCGCGTCCTCGCTCTCGTGCGTTTGAGCCTCCTTGACCATCTTCTCGATCTCTTCATCGCTCAGGCCGGACGAGCTCGTGATCTGGATCTTCTGCTCCTGGCCCGTCGCACGATCCTTGGCGGCGACGTGGAGAATGCCGTTTGCATCGATATCGAACGTGACCTCGACTTGCGGGATGCCCCGCGGCGCAGGGGGAATCCCCATGAGATGGAAACGGCCGAGGGTGCGATTGTCCTTCGCCATCGGCCTCTCACCCTGAAGCACGTGAATCTCCACCTGGGTCTGGTTGTCCTCCGCCGTTGAATAGACCTTCGATTTCCGTGTCGGGATGGTCGTGTTGCGAGGAATCACGATGTCGGTGACGCCTCCAAGGGTCTCGACACCGAGGGACAGCGGCGTGACATCGAGGAGCAGGACGTCCTTGACCTCGCCCCCAAGCACGCCCGCCTGGATCGCAGCTCCGATCGCGACGACCTCGTCGGGATTGACACCCTTGTGGGGCTCCTTCCCGAAGAAATCCCCGACGAGCTTCTGTACCAGCGGGATCCTGGTCGAACCGCCAACGAGGACGACCTCGTCAACGTCCTTGGCCTCAAGACCTGCATCTTTGAGCGCCAACCGGCATGGCTCGATCGTCCGCTTGACGAGATGATCGATCATCTGCTCGAGCTTGGAGCGGGTCAGCCGCATCGTGAGGTGTTTCGGTCCCGAGGCATCCGCCGTCACGAAGGGCAGGTTGATCTCGGTCTCCATCGTCGACGAGAGCTCGATCTTCGCCTTTTCGGACGCTTCCTTGAGCCGTTGCAGCGCCATCTTGTCCTGCGAGAGATCGACGCCCTGATCCTTCCGGAACTCCGAGACCATCCAATCGATGATGACCTGGTCCAGGTCGTCGCCGCCCAGATGGGTATCGCCGTTCGTCGACTTCACCTCGACGACGCCTTCACCAACCTCCAGGATGGAAATGTCGAACGTGCCGCCGCCGAAGTCGTACACGGCGATCGTCTCGTCCTTCTTCTTGTCCAGCCCGTACGCCAGCGCGGCCGCCGTTGGCTCGTTGACGAGGCGTACGACCTCGAGGCCGGCAATCTGACCCGCGTCTTTCGTGGCCTGGCGCTGAGAATCGTTGAAGTACGCCGGGACGGTGATCACCGCCTTCTCGACCTTCTCGCCAAGATAGTCCTCCGCCGCCGCCTTGAGCTTCTGGAGGATCATGGCGGAAATCTCGGGTGGAGAGAAGATCTTGCCCTGGGCTTCGACCCGCGCCGTACTATTCTCTCCCTTGACGACCTTGTAGGGCATGTTCTTGATTTCATCCAAGATCTCGTCGTACCGGCGGCCCATGCACCTCTTGATCGAAAAGATCGTGTTTTCCGGGTTCGTGATCGCCTGGCGTTTGGCGACCTGTCCGACGAGCCTTTCACCGTTCTTCGCAAACGCGACCACGGATGGTGTCGTTCTACTGCCTTCCTGGTTCGGGATCACGGTTGGCTTGCCGCCTTCCATCACGGCGACAACCGAGTTCGTCGTCCCGAGGTCGATGCCGATAATTCTGGACATGATAGGAACCTCCTCAGTTTTCATTACCATAGAGCAATATAGAACCTGAGCGTCCGCTTGTCAAGTATTGAAAAAGGGACACTCCGTCTCGCTCTCTCGGCACCGAAGCACGGATGACAGTCTCCGGGCAGGCTGCGTCTATTCGAGAAGAACCACTCCTGGACCGCTCGGCGTACGTTCAGACGAGCTCTCCCACGCCAACCCGCGCGAGAGCAGAAGCTTCGAGATGGGCTCTCCCCTGGCGTCCGTCCCCGCCGCGAGCAGCTTGTGGCCACGAACCACCATCACGTAGGAGCGTCCCCACGGATCGACGATATCGCTGGGACGCAGAATGGAAGATCGCACGAGGTCCTGCGGCGCTTCTGGATAGACGCCCCTCAGGAAATAGGCCGTTTCAGCTCCCGCAAGCATGCGCTTGAGCCGGTACCACGAGACGCTCTCGACGACGAACCTGTCCCAGAGACGGCTTTTCATGTCAAACGCCGGGTTGATCGGGTTTTGTGGCATGACAGAGAGCGAGAATCCCAACAGAACGAGGAAGGGAACGACCAACCAGGGAATGACGCCCCTGGCAAGACCGCCCGTGCGCACCGGCTCCTGCGCACGGCTGAGCTCCTGCGCCACTTCCTCCGGCGTCGCCTCACGAATCAGGCCATGATCCAGGAGCTCCGCAAGAGCCTTGCAGGTTTCAAAATCGATCAGCTCACTCTTGAGAATGATCTCGTTGACCGTGTCATGACCATTGACGAGCTGATACACGGCCATGTTCTTGGGTGTGATTTGATCCGGGGACCTCTCCGGTTGCGTCTCTTTCTGAGGAACTTCTGTAAAGGAAAACCCGAGGAGATCCTCCTCTTCTTTCGGTTCGTCGAGAACCGTGAGCTTTTTCCCCGGATCGACCTTCCTGAAGATCATCTGGTGATCTGGAATCCGCTGGTTGATGAACGGCCACTCGTCCGTCATCCGGGCGCCCTCCATGATGATGGAGTCCACGGCCAGCGGGGTCATCAGGTTCCGGTCAAAGTCGATACCCGTTTCCTGCGAGAAGTGGTATTCACCGTCATTCCACTGGAAGACGCGGTAGACGACCTGGAGAATCTGCTGTTCGAGCGCATTTCGAACGGTCTGCGCCGACACCATCCCGGCATCGATCAAGATCCTGCCGAGCCTCTGGAGCGTCTCCTCCTGCTTCCGGAGCGCCGCCTCCAGGTCGGCCTCCGAGAGCGCTCCCTGCTTGAGCAAGATCAGCCCGAGCCGGTCTTCGGCCCTCTGGCTCAACGAGCTCGTCGCCACGATCTTCCCCTCGAGAAACGAGATCGTGACGACGTCATTCTCGTTCTTCACGGTCAAGACGCCCGTCTTACGTTGCAACGAGATCAGCTGCAAGATATCCGCAAAGCTGAAGTCGCGGAGGGTGCCTTCAAGGGCCATTACGTCCCTCCTCCCCATGAGCTACTGATCGTGTAGAGCCAGCTCGCTCCAAGGACGACGACGGCCACGACTTGCAGGGGGAAGATGTTCCCCAGCGGCTCGATCTCGGTGAGGACGTGAGGGAGCCATCCGAACGCGAGGAAACCGGCGGCCGCCGCCACGAAACCCCAGGAGAGTCCTTGCGCCCATCGCCCCTGCAGAACAGCCCCACCGCCCGGCGCACACAGAGACACGATCCTGCGCGTCCACGTGATCCGCTGCTGTCGCTTCCGGATCTGATCCAACTTGGCGGCTTGTTGCTCAATCGCGACCTGACCACGTTTCAAGAAAACCGATACGCATTGGCTGCAGTACGCCCCGCTTTGAGCTGCGTCATGACACCGCGCACAAAAAACTTTTCCGCACCTCGTACACGAGCGCGCGGTCCACATCCATCGCCTCCTGAGCACCGCGAGCACCACACCCAGCAGTCCGGTCGCCAGGAACACCAACGAGAAAGAATGAAACAGCCATTTCCACGACCATGTCATCCCCGAGGCCATCCCCAATCCAACCAGCTCGGCTGGAGGAATCTTCTTGGAAAGACGACGAAGATCGCGGGGACCGGCCGGGGGATCGAGAGGCATGGCAGCCGGGCTCGCGTCGATCATTCGCGTAAGCCTTTCGCCCCCGAGCTGCCGCGCCTTCTTCCTCATCCTGTCGGCCTCCTGGAAGCGATAACTCTGGTCAAGCGCCAACGAAAGATCATAGTAGGCCAACGGTTCTGCGGGATTTCTCTTGATGGCCAAGCTATAGCTCTGAATGGCCTCGGGGAGATTCCCGTTGTTAAAGGACAGGTTCCCCAGGAAGATCAGGGGCCGTGGATCCCCCGGCGCTTCCACCGCAGCCTTTTGAAACTGGATCCTGGCGCTTGGAGCATCATCGTGAAGCCGGAGCAGGGCGCCGAGGAGCAGGTGATATTCCGGCTGATTCTTGAGCTTCGGCCCGAGGCCCGCGAACTCCTGGACCATCGATGGATCCAGGCGCTTATCCTTCAGCGACGCCAGGACCCGCACGGACAGCGGCGTGTCTCGCAACCCCGAATGTTCCCACAGGTTGAGACACGGAACGATACTGATCAGGAGAAGCCACACAACGGCGCTCGCGATTCGTTGCCGGGCGTACAGGTACGCGAAGCTCAGGCCGAAGACATACGCGACGAGCCAGACGGGGCCGAGGCCCGCAAAAACTGGCAAGATCAGGATTACGATGGCGAATACCGTCGCATCCGGCCCCTTGAACAGCATCAAGCCCAGCTCGTGCGCATCGTGGTAGATCCTCGGGAGAAACTGCGCCGCGATCAGCACGACGCCAACGAACAACATCCCCCCCAGTGCCATCAACAAGAAGGGCACAAGCGAACCGAGGACATCACGCCGCACGAGACGATTCGCCGCGGCTGCGACCCACCCCCTGCAGTACGACACGACCGCCTTCCCATATTTCCCGCCCGACCACGCCTTGCCCGCCAGGACAAACCACACGGACGGCTCTTCCGGGTCCAGGCGCCGCGCCAGCCGGGCCGCGACATCACCGATCTCTCCAGGTTCGTGGGCCGCCCACGTGGCGAGAGCGCGGGCATACGGCGTCAGGTGCCTCACGCCAAGTTGACGGGCGCGCTTTTCCACCTCGGCAACGTTGGATCGAAGGGACTGGATATCCTTTGCGTTCAATGATTTCTGAACTTCAAACCACCGCTCCCCGAGAACCGGACCGGCGGAGATAGGAAGGGCCCACGTGACGGTCACGATCAGGAAAAAAAGAAGGCGGTTTCTCATCGCCCCGATTGCACGAACGCCGCCCGCAACTGGAAGAGAACGTCATCCAGCATCTGCTTTTCATCGTTCGTGAGGTTCCCCTCGGTTCTCTCCTGGAGAACGCCCAGAAAATCGATAAAAACCTTGGCCTGGCTCCGGTTGGGCTTGACACCCTCGGATCCGGTCAGCAACAGGATCGCCTGCTGAGCGAGAAACTCGACCAGCGCGGCGAAAGAAACACCGCCGCGGCCCGGTTGGCCGCTGGCAGCGCCTTCGCCTCGAACGGGTTTCCGATCGCTGTGCGATTGTGCCTCCGGCCGAGCGGATTCCCGCGGACGGCTTTCAGCGCCGGCCGCCACGCCGCTGTCGCGGCGCGGCTCGGGTCTCTTCAGCGGTTGACGACCTTCACGCGGCTCACCGGTGCCCGTAAACCACCGGCGATCGACAACCTTGATCGGCTTTGGAGATTTCTCTTCGTCAGCCACACCGGCCCCCCAGCTGTCCCAATCTCTGCCAGTATCTTACGTGTCCCTCAACCGGGAAGCAAGATCCCATGCTGAAGGCTCTGCCTCCGAACGTCATCCCTTCCCGTGCACAATCGCCACCGTACGGCGCGCCCGCGTTCCCGCACCGCGATCCATCAAAGAAACACCAATCGCAAGATGTAGTAACACGCGATACTCACGATCGCAGCCGCCGGTACCGTAACCACCCAGGTCACAACGATCTCCTTGATGACCTTCAAATCGAGGGCGACCACGCCCCGTGCGAGGCCCACGCCGATGACCGCCCCAACGATGACGTGTGTCGTCGAAATCGGCAGGCCAAGACGCGAGGCAAATAGAACGGTCACAGCCCCGCCGAACTCCGCAGAAAATCCCCGCGACGGGTTCATGGCGGTGATCTTCGTGCCGACCGTCCGAATCACCCGGTATCCGAACGTTGCCAGACCCGTGACGATCCCGGCGCCTCCGAGCGCGAGAACCCAGACCGGGACGGGAACCTTCGACATGACCTGGCCACTCTTGACCAGTGCCACGACGGCAGCCAGCGGCCCAACGGCATTCGCCACATCGTTGGCGCCATGGGCAAAGGCCACCGTGCACGCCGTCACGATCTGGAGGTGCCGAAAGAGCTCCTCGACAGCGTCGAGCCGCTCGCCGTACGGCGCCGCCGTCCCGTTCGTACCCTTCAGGAGCGCCCAGCCCACCAGGCCCGCCACAAAGCCCACGGCTGAAGAGATCAGGATGGCGTGAAACGGGCCAAAGTCGAGGTGGAGCTGCTTGAGCCCCTTGTACAGGAAGCTCATGCACAGGATGAAGAACACTGAAAAGAGCAGGAAAGGCGCCGCGCGCCGGGATTGAACCAGCGGATCGGCCCGGTTGAAGATCAGGCCCTTCAGCAGCATGAAGATCAGCCAGCCAAGCAAGGCTCCCACGATCGGCGAGACGATCCATGACGCGACCACCCGCCCGACCAATCCCCACTTGATGGCGTGAAAGGGCAACACGACCAGCGCAAACCCGACGATCGCGCCGACGATCGAGTGGGTGGTCGAAACCGGGTAGCCCAGGTGCGTCGAAATCTGGAGCCAGATCCCCGCGCCAAGCAACGCTGCAACCATACCGATACCCAGCGTCATCTCTCGCCCAACCAGCAACCTCGGATCAAACAAGCCGGACCGGATCGTCCCCGTCACGTGAGAACCGACGAGGATGGCGCCCGCGAATTCGAAGACCGCGGCGACCACCACCGCCTGCCTGAACGTCAACGCCTTCGAGCCGACACTCGTTCCAAACGCGTTGGCCACGTCGTTGGCGCCAATGTTCCACGCCATGTAGAAACCACCCACAACGGCCACGATGAAAAGCGCCGTCATCATGACCGGGCCCTACCGCGCCAGCATCAGACGTAGGCGGTTTGCAACCTGCTCGGCCGCATCTGCGATGTCGCCGAGCGCCTCGGAGAGCTTCATCCAGACGCAGAGGTCCGGCTGATGAATACTTTCCGGGGAGTTGAACAGCGCCTTGAGCAGCTTGAACGCCGCCTTGTCCGCCTCCCATTCCTGTTCCCCAACCGCGTCGATGAGCTTCATGACCTCGCCGCTTTCCGGGCCGGTGAATCCGGTTTCCAGGAGCTCTCCAAGCTTTCCAACCACCTTCTCCGCCAACCGGGCCGCCTGAACACAGATCTCGGCGTAGTCGATCACCTGCCTCCTCAGCTCAACCGGGACGTCGAGGATCTTGAGATCCGCGAGGATCGCGGCATCTTCAGCGCCATCGGCAATATCATCCTGGTCGTGAAGGAGCTGGAGCACGTCGGCCCGGGATACCGGCATGAAGAGCGTTCTGGGCAGGTTTTCCCTCAGCTCGTTCTTCACGATATCGGCCTCGTGCTCGGCACGCGTGATTTCCTTCCTCAGCTCCTTGATCCGCACGGCATCGCCTTCGACAACCGCTTCCATCAATGTCGGGATCATCTCCACACAGCCGATCACCTTGTCCATGTGAGCCTGCAACGGCTTGAATGGACTTTTTGCGAACAATCCTACGAGTGCCCGGACCATGTCATTCACTCCTAAACTGCGGCTTGCGTCTCTCAAGGAACGCCGCGGTCCCCTCGGTCATTTCATCGCTGGCGCCACAAAGCCCAAACAGCGTGGCCTCCAGCAGGCTGGCGTCATCGATCGACATCTCCAGGCCGTACTGGACAGCCTCGAGGCAGTGGGCAACGGCAAGCGGACCGTTACGGAGGATCGTACCGAGCAGATCGGTCACCGCCCGCGTCAGCTCGACCGGCTCGACGACCCGGTTGACCAGGCCAATCCTCTCGGCCTCATCGGCGGAAACATTCCTCCCCGTCAGCAGGATCTCCAGCGCGCGTCCTTTCCCGATCAGCCGGGGAAGTCGTTGCGTGCCCGCATACCCGGGAATCAGGCCCAACTTGACCTCGGGCTGGCCGAAGACGGCGTTCGAGGCGGCGATCCTGAGATGGCACGCCATGGCCAGCTCGCACCCGCCGCCGAGGGCGAAGCCGTTGACCGCGGCGACGACGGGCTTGGGAAGCCGTTCGATCCGCCTGAAGATCCGTTGGCCCCGCAACGAGAACTCCTTCGCCTCTTCGGGGCCAAGCGTGTTCAGCTCGGCGATGTCGGCTCCAGCGACGAACGCCTTGTCGCCGGCCCCGGTGATCACGACGGCCTGGACTCGATCATCGGCACCAGCCTCACCGATGGCGTGATCGAGCTCGGCCATCGTCGCGATATCCAGCGCGTTGAGCTTCGCCGGACGGTCGATCGTGACCCAGAGGATGCCGTCGCGATTCGAAACTTTCAGGTTCTCGTACCTCATACCATCACCTCCCCGCCTGGCGTCCGGCAACCGAGCGCCGCGACGTCCAGGGTCATTCGTAGTCGTAAAAGCCCTTGCCGGTCTTGCGTCCGAGGCGTCCTGCCAGGACCATTCTCTTGAGCAGCCCCGGTGGAGCGAATCGTGGCTCGCGGTATTCATCGAACATGATCTCGGCGACGTGATACATCGTGTCCAGCCCGATGAAATCGCAGAGCGTCAACGGTCCCATCGGATGGCCACATCCGAGCTTCATCCCGGTATCGATGTCCTCGCGCGACGCCAGCCCGTGCTCGTAGACCGAGATCGCGTCCAGAAGGTAGGGGATCAACAACCTGTTCACGATGAACCCGGAATTGTCCACCGCTGCGACCGGCGTTTTCCCGACGGACTTTGCGAACTCGAAGATCGTACCAAACGTCTCATCGGAGGTCAGAATCGTCCTGACAACTTCAACGAGCTTCATGACCGGAACCGGGTTGAAGAAGTGGAGGCATGCGAACCGGTCCTGCCGGCCGGTGGCCATGGCCAGCTCGGTCACAACGAGCGAGGATGTGTTCGTGCAGAAGATCGCCTCGGGCTTGCACATCCCATCGAGCTCGCGGAACAGGCCCATCTTGAGGTCCTTGTCTTCGATCACGGCCTCGATAATGAGATCACAGGATGCAAAGTCCTCCAGTGAGACCGTTGGCGTGATCCGGTCAAGCGCCGCATCCCGCGCCGATGCTTCGAGCCGGCCCTTCGACACCGCCCGGTCAAGGCTCTTCCGGATGCGGCTCATACCCCTGGCGAGAAGATCCTCATCGATCTCGCGAACCACCACGTCATAGCCCGCCTTGGCGGTGACTTCCACGATTCCAGCCCCCATTTGCCCACAGCCAACAACGCCCACCTTCTCGATTTTCATGTTCATCCTCCTTTCCGTCCCCCGCCTGGAGTGCGGTAGACAGCGGGGCGCTGAAAGTCTAACGTGGTTCCAAGCTCGTGGCCAGCGAGCGCCGCCACGTGGAGGGCTGCCATGGAGATCACCGAGAAAACTCTCATTGAAGATCTGGTCAGGGAGCTTCCCGAAAGCGTCAGGGCACTTTCGGAACGCGGCATCGTCTGCATCAGGTGTGGCGAGCCGTACTGGGGGACGCTCGAGGAGCTCGCGGCGGAAAAGGGCATCACGGATCTTCAACCTGCTCGAAGAGCTCCGCCGTCTGGCCAGCTCCTGAAGGCTGCCCGGCGACACGTCCCGGCAACTTCAAAGGCGAGAAAAAGGGGAGGCCGGAAAGGCCTCCCCGGGGTTTCTCGCCGCCGTCGCCCTACTTCTGGTTGAGCTGCTCGATGATCTTCGCGTGCGCCTCGGTCTGGCTCTGCTCGGACGATTCGTCCGTGTCCCACCAGGCGCCGCCTGGACCGTAGTACTCCATCAGCTCGTTCGCGTTATTCACCTCGAAGACGCTGTTCCACACCCCGATGTTGGGGGTGATCCCAAAGCCCCAGAGGTTGACCTTGAGCGAGTGGCAGCTCACTGCACACGAGTTCGGCATCCCGCCCTGGTCCTGGTAGGCGAGGGTCTTTTCAGGTGGAATCGCCTCGAAGGTATGGGAATGGATGTCGAAGTTGATGGCCGACTTGGCCACTTTCGGCATGTGGCACTTGGTGCACCGCGAAAGCCCCATCTTCCGGTCCGGGGCATAGGGGTGATGCGTGTGCTTGCTCACCGCCTCGCCAATCGCCTCGACGTTGTTGGCATAATCGGCAACCATTTCCGGTTCGATGCCGAAGTCGTCGGCGTGGCAGGAGAGACACAGCGTGTCGTTGTCCGCCGCGGTTTTGAAGGTGACCCCATCGTCCACCCGCTCTTCGACGATCATGTGCTCGTTCGAGCTTCCATGAGCATCGTGGCACGTGATGCACGTGACCTCGTCGTCGGTGCTCGCGAACATCGCGCTCGTCGAGAAGTCCTGGAACTGCTGGTGATGCTGCTTCGAGGTCTTTCCATCGGGCCAGCGGCCGGCCGCATCGGTCCAGAAGTCGGAAAGCGGCTGGCCGATGCCGGGATACCACTGGGTGTTCGTGGCGTCGTTGTACGGCCAGTCGTGGGTCCCGTTGGGCACCGACTTCACCCGTACGTGGCACTGCTCGCAGATCTCGTCCTGACCTTGGCGGTCGAGCTTCGCCGGGTTGACGATCTTGGAGGGATCGCCACCGCCAAGGATGTGGGCGGAGCCCGGGCCGTGGCAGGCCTCGCACTGGATGTTGAGGATGTCGACGTTGCCGTCGTGATCGTAGTCGAAGTAGCTCGGGTCGTCCTGGTTGTACAGCACCGCGATGTAGGGGGTGTACTTCCACTCGCCGCTGGCCGTTTTCTGCAGATTCTTGATTCCCGTCGTATGACAGCCGATGCACTTTTCAGAGTACTGGCGCGAGTTCCCGGCCGCGAGCTCGGACGCGGTCGTCGAGGGGTTGAACTTCGGCTGGTGATTGCTGTCGTACCATGCCTCGGCGTGGTACAGCACGTACTGGTGGGTCTTCTCGTTGAACTGGATCGGCGACACATAGTTATCGACGGAGTACCCGTCGGCCGTATCAGACACCGGGACGCGAACCAGGAAGCGCTGCTTCCAGTCACCCGTTCCACCCTGGGTTGCCACCACCGGCATCTTGTCCTGCCCGATCGTGATGTAATAGGTTCCGTTTTCCACGGACAGGATCGGCGCGTTGGGTTTGTACGGATCGAAGACCGAGGAGATCGTATTGAAGTCCAGTCCCTGCTCGAAGTCGTCAACACCGTTCTGGTCGTAGTCCGCGACCACTCCCCTCCCCGGTATCAGCGAGTACTGAACCATCGGCCGGCGGAGCGCCTCGAAGTGCTTCGTGTTGCGCAAACCCGGTTTATTGTGGCAGGCGAGGCAGAACTCCGCGCCGACGTAGACGCCCTTTTCCAGCTGCTGGGTCGTGTATACGGATTCGAGCCTCTGCACCCCCTGGGCGACGGCGGCGGCGGTCACCGGACGGACCAGCTTCACCGCCCGAACCTTGTGGCTGCTGCGCAGCTGGGGCCCGCCAGCCGAGGCGGCCGCGGCGATACCGAGGACCATAACGGTTGAAAGAATCGTGACACGCCTCATCTTTTCCTCCTTTTTCCCGTAGGGGGGTTACTCGAAAAGTCTTGGATCACGGTTCGAGCCGTGGATCCCCTGGTGACATGTCTGGCACGCACGGTAGCGCGCCTTGGTCAGGTCATGAAACGCGGCCACATCGGCGTGACACTCCAGGCAGAGGTCGCTGACGTTGCGCCTCGTGAGCTGCCACGGGTTCATCGAACCGTGCGGCTCGTGGCAGGCCACGCACCCGTCCACCTCTCGCGGTGGGTGGGGATACACGAACGGCCCGGCTTTCCCCGTGTGGCACCTGATGCAGACGCCACCGTTGGAGAGCATCTTCAGGCGGCCGCGCTCGCTCTGCCCGTGAGGATCATGGCACTCGGTGCACGCGAAGGGTCGGTTGGCCCCCTCACGATGAGCGTACGGGAGGTTGAACGACGCCGCCTCGGTCGTGTGGCAGCTTCCGCAGAGCTTGACCGGCTCGGCCCTGAGCATGTGGGCCACGTTGGACGGGGTATGGCCCGGCTGGTGACAGTCCAGACACGCCACCCCGTTGCGAACGTGGGCCGGGGTGGCAAGCTCGAGGCCGGCCTGGCGATCCGCGTGGCACTGCACGCAGACCGTGCTCGTGGGCCGCCGTACGATGTTCGTGGTGGACGGATCGTTGATATGGGCTGCACCGGGGCCGTGACAGGCGACGCACGCACGCTCCACGATCTTGTGAGAGACCCTCGCCATCGCCCGGCCGTGGGGCCCGGCGAGGAATGTTGCTGCCACGTCGACGTGGCAGGTTGCGCAGGTTTCGCTCGTGACCGGCTCGCCAGCCCGAAGCGGGGGGACCACGATCAGGGCCGTCAGGCCAACCAAGATTCCAACCAGCATCGTTATCGTCCGCCGCATCATCAGAAGCTCCAGTGCAGAGCGAGGCCGTACCGGGTGACGCTAAAGTCGTCCACCCGGGCCCGTTTCTCATCGTACGACCAGTACTGCCCGAAAACGCCAGCCATGAGCCGGCCGAACACCGTGAAATCGAAACGCACGGCCGCGTTCCACGCGTCCACCGGCCACGTTTCCCCCTGGTCCGTCAGCCACGCCAACCGGCAGGTCAGCCGCCGTGATTTGTCACCGATCCTCGCGAACGTGGACAGCCGCCGGACCGACGTGTCGTAAAGCGAGGTCCCATGATCCCCGGTCGGGAGGATGAGGCCGGTGTCAGTTGAGAGATCGAGGATCGATGCATCCACGCCGAACGCCCCGTTTCCCCCGGCCGGCGACCACATCAGGGCTGCGCCGATGGCCGTCGAGTTGGTCGAAAGATCAGAAATGCTGCGGGGGTTGTCCGAACCCTCGTACCGCCCGTGGACGTTGAGAACCCATGTCTTGTTGAGGTGGGAGCTGATCCTGACGGTCACCCGGTTGACCGTGTTCGGGTCCGTCCGGAAGACGTACTCCTGGAACGACCCATGCTCGTACTCGACGCTTCCCCTCAACCACCGCCCGAGGTTGATCGAGGCCCCGGCCACGGCCCCGCCGGAGTCCCGGCTGACATCCACCCGGTTTCCATCTTTCGTGAGACGCCAGGTGACATCGCGGCTCGCCGCCAATCCGCCAGCCCAGACGGACCACCGGTCTGTGCGGTACTCGACCTCGAGGCGGCCGCTCGTGTCGGTCGTGTCGAACCGCCCGGTGTCGTCGATCGGCGTGCTCAGCTCCAGCGCGGCGCCGGTCGGGTTGAGGGCCTTGAGCAGCCGCTCCCCGAGCAGGCTTGAGTCGGAGCTGGCGTCGCGATAATCCGCCGAGAAACGGAGTCTCCAGGGCCCGCCGAGCCGAAGCGCGAGGCGGTAGGCGCCGGCCAGCGTGTCCGTTGACGCGGATCCCACCAGGTCATCCAGGAACTGGATCGTACCGACCCGTCCCTCGTCCACGGCGAAGTCTTTCCACCCCGCCCCGGTCGCATCGAGGTCCGCCGAGCTCCACAGGACGGAGAAAACCGTCTCGACACGGCCCCGTGCATAGCTCGCCGTAGCCCGGCCGGAGGGCACGTCCTGGCTCTCATGCATCGTGGTTCCCACATCAGTGAGGCGGTCGAGGTCGGTGGGGTCGAGAGAGAAGCTCCCCGCCGGTGACCAGCGATTCCGCCGGTCGTAGGTCGAGTAGATCGCCTCGACATCGAGCACCACGGGGAGGCTCCTGGTCACGAGCCGCAGACTCCCCTGATCCATCGTCTCGTCGAGCCCAACGCGCAGCGGGTAGAGGTTGTTGAGGCCGTAGAAAGGCCGGAAGACCGTGCCGTTGCGCTCGACGTGACGGACGTTTAGCGTCAGCTTCGCCGCGCTCCAGCCGGTCCACGTGACCCTGCCACCCCAGCGAGTGATGTTCCAGCGGTCGGTCCTGGCTCCCAGGTCAGACCCGGAGAGTCCAAAGAAAGTGTCCCGCCGGTCGTAGCTCACAGCCATCGACCAATTCTCTCCCGGCGCGAAGCTCAGGCGGCCGTGCTCGGTCGGCTCGGCCTGACCGAACCCCCACGCCTGGAGATGGAAGCGCCGCCGCTGCCCGGTCTTCATCGCGAGATCCAGGTTCTCGAGCACGAAACCCTGGTCCAGCGCCTGTTGACTCCGGAAGCTGTTTTCGCTCCCCGCCGCGTTCTGCCACGCGTAACCGAGCCCGATCTCGCCGTGCCACGTCTGCGCAGCGAGCGGCGACACGGCGAGCACGACCGCCACAAGAGCAGCGCCCACGTATCTCAACCGGCCCATCGCCCCAGCCCCTTCCGCCAACGGGCGAACCACGTGGAGTGGTCCGCCACAAAATCTTGAGACAACGCCTTTATAAAATGCCTTGAGCTTCTCTTCACAAGCGTGCAACCGGGAACTCCACATGATTTTCTCGTCACCTTTGAATGGTCGCTCATAACTTCAAAATAGGATACTCTGCCCGGGATGTCAAGGCCACCCGGCCCGTGCGGTTCATCCCTCTCGCGGCAGATAGCTGGCAACATGTAGGCGAGAGATCATAACAATGGACCACGCCAGGCGTGGTCCATCAAACAACGTACGACGTCTTTTCAGGCTAGAACTTCGACGGGCTCAGCACTCCCTCGCCATGGTCTCCGTCGAGGTAATTGTCCGGCGAAAAACCGTGTCCGAGCACCCATCCGCGCTGATGCACGATCTGTCGGCGGTACCGCCTCAGGAGCGCTTCGGCAAAGAGCCTAGAAAGCGGCGCTTCGGGGTCGTTGGGAACGTAGCTGATCCCCATCGTGTGAAACACCAGCGCGAGGTCGGCGTGGTTCATCAACGTCGCGGCTTTCCAGCTTTCGGGCATGAGCCCAAGCTCCTGGACCTTGCTCATCGCCTTGGCCGGGGAAAGCTGGGGAGCTTCCTTGGTTGCCAAAGCGTTGAGCAGGAGCTGCGCAAACTGTCCACGAGTCACATTCACGACCTGTGAGCTCCCTGCAGCTACAATCACCCCCGAAACCAACAGGGCGACCATGCCAAACACAACCTTTTTCATCGCTCGGACCCCCTTATCTCTCCTTTACAATAGGTCGTACGATGACCGCTTGTCAAGTGCCTAGCCCGATATCAACGAGAGGTCATGGAAATGGTGGACGAGCCAGCCACACATCAGCGGACTGACCCGTCCACCCGACGTCGTGACGCACACTCAAGCGAGATCGGCCGGGAACTTCGCAAACAAGCCCTTGACTGCATCCGCGCTCTTGTTCAGAGCCACCTTTTCTTCGTCCGTCAGCTCAATCTCGATGACCTTCTCGATGCCCTTCCGGCCCAACTGGACCGGAACGCCCATGTAGATGCCGTTGAGCCCGTACTCCCCTTCGAGGTAGGCCGCACACGGGAGAATCTTGTGTTTATCTTTCAGGATGGCATCGACCATCTGCGCCGCGGCAAGACCCGGCGCGTAGTAGGCGGAGCCGGTCTTCAGCAGGCCAACGATCTCTCCGCCGCCCTTGCGCGTCCTTTCCACGATGGCGTCGATCCGCTCCTGCGGCAACAGGTGCGTGATCGGAATGCCCGCAACCGTCGAGTACCGCGGCAGGGGCACCATGGAGTCGCCGTGGCCGCCGAGCACAAACGCGTGCGTGTTTTCCACCGAGACGCCGAGCTCCATCGCGATGAACGCCCGCATGCGCGCGGAATCCAGGATGCCGGCCATCCCCATGACGCGTTCCTTCGGGAATCCCGAAACGCGGCGAGCGACTTCGACCATGGCATCCAGGGGGTTGCTGATGACGATGAGAATCGCATCCTGGGACGTCTTTGCCACACGTTCGATACACTCCTTGACGATGGCCATGTTCTTGAAGAGCAGATCGTCCCGGCTCATCCCCGGTTTTCGTGGCAGACCAGCGGTCATGACAACGATGTCGGACCCCGCCGTGTCCGCGTAATCGTTGGTTCCCTTGATATTCGCATCGAAGCCGAAGATTGGCGATGACTCGAACATGTCGAGGGCTTTCCCCTGGGGAAGCCCATCAACGATATCGATGAGCACCACGTCGCCAAGCTCCATCTGGGCGATGTTGTACGCTGCGGTTGCGCCAACGTGGCCCGCGCCGATCACGGTAATCTTGTTTCTCATAGCCACCTCCTCGCTGTTATCGTTGCGTGTTGATAAATCCCTAGGCTTCAAGGGCGAGAAGCTCTTTGAGCTTCTCCCTCGAAGCCGCATCGACCTCGTCATGAAGCGATCTGCCGTGCGAGTCCATCGTCACCATCACCGGAAACCTCGCCACGTCGATGACCCAGAGCGCTTCAGGCACACCGAACTCTTCGAGCATGAACACCCGTTCCACCTTTTTCACCGCGTGGGCCAGAACCTGCGCGGCGCCTCCCACCGCGTGGAAGTAGACACCGCCGCAGCGCTCGAGGCCCGCGAGCGTCTTCGGCCCCATACCGCCCTTCCCAATGACGCCACGAAGACCGTACCGGCACATCACGTCGGCTTCGTACGGCTCCTCCCGAATCGACGTCGTCGGGCCAGCGGCGACGAAAACGTACGAGCCATCGGGGTTCTTTCGAACCACCGGGCCACACTGGTAGATCACGGTGTCCTTCAGGTACGGTGCCACATCCTCCCGGAATGCTTCGATCAACCACTTGTGCGCCGCATCGCGGCCCGTGATCATCCGACCGGTCAGCTCCACCGCGTCTCCCACGTGAAGCGCGCGAATCTCATCTTCGCTCACTGGAAGCTTCAGCTCAGCCATGTCACATCACCCCCTTCCGAAATACTGACGCCCGCACGCCGGCCGGCCCAGCACATGTAGCTGATCGTGACGAAGTAACAGGCTGGCAGGCGGTCCAGCGTGCCGATCTTGACCCCCAGGAGGGTCGTCTTCCCCCCGAAGCCCATCGGCCCGATGCCCAGCTCGTTTCCTTCCCGGAAGATCCGCTCTTCAAGACGGGCAAGCTCGGGAATAGGGTTTGTATCTTCAAGACGCCTGAGAAGCTGCCGCTTGGATTCCTCGTAGCCGGAAACCCTGTCGCCGCCGATGCAGATCCCGAGGGTCCCCGGCGCACAGCCCTTCCCCTGAGCCTGAACAAGGGCGTCGAGAACCACCCGGCGGACACCCTCCAGGTCGCGCCCGGCCCCAAGCCGGTTGTCCGGAAGCTTGTGCTGGCTCCCGACGTTCTCGGAACCGCCGCCCTTGAGGATCAGCCGGACCTCGACCTCTGGATGATCCCATTCCTGGAAATGCAGGGATGGAATCCCGGCGCCCGAGCCGGTACCGGTGTTCTTCCCCGTCAAGGTATGCACGGCGTTGGGCCTGAGGTACTGGCGCGCCGTCGCCCGTTGAACGGCCTCGATCATGCTGTTCTCGATGAGCCTGGTGCTCACGCCGACCGGATGATGGACCCATACGACCGGCGTGCCCGTATCCTGGCAGATCGGCGCGGTTTGTTCCCGGGCAAGATCAACGTTCATCAGGATGGTATCCAGTGCCTTTTGCGCGAGACTTCCATCCTCCTCCAGGTCCCGCCCCCTCCGGAGTGCGGCAACAACATCGTCCGGCAGTTGTGTCGACGCCCGCTGGAGCATTTCCAGAAACACCTCGGTGTAACGATCATGTGACCTCATCAGCACCTCCCCTCGGCAACATCATCATCGCGAACGATGCCCTTGTGATTATACGCACAATCTCGTCCGAAAGGCGAGCTGAGCCCATGTCAAATCTTTCGTCTGAGGATCAGGATCTCCAGCGCGACGCCGGCCCGCTCGGCCGCATCTGTCAGCTCCCCGACGATCTCGCGCCGGACCTTTTCGCCTGGAACATCTCCCATGACGAACGCGATGACGCGGTCCTTGACCCGGACGGGAAGAACCATGGCCTCCACGGGCGCGGGCTCTCCAAGAGCTTCAAGAAGCGTCGCGTTGCTCCCGACGTCCGGAATCGGTCCGACGTGCACGCCCGGCGCCTCGGCGAGGTCCGCCAGGATTCCGGGACGATGCAAGGGGATTTCCAACGTCTGGACATCCTCCGGGACGAGAGCCTCCCCGTTGGCCATCCACCCGCGAGCCGCGCCCCGGTGCAACGACAGCAACAGGACCCGGTCGAGGTACCGCCGGGCATGTTCCACCAGGAGGCGTCCAACCTCGTCCCGGTGGCGCGCTCTCAACAGGCCGGCCCGGTAGCTCGACGAATCGAGCGCGTGATCGTCCCCCATTGCGTGCACCGCCAGAAGAGGCGTCAGCTCCGGGAATGCTGCGAGGCCGGCGGCATTCCGGTGGTAGCGTTGCCGCTTTCCCGCGATGCTCATCAAACGGGCCGGCTCGAACCGTGGCCGCAGCCAGAGCGTATCCCACTCATGGGGAGCCGGGATCTGCGCCTGATCCGGCGCCGTTTGAGACGAGAAGTTATCGACCTCCCCGGCCTCGATCTCCAACGTCTCGAGGATCGCAACCTCCGTCGCCACGTACAGGCGCACGGGGAGGCCGGTGACCTCCTCTATTTCTTCCCGTGCTTCGAGATCGCGAGGATTGACCATGGCGACGGAAAGACCCGAGGCGCGGCGCTCGAAGCTGACCGCCAGGAACCTCCGTTGCAGATCCAGGGGAATGACCGAACGGATCTGTTTCCCGGCTTCACGAAGGGTCGAGGCCGGTACAGAGGGAAGATGAAACTGGTCCGACAACGCTTCTAATAATCCGGGCTCGTCGATGAAACCCCGGCGTAACAGCTGCGTGCCCAGACGTCCCCCGGTACGGTGACACGCTTCGAGGGCGACGTGAAGCTCCTCGACAGTGATCAAGCCCCGATCAAGCAGAATCTCACCGAGTCGGCGTACCATGTTTCCGATTGTAGGCCCTCCGGCCCGGACCTGTCCAAGGCGCCGCGGTCACGAAGGACGAATCGTCGGGAGAACCGTCGGCACCGCGCGAAGCCAGACCACGAAGGCAACACATGCCAGCACGACGACCACCGCGATTGCGACGAAAGCGGCGAACTTTTTCGTGTTGATCTCGGCAGGCTCAGGGGTATCGCCCCCCCACAGGCGGGCGAATTCTTTCGGATGCTCCTCGATATACTGCTCGCGCGAGAGCCCCCCCGTAAACATCGACGTGTTGAAATGCTTCCAATGCACGAAGTAGGAGTGCCACGTCAGGATGGCCAGGGCCGCCAGCGTCGCCTCCCCTCCATGAGCCGCCTTGGCGGCCAGGATGAACTGGCCGGGGAAGAACTCGGCGAACCGGATCGGGAAGAGCATGATCAGGCCGGTCGCAACCATCAAGAAGGTGCCCCACACGAGCGAGAGATACTCGAGCTTTTCGGGCCACGAGTACCGATCGTACTGCGGCTCATGCGAAACGAGCCCAAAGTTGTAGAAGATCTGCTGCCGGAAATCCTTGACATCCTGGAGGGTCGGAATCATGGTCCAGGGGTACTTGCGAATCCACTGGAACCACAGCAGCTCGAGGAAATGGTAGACGAGCTGGATCGCCATGATCGTCCCGAGCAGGTGATGGACGAAGCGCATCCTCGAAACGCCCCCGAAGAGCAGGACGACCCCGTGCGCCCAGCCAGCCGCCGGGAACATCTGTGGAAAACCGGTAATGACCAGGCCCGTAAAGGTGAGCAGCATGATCAGGTGGCCAACGATATGATGTCGCTGGAAACGGCGAATCATGACGCACCTCCCCCGCCACGATGACGTCGTCGATAACTCCGGTAGACGTCGGTGGCAATGAAGAGCAGGAAGAACCCGATGATGCTCGGGATCGCGACCCTGTAGAACAGCTTCACGTAGTAGATCCACGGGTATTTCGTCGGACTTGGAATGAAGTGACCCGTCCATGCCCCCAGGAATTTCGTCGTCGCCCCCGGATGACAACGGCGACACCGCCTGAGCAGGTTCTCCTCGATTTTCTTCTTGCCCACGCCGGTGACCCTGGACACATCGTGGTATCCGTGGCAGTCGTAGCAGACCGCCTGGTTGAACGGCTGGTCCGGCGTGACGTCCTCGAAAAGCTCAGCCGTCGTTCCATGGAAGTCGGTCACGTAGGTCTGGAAGACGTCGGTCGAGATCCCGTACTTCTTCATCAGCTTGGCGTTCGCATGGCACTTCCCACAGAGCCTGGGGCTCTCAGCCCGGAACTTCGGACTCCGCGGATCAGCGGTCTGGTGAGCCTGGTGGCAGTCCACGCACGTTGGAACGTCCGGGTTGTCGGTGGCCATCAGGGCCGCACCGTGAACGCTCTTCCTGTACTCCTCGGCGATCTTCGCGTGGCACGTGCCACAGGTAAACGAAATCTGCCTCCGGGAGGTCCGCGATCCCACGGCCTTGACAGACTTGATCGTGTGGTACCCGTGGCAGGAGATGCACGTCGCTGCCGCGGTCAATCCCGCCAGCTCGACCCCCTGGCCGTGGACACCGTTGAGGTACTTCTGCTGGTTATGGCATTTCAGGCACACGCCGCTCACGTTGTACGGGTACATCGGCGAACGCGGATCGTTCGCAGGATAAATGTGGTGGGCCCCGTGGCAGTCCCAGCACTGGAGCACATAGCTCGTTCCCCCAAGAGGGTCCCGGTGTACCGAGTGATTCATCTGTTTGGCAACGTCCGGGTGACAGGCGACGCACGGGTTGGCCAGATGCGTTTCCTGCGGATGCGGGAACCTGTCAATGTCGGCGTGGCAGGAGATGCACGTGAGGTCCATGTGGGTCGGGCATCCCTCGAGGTGGATGATCATCGCGTTGACCTGCGTCTTGGTGAACGTCTTGCCAATGGCTTGGCCGGCGGCTGCAAGCGCCTGGGGATCGGAATGGCATTGGGAACAGTTCAGCGACTGTCCCAGAGCCACTCCGGAAACGGCAAGGAATACGACCGCTACAGCTGCGGATTTTCTCATCGGCCTCCTCCACCCTGCATATGTACATAATTTCACATGCTTGTCAACCATGCGGCCGCCATCCATTGAGAAATTCAACATGACTCCTGGCTCCCCTCGGGCGTGAAGAGCCATCTTTCATCGATATGAACCGGCCCATCCGGCTCGTGACAACGCCGACACCGCGCCTCGTAGAGATCCCCGGCCCCCACGACAACCCGTTCATCGGACGGAAAGAGTCGTTGCGTAAAGCTTGCCGGCGCCCCGCAGCGTGCGCAGATGGCGGTGACTTTCTGAACCTGCTCCGCGACCGCGAGAAGCTCCGGCATGGGACCGAACGGCACGCCACGGTAATCGGTGTCGAGCCCGGCCACGATCACCCTCTTGCCGAGATCCGCCAGGTGGGAGCAGACGCGAGGAAGCTCGCCGTCGAAGAACTGCGCCTCGTCGATGCCGACCACCTCGGTTCTTGGATCGATACGTTCGAGAATCTCCTCGGACGTCTTGACCGGTTCGGATGGAACCCGCCAGTGCGAATGGGAAACCACCTCGTCGACGCTGAACCGGTCATCGACGACCGGCTTGAAAACCTGGAGACGGAGCCGCGCGATGGCCGCACGCCGCAATCTCCGGATCAGCTCTTCCGATTTTCCAGAGAACATCGGCCCGGTGATGACTTCGATCCAACCGGCGCCGGGACGCAAAAAACTCATCGTCGAGCCTCCTCATCGAGCACGAGTGGGTTGTACCACGGTGCCAACGCGGCGACCACCGCATCGGCAAAGGCGCTTGAACGATCCAACACATCTACCGTCAGGACCCCGAACGTCCCGCGTCCCGACCTGATGTCACGTTCTCCGGCAAACACGTCGATGGCGTCGCCAAGCTCGATCCCATCCAGAACGGCGTTGGCAAGCCTGGCGGGGAGCTGGATGCCTGGGCCGCTCCCGATCCACTCGGTCCTCCCATTCCACGCAACGGCCCAGTTCCGCAAGATGACGATCGCAGGGTCATGCTGTATCACGACAACGCCGCCTTCGAGTCCCAAGGCCACGTCGACATCAAGGGCTTCCCAGCAGCGCCGTGCCCGGTTCCGGGCCCCGGCAATTCCCTCCTCCTCGCTCATCGGCATCGCCGCCACGCCGCTCGGCACGTCAACCGGAATCACATCGGCTCCATCCTTCGCAAAGACGCCGATTCCTGCGAGCCGCTCACATGCCAGGCGCACGGCCTCGACCTTTGCACGCCGCACGGTGCCAACCGCCACTCGCATCAGGCGTCCACCCGTTGACAGGGCTCTCGCAGGGCGCAGCCGGCGCACCGCGGCTTCCACGCTGTGCAGACCCGCCTCCCAAAGAGAACCATCCGAAGCGAAAAATCCACCCACTCCTCCCGCGGAATCCGTGCTTCCAGATCCTGTGCGATCTTCACAGCATTGTCATGGCGCGTCAATCCAAGCCGCCGCGCTACCCGCCGCACATGCGTGTCCACCCGCATGGCCCGGTTTTCCAATCCCATCGCCCCATTGTACCCATTGGCGACCCCGCGACCAGCAGCCCACCGGGCGGCCGGCGGCCTGAAGCCAACCTCTTTGCCCGGACCACAGGGCCACTTGACAAGGCAGAAATCACGCAGTACGGTGTACCCAGGTTACTTTTACCAGTTGAAAGAGGTCGTCCGCTCATGGCAGATGATCGCAGCAATCGGAGGGAGGAAACGGCGACGGCCACGCAAGCACCTTTCCCAGGGTCCCGCCGGCTTTGGCTCTCTCTGTGGCACACCCATGGATTCCCGTAACGGAAGGCGCCATCCCACGACGCAATGTGTCTTTTTTTGATGATTGCTCAATGATGTTATAGAGGAGGTTTCGATCATGACCGATATGGCGCAATCTGTGACGCTAACCGATCAATCCGCCAATCCGGCGCCCCTTGGGCTCCTCGGATTCGGCATGACGACGGTTCTTTTGAATGTCCACAACGCACACCTGATCGTGCTTGGAACGGGGATCCTCGCCATGGGCCTGTTCTACGGCGGAATGGCACAGATCTTCGCAGGCTGGATGGAGTGGAAGAAGGGCAACACCTTCGGCTTGACCGCGTTCCTTTCCTACGGTCTTTTCTGGGAAACCCTGGTTTTCCTCATCCTCATGGGCAAGGGAGGTTGGGGCTGGTTCACCAGCGCCTCCAAGGGTGGAATGGTGGCCTACCTGTTCATGTGGGGGCTCTTTACCTTCGTCATGTGGATCGCCACTCTCAAGCTCAACAGGGGACTCCAGGTCGTGTTCTTCACGCTGTTCATCCTCTTCTGGCTCCTCGCCATCGGTGAAGCCACGGGCAGTGCCACGATCACCGCGGTCGCCGGTTGGGAAGGCATGTTCTGCGGCTTCTCCGCCGTCTACGTCGGCCTCGCAGAGGTCTTGAACGAGATTTATGGCAAGACGGTCATGCCGATCGGTTGAGTCAAACGACGTGACGAGCGGATCACGCCCCAGCGCTCCACGTACCGAGGCATGGCCCCTCGCCACAGGAATAGAAAGGAAAGGTCCCATGGGAAAACAATCGAGAGGATTTCTTCCCCTGGCTGTGGCCACGTTGGTCATTCTTGGAATGCTCGCCGGTCCGGCGCTCGCCCAGCAGGGTAGCGCGGCAGATTTACAAACGAAGATTCAGACATTGCAGCAACAGCTGGCTCAGCAGCGCGCGGCGAATCAGCGGTTGGAGCAGCAGCTCCAGCAGCTTTCAGCGGCTGTGGCCGGGTTGACGAAAACACAGGCAGCGCAGGGGAAGAAGATCGAGCGGTTGCCGAAGGCGTTGAAGGTTGAATCGCGTGTGAAGCCGCTCGGCAAGGAAAGTATTTTCATCAAAGGGTTCATCAGCTCGTCCTTTTACATGCAGGACCAGAATTTTGTGTTTGGAAACGGGCAGGACGCCGAATTCCCGGCGCCGCCGGAGTACGAGCACAACCGCTGGTTCAGCGGGGGTGATGTTCGCAACACGCGGCTCGACATCGGCTTCAAGGGTCCGCAGTTGCAGAGTTGGACCGTTGGAGGACTGATCGAAACCGACTTCTTCGGCGGGTTCAACGGGGGGGGTCCCTTCAGTCACCAGCAAACGCACCTGCGCATGCGGCTGGGTTATATCCAGTTGACCAAGGGACAGACGAAGATCCGTATGGGCCAGGACTGGAGCCCGCTGTTTGGTGAGTGGCCGATTTCGACGTCGCACATCGCGTTTCCCCTGGGTTACGGAGGCGCCGGGTACGTCGGCTGGCGTTTCCCCGGCATCTACCTCTGGCAGGGGCTCAGCAGCGAGGACGCGCCGGTGAAAGTGCAGTTCCAGGCGGGCGTGTTCGAGGGGTCGTGGAACGGCCCTGGGAGCCCAATCAAGACCTTGAGCGCCGCGAACGTTGGCTTCCATCCCCAGGTCGAGGCACGGCTGAACTTCAGCGGCAAGACGTCCGCGGGATATCCGTGGAAGCTCTACATCGTGGGCCACTGGGACCAGAAAGACCTCAAGGGTGTGAATAACATCAATCCCAATCCGGCGATCGACAACAAGATCACCGGGACGGCGGCGGAGATCGGCGGCAAGATCAAGATCGGGCGGTTCCTGATCCACGGGAATCTCTACCACGGCAAGGGCATCGGGCAGCAGTTTGCAGCCATCACCCAGTTCGGGGACATCTCGACGACGGGCGGCTGGATGCAGCTCGGGTATGACCTGACCGAGCACTGGAGCCTCTACGGGTTCTACGGCATGGACAACCCGAACGACACCGACGTCCTGACCTGGGTCGGTAACAACGGCCGCGTGAAGAACACGATGTACAACCTGCATCTGCGCTATGCCGTCGGACCCTACTGGTTCGGCATCGAGTGGCTCCACGACAAGCTCGAGACCGGCCCCGACTCCACGCAGACCAAGGGCAACCAGATCGCTCTCAGCGCCCTCTACAAATTCTAAGACTCAGAAAGGAGCAACGACATGCCTGACGACAAGAGCGGCGAGAATGTCACAGAGGCACAGATCGCCGTCCATTGGAAAGAAGAGGAGACCTATGCTCCTCCAACCTCGTTCATCGCTCAGGCCAACCTGACGGACGAGGACGTGCTCGAGCGGTTCGGGGAGGAGAACTTCCCCAACTGCTTCAAAGAGTATGCAGACATGCTCGACTGGTACGAGTACTGGCACACCACGCTCGACACGAGCAGGCCGCCGTTCTGGAAGTGGTTCGCCGGTGGCAAGCTCAACGCCTGTTACAACTGCGTCGATCGCCACCTTCCGAAGTACAAGAACAAGGCCGCGCTGCACTTCGTGCCCGAGCCCGAGAACGAGGCGATCGAGCAAGGAGCTGTACGTCAAGGTCAACGAGTTTGCAGCTCTCCTGCGTGACTTCTGCGGCCTCAAGCGCGGCGACCGCGTGACCCTCCACATGCCAATGATCGCGGAGCTCCCGGTTACCATGCTGGCGTGCGCGCGCCTGGGGATCATCCACTCCCAGGTGTTCTCGGGCTTTTCCGGCAAGGCGTGCGCCGACCGGATCGTCGACTCGGGCAGCCACGTGCTGATCACCGCGGACAGCTACTACCGTAGCGGCAAGCTCCTCGACCACAAGGAGAAGGTCGAGATCGCCGTTGCCGAGGCTGAGAAGGACGGCCAGAAGGTCGACAAGGTGCTGATCTGGGAGCGTTATCCCGGCAAGTACTCCGCCAAGACGCCCCTGGTCGAGGGACGCGACTTCATCGTCAACGATCTTCTGCCGCAGTACCGCGGCGTCAAGGTGGAGCCCGAGAAGATGCTTTCGGAGGACATTCTCTTCCTGATGTACACCTCCGGAACCACGGGCAAGCCGAAGGGCGCCCAGCACTCCACCGGTGGGTACATGGCCTACGTGACGGGCACCTCCAAGTACATCCAGGACATCCATCCCGAGGACGTGTACTGGTGCATGGCCGATATCGGCTGGATCACCGGCCATTCCTACATCGTCTACGGTCCGCTCTCCCTGGCCGCCTCCTCGGTGATCTTCGAGGGCGTTCCAACGTATCCTGACGCCGGCCGCCCGTGGCGCGTGGCGGAGGAGCTCGACGTCAACATCTTCCACACCTCGCCAACCGCCATCCGGGCCCTGCGCCGCGTTGGGCCGGACGAGCCCGCCAAGTACAACTATCACTTCAAGCACATGACCACCGTCGGCGAGCCGATCGAGCCCGAGGTCTGGCGCTGGTACTACAACGTGGTTGGCAAGAAGAAGGCCGTCATCGTCGACACCTGGTGGCAGACCGAAACCGGCGGGTTCCTCTGCTCCACCGTTCCGGCGATCCACAGGATGAAGCCGGGCTCCGCCGGCCCCGGTGTTCCGGGCATCTATCCCGCGATCCTCGATGACAACAGCCAGCCTCTTCCCGCCGGATCCAACAAGGCCGGGAACATCATCATCCGGAACCCGTGGCCGGGGCTCATGCAGACCGTCTGGGGGGATGATGAGCGGTTCGTCAAGGTCTACTACGAGCGGTACTGCAAGGACAAGAACAGCACCGACTGGCACGACTGGCCGTACTTCGCCGGCGACGGCGCGGTGGAGGCGCCGGACGGCTACTTCCGTATCCTCGGCCGCATCGACGACGTCATCAATGTCGCCGGCCACCGGCTGGGAACGAAGGAGCTCGAATCGGCCGCTCTCGTCGTTCCCGAGATCGGCGAGGCCGCGGTGGTTCCGGTCGCCGATCCGATCAAGGGCAAGGTGCCACACATCTTCGTCTCCCTGAAACCCGGCATCGAACCGAGTGCCGAGGTTCAACAGAAGGTGTCGGATGCCCTCGCCGAGCAGATCGGGCCCATCGCCAAGCCGGGGAGGGTCTGGATCGTCCCCGACATGCCGAAGACGCGGTCGGGCAAGATCATGCGCCGGGTGCTCTCGGCCATCGCCAATGGCCAACCCGACGGCGACATCACGACCCTGGCCAACCCGGAGGTGGTCAAGAAAATTCGCGAAATGAGCTGATGCATCGTCATCCAGCGTCGATGGGTCGCTCCGTGTGATCCCATCGAACGAAGTGGGGGGCGGGACCGGATTCCGGTTCCCGCCCCCGTTTTTGTCGATTTCCACGCGGCCATGGTACCGTTTGGGGAAGGGCGTTCGAAGATGTTTAGGATCATTACCGAGGGCACCGGGTTCCGCGAGCACGTCCTGCTCAAGGATGGGCTGGGGGTCCTGCTCCGGCCGGCCACGCCCGAGGACGTTCCCCTGGTCAAGGACCTGCTGGGCCGGGTTTCCCGCGAGAGCTTGCAGATGCGATTCATGGCCACCATCTCCGAGGTACCCCACGAGATGGTCGTGGAGATGTGCAGCGGCGACTTCACCCAGCGCGGTTGCCTGCTCGCCATCGCCGCAGAAGAAGAAAACGAACGTGTCATCGGCCTTGGCGATTATGTCGGGTACGGCGACGGCCGCACGGCCGAAGTCTCGTTCCTCGTGGATGATTCGTACCAGGGGAGGGGCATCGGCACCCTGATCCTCGAACGCCTGGCGGGCATCGCCGCCGCGTTCGGATACGTGGAGTTCGAGGCTGAAGTGCTCTGGGAAAACCGGGCGATGATCAACGTCTTCCGCTCATCGGGCTTTGACCTCCACCAGGGCGCCGACAGCGGGGTCATCCACGTGGAGTTCCCGGTGGACGCTCCCCGCGCCCTGCGGGAACGGGGAGAGATCCGCGAACGCATCGCGACTGCCAACTCTCTCATGCCGCTTCTGCGGCCGAGGACGGTCGCCGTGGTTGGCGCCTCCCGGGAGACGAGCAGCATCGGGAACATGATCTTCCGGCACATTCTCCACGCGCGCTTCGAAGGAACGGTCTACCCGGTCAACAACCACGCCGAGTCGGTCCATGGCGTCCGCGCGTACCCCTCCCTCCAAGATCTCCCCGAGCCGGTCGACCTGGTCGTTGTCGCCGTGCCCGCGAAGGCCGTCGCCGGCGTCACCGAAAGCGCGGCGGCCGCCGGGGCCAAGGGGCTGGTCATCGTCAGCGCCGGCTTCGCGGAAACGGGTCCCGAGGGTGCACAACGCCAGCAGCAACTGGTCGAGCTCGTGCGGCGCCGCGGCATCCGGCTGGTCGGGCCGAACTGCCTGGGGATCATCAACACCGACCCCGAAGTTCACCTGAACGCCAGCCTGGCGCCGGAGCTGCCTCCCTGTGGGCGGGTCGGGTTTTTCTCTCATTCCGGCGGGCTTGGACTCGTCATTCTCGAGCACGCCGCCGCACGCGGGATCGGCTTTTCCAGCTTTGTCTCCGCCGGCAACCGGGCCGACGTTTCCGGAAACGATATCCTCCAGTACTGGGAAGAGGATCCCAACACCGACATGGCTCTCCTGTACCTGGAGACTTTCGGCAACCCCCGCAAGTTCGCCCGGATCGCACGCCGCTTCGCCCACCGCAAGCCGATCCTCTGCGTCAAGAGCGCCCGCAGCGCCGCCGGGCAGGTCGCCGCGTCGGGCAGAACCCGGGGCACGTTCGGCAGCGAGCTTGAAGTCGAGGCTCTCTTCCGCCAGGCCGGGATCATCCGGGCCGAGACGCTGGACGAGATGTTCGACGTAGCCGTGCTGCTGACGCATCAGCCTCTCCCCCGGGGCAACCGGGTCGCGATCGTCTGCAACTCGCGCGGCGTTGCCACCCTCTTCGCCGATGCGAGCGAGGCGCAGGGCCTCGAGATTTCGGGACCAGGAATTCTCGATCTCGGCCCACTGGCAACCCCGGAAGCCTACGAAGGCGCCGTCAAGATGGCGCTCGAAAACGAGGAGGTCGACAGCCTTCTCGTGAGCTTTGTCTGCGTCGGCGAACGCGCCGGGGAGCCTATCGCACGGGCCATCCACCGTGGCTACGTGGAGGCCGAAAAGAACATCGGTTTTCCCAAACCTACGCTCCTCTGCTTCATGGGGCTCCAGGGCGCTCTCCGGCCCGTTCCCGCAGATCGGGGGGACAGTTCGGCGTACGTCTTTCCCTCGTACCTCTTCCCCGAATCGGCGCCCAAGGCGCTGGGCAAGGCCGTCCGGTACGCCGCCTTCCGCCGGCGGAAGGCCGGCATGCTGGCGTGGTACGAGGGCACGGATGCCGCGGCCGCCAGGGCCGAGGCCAAGGCGGCGTTGGAGGACGCCGGCCAGAGCGACGGGCTGGTCTGGGTGCAGGGCGAACGTGCCCGCACGATCCTCGCCAGCTTTGGCATCCCGGTGGCCGGCTTCGAGAAGGAGGATCCGTCCATCACCCTCACCGTGCGTCCGGACCCGTACTTCGGACCGCTGATCGAGCTTTTCGTCCCGGGTACGAGACCGGTTATCCGGATCACACCCTTGACCGACCAGGATATCGAGGAAACCGTGGCGGCCGCCGGCATCCGGGACGGTGAGGACGTCGCCGAGCTTCTCGGCAGGATTTCCCAGCTGATCGAGGAGGTCCCGTGGCTGGCCGCACTGCGCGCCACCTTGCGCGCTCCCCTGGACGGGAGCACGAGCACATGTTCGGTCGTCCACGAAGATGTCCGGATCGGCCTGAGCCCGGCCGGCTTCTCTGCGGCCGGTTCAGGGCCCTGAGCTTGGAGGTCAGATGCTTGTACGAGAGATCATGCATCGCAACCCGATCACCGCATCGCCGGACCTTTCGCTGCAGGATGCATACAGGCTGATGAACGACAGGAACATCAGGCATCTGCCCGTTCTCCGCGAGGGACGCCTCGTGGGCCTGGTCACCGACCGGGACCTCCGGCTCGCGACCAGCTCCCTCGCCACGAGACCGTTTCCGCCTTCCGCGACCGTGGGCGAGGTCATGAAATCCCCCGTGACCACGGCAGACCCGCTGGACCCGGTGGAGGTCGCAGCCCACACCATGCGCGAGCTCAAGATTGGCTGCATGCCGGTGCTGGAGGAGGACGCGCTGGTCGGCATCTTCACCGGCATCGATCTTCTCGACGCCATGATCCGCCTCACAGGGGTCCACCGTCCATCCGGGCGGCTTGAGGTGAGTCTCGCGGACCGACCGGGCGAGCTGGCGCGCCTGACGGGACTGCTCAGCGAGCGCGACGTCAACATCCAGTCGATCCTGAGCTACCCCGACGAGTCGGGCAACCTCAGGCTGGTCCTGCGGGTCGCATCGATCGAAACCCGGCCGTTGGCGGAAGCTCTCTGCAAGGCCGGCATCACCATCGTCTGGCCACAGCAGCGGTCATGCCGGTAGTTCTCTACCATCCCGAGTACGGCGCCTACGCCTTCGACGCCGATCATCCATTCAGCCCCCTGCGGATCGAGATGGTGCTGGATCTCCTCCACGAGGCCGGCGTGCCGGTGGAGCTCGTCGCACCCGAGTCCGCCACGCAGGACGAGCTCGCCACGGTTCACGATTCCGCCTACCTGGGGGCTGTCGCCGATGTCAGCCGCTCCCCCGCGGACCCGCGCTTCGAGTATGGGCTCGGAACCCAGGACAACCCGATGAAGGCAGGGATGGACCTTGGAGCGGCCCGGATCGCCGGGGGGACGCTCACCGGAGCGCGGATGATCGCCGAGGGCAAGGCGTCCAAGGTCCTGCAAATGGGCGGAGGACTGCACCACGCCCGGGCGGCCCTGGCCTCAGGGTTCTGCCTGTTCAACGATCTCGCCATCGCCATCCGTGATCTGACTTCGCGGGGCCTCCACGTCGCCTACCTCGACGTGGACGTGCATCACGGGGACGGCGTTCAGTCGATCTTCTTCGACGACGACCACGTTCTCACCCTGAGCCTTCACGAGTCAGGCGAGTACCTCTTCCCCGGTTCCGGCTGGACCCACGAGCTCGGCAGGGGTATGGGCCGGGGCTTCAAGCTCAACGTCCCGCTGGAGCCGTTCACCGAGGGCGACAACTACCTGGAGGTCCTCGACATGGTGGCACAGCCCGCGCTCGAGTACTTCCGGCCCGACGTCCTGGTGGTCCAGGCGGGCGCCGATGCGCACTTCGCCGATCCCCTCGCCGATCTCCTCCTGACGACCCAGACGTACGAGGCTCTCTTCCGGCGGATCCTCACCTATGCGGACCGTTTCTCGGCAGGCCGGCTCCTCCTGACCCTCGGCGGCGGGTACTCCCTCGAGGCGACGCCACGCATCTGGACGATTCTCTACCTGGTCCTCTTCGGGTACCCGATCTTCGAGAACCTGCCCGCCGCGTGGATCGAGCGATGGCGAAAGGAGCTCGGACCAGACCCGCCACGCACCCTGCACGACCCGCCCCATCCGTACGAGACGATCCCGCGACGGGAGGAGATCAACCGTCACAACAGGCTGATGGCCCAACGCCTCCTCGATGCGGTCTCGATGCTGTGGCTGTGATCCGAGACGCGTGAAGAAAATGGCGACCCCAACGGGATTTGAACCCGTGTTGCCGGCGTGAAAGGCCGGTGTCCTCGACCTGGCTAGACGATGGGGTCGCACCTCATACACTGCCGATGCCCTTGGAAACGTCGTCCCACGGGCTGCGGCGCCCGGGCGTCAAGCCACGAAGCTCCACGCCGGGGGCTCATCCTACACCATCTTCCGCCGGCGGAAAAGCCGAAGAAAACGGCGAGAGGAGCCCGTTGCTCCGGGCCCAAGGGGCGCGCTGCGGGGCCGGCCCCGGTTACACCGGGGCCGGCAGCCACCTTTCGCATCAGCGGTACCCGAACACCATGGCGTAGAGGATCAGGAAGATGAGCGCCAATCCAACGGTCAGCGCCGTGAGCCCGAATACGCGAATCCAACGGAGCTTCCTGCTAGGCATCGGCCCGGCGATCTTCTTCTCCGGGTGCTCCATTTCCATGAGATCCCTGTACTCCTCCGGCTTGTCGTGCTCGAGCTCCTCCAGCGAGACTCTCCCCGTGAAGATCACCGGGTCCATCGGGAACTTGTCCGGCCGCAGGTGCGTGTTGAAGAAGTGGATCGTGAAGATGAACGCCACGGCCAGCAAGGCCTCGTCACTGTGGATGATGGTGGCCACGTTGATGACCCATCCCGGGAAGATAAGGGTAAAGACGGTCGGGAACCAGAGCATGAGCCCCGTGCTTCCGATCACGAAGATGCCCCAGAATACCGCGAAGTAGTCGAACTTTTCCCAGTAGCTGAACCGCCCGTACTTGGGGAGCTCTCCGCGTCCGATGAACCACTTGAAGTGCTGCCACAACTGCTTGACATCGTTCAAGTTGAACATCATCGAGTCCTTGGAGAAGATGAACTTCAGCCAGCTCTTCCCCGAAGCCCGCTTGAGCTTGACGATCTGGACGATGTGGAAGGCGAAGAGCGCGATGAGGATGCTGGCCGCGATGCGGTGCAGGATGCCCGTCACCGCGAACCCGCCGAGCAGGTGCGAGATCAGGACCGCCCATCCCATGTACGAGAACTTCAGCGTCATACCGGTGATGGCCAAGGTGAAGAAGCACAGGAGCATCACCAGGTGCATGATCCGCTGGGTGAGGCTGAACCGCACGTAGAACCGGTCGCGTTTCGCCGCCTTCATGGCTCGCCACCTCTCCCGGTCCCGCCACAAGCGCTGCAGCCAGAACGCGGTGTGCAGCAGGAAGAAGGCAAGCGTCCCGACGAGCAACATCGTCATGAACAGGTAGGCGTAGTACAGGTACGGGTATTTCTTCGGGTTGTGGTGGGTGGCGTGCGTCAGGTAGCCCGCGAACTGCCGGTGCGCGCCGGGATGGCACTTCTGGCACGTGTGAACCACGTTCTTGTAGCTCAGCGTCGACCGGGGATCGTCCGGCGGCAGGATGTTATGGGTACCGTGACAGTCGTAGCACTTGGCGGCCCCCACGTCGCCAAGCCGGGAGACCTTCCCGTGAACCGTCTCGAAGTACGTCTTGGCTTCCTCCTGGTGACACCTCCCACATGTGTTCATCATTCGTGTCCGGAAGCCTTTGGCGGTGATGCGGCTGATCGTGTGCGAGGTGTGACAATCCTCGCACGTGGGGAGCTTTTTCTTCGTCTTCGCGTTGCCCGGCCAGTGGATGCTCGTCTTGAACTCGCGCTCGATTCCCTGGTGACACGTACCGCAGGTGTCTGCCAGGTGGGCGGGGTTCACCGACGAGTCGGGATCACTCTTCGGCAGCTCGTGGTGAGCCGTATGGCAGGAGCCACAGTTGGCCGCGACCACGAGTCCGGCCTTGAGCAAGCCCTGGCCGTGAACGCTGTCGACGTAGCTGTTGACGATATTCTTCGCCAGCGGAATCTGTTTCTCGATAACCTTGGCGACGGGCTTCCCCTGCGCATGACACCTCCCACAGAGTTTTGGCACGTTCATGGCATAGGTCGGCGACGACGGGATCTCGTGACTCTGGGTCGCATGGGCGCTGTGGCACGTCAGGCAGGTGGGCGCATTCGGATCTCCCTTGGCCGCCATCCTCCCGTGGATGCCGGTCTGGTACCGCTCGACGATCTCCGCGTGGCAGGTGCTGCAGTCCACCTTGTGCTTGATCGCAGCGCACGGGCGTTTGAGCGCGGTGCTGACCTCGGAATGGCACTGGGCGCACGCCACCTTCGCGTGGGTCGACGCGTTGAACGCCGCCTCGTCGACGTACAGGGAGATCTTCTTACCGCCCTTCGTCATGGAGAGGTTCTTGTTCCCGTGGCAGCGCAAGCACTCCTTGTTCGCCACGCGCTGGAGATCGACCGGCGTCCGCCGGATCTTGTGTGGCGCATGGCAATCCACGCACGATGGAATCTCGTGGGGCGCCTGCTCCCACAGCTTGCCGGAGATCACCTTCACGTGAACCTGCTCGATGCGCGAATGACACTTGGTGCAGGTCTTGGCCACGTTCTCCGGGTTGATGCTGGAATCGGGGTTGTTGATGTCGAGGATGAGATGCGCGTTGTGACAGGACGTGCACACCGCCGTCACCCGAAGGCCCATCTTGTAAAGGCCCTGGCCGTGGATGCTCAGGGAGTAGTTCTTGAGGATGTTCTTCTCCGGAATGTTCCGTTCCAAAGAAACCTTCGATCCCTCGTGGTGACAGCGGCCGCAGAGAATCGGAACGTTGAGCTTGGCGGTCGGGGACTTCGAATTCGAAGAGGGCAGGATCTCGTGGTGGTTGTGACACGTGATACAGCTCGGCGCCAGCGGATCGCCCTTCAACGCCGCCCGCGCATGGACGCTCTTCGCCTGCCGCTTCGCCTCTTCCGGGTGACACCGTCCGCACGTCTCGAGCTCCACCCTCTCGGTCTTCGGCTGCGCCATGCTGTGACCGTGGTGGCAATCGGTGCATGCTGCATTCGGTCTTGCCCCGTTCGACACGGCATGAATCCCACGCCGGTACTTGGCCACCTCGCTCTCGTGGCAGCGCGCACAGAGGCGGTTCACGTGCGCGGGGCTGACCGGCGAGGCGGGGTTATCCGGTCCCAGCACATGGTGCGTTCCGTGGCACGAGATACAATTCGCCGAGGGCTCTCCCGGCGTCTTCGCCCACTTCCCGTGGGGACCCTTGGCGAGCTGTGCCGCCACGTCCTCGTGGCACTTCGAGCAGCGGACGGGTTCCAGAGTGTCCGGGTGGGGAAACTCGCTGCCCTCGAGGTCCGAATGGCACGCGATACATTGAAGACGTCCGTGGACCGAGCCCCGGTAGGCCGCGATATCGACGTACGCTGAAACCTCCCGGCCGCCCACCATCGCCGTCAGGGTCTTGTCGTCGTGACACGCCATGCACTCCGAGTTCTCCTGGCCGAAAACCGGAACGGCCAACGCGAAAAGAAGCAACACGGACAGAATTGCAGGTACGGCCCTGGCCCGCGTATCACAAGTTCTCATTGTAACAATTGGCCGTGCGTGCATCTTTCTACCGGCTGGATCCCCCACGCAACACCTCGCTTTCTCGCGTCGAACGTTTTCACATGTCCGGTGCGTTACTCTATCCAGACATCAACGACATTTCAAGCGGAAGCGTCGCGAATACGCCATCAATTTGTGAAGGTTTGTGCAAGTGGTGCCGGCCTGCTAGAATCTCCGCCGCCCGTCCGACGACGGGGCGGCGCTCGTAAAGGGAGGACGCTATGGTCGACCGGGTCAGGTCCAGGCACAACACGATACGGCGGCTCTTTAATTACGCCAACAACCCGATCACGATAACCGGGTTTATCGTTACGACGGTCTCGGCGTTGACGATCATCATCTTCATGATCGCAGAGCTCTCGGGAGGTTTCAGCAACCCGTACGTCGGGATTTTCGCGTATTTGATTCTTCCGGCCCTGTTCGTCCTCGGACTCATCATCATGCCGATCGGCATGTGGCGGCGCCGGAAGAAGCTGCTGGCCACCGGGGCGAGCCTCGAGGAGCTCGCGGTGTATCCGCGACTGGACTTCAACGATCCCCACTTGCGGAAGATCGGCATGACGGTCCTGTTGCTCACTGCGGTCAACGCGATCATTCTCGGCTCCACGTCGTACCTGGCGGTGGATGAGATGGACACGGTGAGCTTCTGCGGAACCACGTGCCACACAGTGATGCAGCCGGAGTACACCGCGTACCAGCAATCGCCCCACTCGCGCGTCCGGTGTGTCCAGTGCCACATCGGTCCTGGCGCGTCGTGGTTCGTGCGCTCGAAGCTGGACGGGCTCCGGCAGGTCTGGAAAACGGCGTGGGGAACCTACCACCGGCCGATCGAAACGCCAATCCACAACCTGCGCCCGGCGCGAGAGACCTGCGAACAGTGCCACTGGCCGATGAAGCACCACGGCGACAAGCTGAAGGTCTTTGCGACCTTCGACACCGACGAGCACAACACGGCCTCGTACACCGCCATGCTGATCAAGACCGGTGGCGGCAGCCTGGACCTGGGGCGTCACGGCGGCATCCACTGGTGGCACATCTATTCGGACAACAAGATCATGTACTACGCCGCAGACAAGCACAGGCAGAAGATCGTGTGGGTCGAGCTCACGACTCCCGACGGCCAGGTCCGCACCTACACGAGAAAGAGCGACAAGCTTCCACCGATCGCCGAGATCAAGGCCAAGGCCAGGGTGATGGACTGCATCGACTGCCACAACCGGCCCACGCACCTCTTCAAGAAGCCGGATCACGCCCTCGACGACGTGCTTGCAGCGCACCCCGACATGCAGCAGCTTCCCTTCTTCAAGAAGATCGCTCTTGATGCGATCAACAAGGGTTACAAGACGCACGAAGGGGGGATGACCGCGGTGCAGCGGGCGGTCCTCACCTACTACCAGCAGAAATACCCGGCCGTGTGGTCAGCGAGCGAGAAGCTCGTGAGGCGAGCCGCAGATGCCGCTTCCCGGGTCTATGGGCGCTCGTATTTCCCCGCGATGAAAACCGACTGGAAGACCCATCCCGACAACCTGGGCCACCGGGATTTTCCAGGATGCTGGCGGTGCCATGACGACGAGATGTCCACGGCCGACGGGAAGCACACGATTCCGCAGGATTGCGACACGTGCCACATCTTCCTCGAGGAGGACAGCCCGAAGCCTCCCGTGTTCCAGGACCTGATGGCGCAGCAGTAGCCGGGATCTCTTCGAGCGGGAGGCTGGACGCCCGTCATCCCCCGCCTTTATGCCCACGAAGCGACGTGGCGCGCGCCAGATGCGCGCGCCCGGAAAATCCCCGACCTTCCTCAGACCGTCCGGCTGCGTTAAGATAGTTGCAGCATTGGGCAGACCAGCAATCTGTCACCCCACGGAGGAACCGGCGCATGCAGGATCGGATCGAGCGCGTGGAGAAGGTTGTGGCCGACCTCGAAGAGAGGGTCAAGCGGCTGGAAGCCGCCGTGGCCGCCGGCGCCGCACACTGGCCTGGGGAGACCATCGATGAGCACCCGGCAGATGTTTGGGGAGCGACGGCGGTGCCGAGCCCCAAGCGAAATCTCCATCTCGGCGAGGCGGCCGCGCTGACCGGGCGCAGCTGCCTCATTCTCGGTGGGGCGTTTCTCCTCCGGGCGCTGACCGAAGGGGGGACATTCACCCCGAGGACCGGCATGATCCTGGGGCTCGTCTACGGTCTCCTGTGGCTCGTGATGGCAACCCGCTCGGGTCTGGTCAAGAACCGGCTTTCGGCCGCCTTTTACGGTGCCACTGCCGTCATCATCGCCTACCCGCTGATCTGGGAGACGACGACCCGCTTCGGCTCGCTCACCCCCGGTGCGGCGGCGGCGCTTCTCGCGCTCGTCACGACCGGCGCCATGGTGGTCGGTGTCCGGTTCCGCCTCCGGTTCACGGCAAACTCGGCGGGCCTGGCGAGCCTGGTGACGGCATTTGCGCTTCTCGTAACAACGCATTCAGCAGGCGTTTTCGTCGCCGTGCTGTTGTTGACCGGCCTGGAAACGGCGGTGCTCGCCTATACCGCGCACTGGCACGCCCTGCGGTGGCCCGCGGCGTTCGTCGTGGACGTCGCTGTTTTCCAGCTCGCCAACCTTGCGGCCACGCCCGGCGGGCCACCGGAACCGTACAGCAACCTCTCCCCGGACGTGGCGATCGTCCTGACGCTCGGGTTGTTTATCGGGTACGTCACGCTGTCCGCATCCCGCGCCGCATTCCGTTCGCGGGACTTGAACTGGTTCGAAGCGCTGCAGTCGGCGATCGCCTTCATCATCGGCTTCTCCGGCGCGGTCAGGATCTGCCGGGGCTCCGGCGGCAACTGCGCGTGGCTGGCGTGGCTCGCGCTGGCCTTGGCCGCCGTCGCTTACGTTGTCGCCTTCGCATACGTGGACCGGTTCAAGGGTCAGAACCGCGCGTTCTACCTCTTCATCGCCGAGGGCCTCATCCTGTTCATCACTGGCACCTGGCTCCTCGTGCCGGCCGTTGCACGCGCCGTCATCTGGACCGTTGCGGCATTCGCCGCTGTCTTGACGGCCCGGCGCCTGAAGAGCGGATCGCTGGCCGGGCAGTCGGCGATCATGGTTGCCCTGGCTGGATTCGCCGCCGGGTGCTTCTGGCATTTCGGCCACACGCTGTTGGCCGAGCCACGGCTTCCGAGTTTGCTCATCGTGTGCCTGGCGCTCGCCACGTCCGTCCTGTACCTGCTCATCGACCGGTTCCGGCACGACAGGCCCGGGTTCGCGCCCCGCTGGCCCCAGGCGCTCGCCGCCGGGCTTGCCGCCGCAGAGCTGTGGGCGGTGGCCGTGTCCAGCACATCGGCCCTGTTACCAACCGCCTCGCCGGGAGCGCTGGCGGCCGTTCGCACCGTGCTCGGCAGCCTGGCCGCCCTCGGTCTGACCGCCCTCGGCGTCCGCCTGCCGGCCAAGAAAGAGCTGGCGATCCTGGGGACAATCGCCCTCGCCGCAGTGGGCCTGAAGCTTATCCTCCAGGACCTTCCCGCCGGAGACCCGGGCGCACTGGTGGTTTCGCTGGTCACCTATGGAGCGGCGCTCCTGCTCGCGGGCCGCCTCCGGCGGCGCGCGGAAGCGAGGACGTGAGCAGTTGCCACGTGTCCCGTTTCGGGTGAACGTCAACGCGTGCGGCCGGGCTCAAAGACCCGCCAGGGCCCGGGTCAGTCGAGGTGACCGCGGTCTGAATCCCCCATCGCGACGCTGCGATCCGGGAAGTATTCCAGCCACCGGCGCTCGACGAGCTCGGCCGTTTCAGGATCACAGAACAGCTCGTCGGGATATCCCGGTTTCATCCTGGCATCGATGACGATCGGCGGCGTCCGGAGGACGTGATTCGAGCTCACACGGAGAGACGCTGCATGGATATCCCTGGCCGGCTCGAAACGCGTGAACGTGGTCCAGAGGAAGTTCATCGGGCTCGCCGCCGCCCGTGCCGGCTCGTCGGTCACGATCACGAGCGGCCAGCCGGAAAACGCCGGGTGGCGCGCCAGCCGCCCCGCGGCGTCCGGTTCATCCGCGTATCGCGGCGCTCCGACCACCAGGCACCCGCCGCAGAAGACCCGCACGTCCGCCACACCGACGGGCAGCTCGGGCGCCGCGAAGGTCCGGGGGAGCTCCCGGACCGGATCCCCCAGACCGAGCCAGACCCCCTTCGATCCGCGGTTGACCTCAGGGCCCGTGTAGTCGAGCGTGTCCATGGCAAGATCGCCGAAGACGTACAGGTCCGTCTCCGGCCGTGTCCGCGCGAGAACATGTTCCAGGACCGCGCGGATATCCCTCAGGTCCACCGTGCGGTCAGTGATGAGCAGGAACTTCGTCAACGAGAGCTGCCCCTCGCCGAGGATGCGGAACGCCGAGACCATGGCTTCGCGGCGGTAGCGTTCCCGCACGACGGCCGCCGACAGGGCGTGGTATCCCGTCTCGCCGTACGACCAGAAGTCCCTCACCGTGGGCATGGCGAGCTCGAGGAAAGGTTTGAGGAGCTCCTGCAGGAGGTCCCCGATGAAGAAATCTTCCTGGCGCGGCTTGCCGACGACCGTGGCCGGGAACACGGCGTCCCGCCGTCGCGCCGCCCTCGTGACGTGAAAGACCGGGTACTCGTGCACCAGGGAGTAGGAGCCGTAATGATCCCCGAAGGGTCCTTCCGGACGGCGTTCCCCGGGGTGTACCTCGCCGATGAGCGCGACCTCGGCGTCGGCGATCAGCGGGTGCGGGCCGATCCCGCTGACCGTCCGCAGGCGCCGCCCCAGCAACAGCGATGCGAGGACGAGCTCCGGAACGTTTTCAGGAAGCGGAGCGATGGCGGCCAGGATAAGGGCCGGCGGTCCGCCTAGAAACACCGTCACCGGGAGCGGCTCACCCCTCTCCTGGGCCGCGGCGAAATGAAATCCACCGCCCTTGGCGATCTGCCAGTGCATGCCGGTCGTCCGGGGACCAAAAACCTGCATCCTGTACATCCCGAGGTTGTGCGCGCCCCCGCCCGGCGCCTCGGTATAGACGAGCGGCAACGTCAGGAACGGGCCGCCATCCTCCGGCCAGCAGGTCAACGCGGGGAGGCGCGTGAGATCCGGGTCATCGGTCACGATCTCGCGCACCGGCGCGGAGCGGGCGCCCCTCGTGCCCGCCCGCAACAGGTCCAGGCCGACGTCCCGGGCCTGCCAGATCTTCCGGGCCGAGGGAGGGAACAGCTCGTGCGCGAGAGAGGCCAGCCGCTCCACGAACCGGAAGGGCCGCGTCCCAAAAGCGAGCTCGGCCCGCCGCCTCGTGCCGAACAAGTTGGTCACGACGGGCATGCTCGACCCGACCGGGTTCTCAAAGAGCAGGGCCGGGCCGCCCGCAGCGATCACCCGCCGGTGAATCTCCGCGACCTCGAGTCGTGGATCCACCGGCGCCCGCACCACGGTCACTTCGCCCTCGCGGCGAAGAACCTCGATGAACGCATGCAGATCAAGAAATGACTGTTCCGTCGCCCGCCCCCGAGCTCACCTTACCATCCCACCCGTGCCGGGGGCCGGCCCAGGCGGGCAGGCGGCCGCCACGGATGATGCATCATCCAGGCTACTGCTCGATCTTCCGAATCTTGAGGATCAGGGCAACCAGGGCGATCAGGATCAGGGCCAGGGCGATCAGGAGCCCATGGCGCCGGTAACGGATCTCCTTGCGCGCCCGGGCGGCCGCGTCGAGCGCGGCCTTCGCGGCCGCCACGGCGCCGTTCGCCCGCTTTGTTACGGCCCAGACAGAGGCCAGGTGAACCTCCGTACGAGCTTCGACCAGGTCCTGGTGGGACTCCTGGAGCTTGATCTCCGCCTTTTCCATCAGCATGCCCTTTCTCTCGGCATCCTGAACCTCGGTCCGGGCACGGTCGACGGTGTCGGTCGCCAGGGTCAGGGCAGCGCTGATTCCGGAGGCGGCTTCCCCCCCGCGATCGGACGCATCGTGACAACGCCCGCAGAAGGTACCCTTCCCGACGCCGATCTTCGCATCGTCCGGAACCGTGACGTCATGGTGGCCGTGGCACCCGTCGCAGGCGCCGACACCAATCTCGGAAAAAGCTTTCGCGTGGGGCGACTTCCGGAAGAGATCCATGTTCTTCACGTGGCAGGTCCCACACACGTTGGAGATCGATGACACTCCCGGGGGGGTGGCGCCGTGCGAGCCATGACAGTCGTTGCACGTCGGGGCCGAGAGATCGTTCTTCTTGGTGAGCGCTTCGAAGTGCACGGAACGCTTGTACTTCTCCACGATGTCGCTGGGGATGCCGTACGTGCTCATCAGCGCCTTGTTCGCGTGGCACTGTGCGCAGGTCGCGACCACGTGGGTCGGGTACACCGACGATCTCGAGTCCTTGACCGCCCGGATGCCGTGCACGCCGTGGCAGGAGATGCATGTGGCGACATTGGTGTCACCGGCAGCGAGACGTTTCCCGTGCACGCTGGTCCTGTACTGGGCCAGCTGATCCGTGGGCAGGTTCGGCGCGAACTTCTTGATGAACGAGCTGTTCGCGTGGCAGGAGCCGCAGAGCTTCGGAATTTGCGAAGGTTTCGGCACGCCGCGAAAGCCCCGCCGCGGGCTCATCGCCTCTTCCGGATCCTCGGCCTTCGGATCGCCGCCGTGACAGGCGACGCACCCCAGGCCCGGCCGGTTATGGACGTCGTGATTGAAGCCCACGGCGGGATCGTGGAGCTTCGCGTCACCGAGCCCCAGATGGCAGCCCTGGCAGGTGCCGCCCGAGGTGACCGTGATCTTCGCCCGGCCGGCCGCGCCCCCTCCGGCGGCAGCAGCCCCGGGAGCGACAATCAGCAGGCCGATGGCGATCACCGCCGCAGCAAATCCATCACCCTTTTCACGCATCACGAGAGCACCCCCAGGAACGTCAGTATGGTCGTGCCGGCGATGTACGTCAGAACAACGATCCCGATGACCGTGAACAACCGTGACCGTTCTCCCCGTTGCGATTTGCGATCAAGGACGGGGATCAAGAACCAGAAAAGACCACCGAGCGCGAAGGCGCCCAACCCGAGCAGCTCGCCCTCGATACCGAACACCATCGCCGGGATCTTCTTGAGCGTCTCGAACATGAAGAGGAAGTACCACTCGGGCTGGATTCCGGCCGGGGCGGAGGCGAACGGGTCAGCCTTGACACCGAGTTTCCAGGGGAAGAAAGCGGCCAGGACCGCCAGAAGCGCCAGGCCAACCAGCCAGACCACGAGCTCGCGATACACGAAGTTGGGGAAGAATCGAATGGCCGGCCGGCGGTCCGCCTCTGCTTTCAGCGAGGCCGGGACGTGCATTCCCTGGCGCTGTACGAGGGCCAGGTGCATGATGAGAAAGGCCGTCAGCAGCATCGGCAGGACGGCGACGTGAATGCCGAAGAAACGCGTCAGCGTCGCCCCCGTCACGTCGTCGCCGCCGCGCATGACGTGCAGCAGCCAGTCGCCGGTGAACGGCACCTTGCTCACCATGTCGGTTCCCACCCGGGTCGCGAAGAACGCAAGCTTGTTCCACGGCAAGAGGTAGCCGGAAAAGCCGAACCCCATCGCCAGGACCAGCATCACGAAGCCGCTCCACCAGGTCATCTCGCGCGGTTTGGTGTAGGACTTCATGAAGTAGACCGAGAACATGTGCAGGAAGGCCGACAGGATCATGAGGTTCGCCGACCACGAGTGGATCGACCGGATCAGCCAGCCGAAGGTCACCCGGGTCATGATGAACTGGACGCTCTCGAAAGCGGCCTCGGCCGTCGGCCGGTAGTAGAGGAGCAGGAGAATCCCGGTGCAGATCTGGACAAAGAGGAAAAAGAGGGTCAAGCCGCCAAAGAAGTAGGCCCAGCTGAACCGGTGGCGTGGCACCTCCTTGTGGCGCGCAAATTCTATGAGGGGGCTGAGATCGAGGCGATCGTCGAGGAAACGGTAGAGCGAATCGAGAATACGCACGCTTCATGCCCCCCGGGAGACCCAGATCTTGTCACCCTGGATCGCCACCTTGTACGGCTGAAGGGGGCGGGGAGGAGGGCCAGCCACGTTGATGCCGTTGAGGTTGTAGTGGCCGTTGTGGCAGGCGCACCAGATCTGCTCCAGGTCGGGCCGGTACTGAACGGTGCACTGGAGATGTGTGCAGATGGCGGTGAAGGCGCGGATCTCGCCGCCGGGCGTCTCGATGAGAATGCCCGGTTTGGAGCCGAACCTGAAAATCTTCCCCGAATTGGGCTTCATCTCCGACACCTTCCCGGCCAGCACCCGGTTTGTCTGCGCTTCCACGACCTTCGGAGGCATGACGTACCGGAAAACCGGGTAGAACGCCGAGACCACGACCGCCCCGAAAGCGGTTCCCAAAAGCCAATCCACGAAAGAACGACGCGAAGGTTGCAGGTTCTTGGGATCCTGGTCCATCGCCACTTCCTCCCACCGTTGAATTCCGGCACGGTAATAGGGTCCGTCGACCGATTGGCAATATCTTATAGAAAAGATTGCTCAAGTCAAGAAATTATAATACTCGCCACCAGGACCGTCGCCGCAACAGGGGCGACCACCCCGGGGCTCCCCCCAGCACATGACGCGCCGTACCGGGTATACTCCTGAAATGCGCCGCCAGGGCCAGCTGACCATGAGGCACCTGATCGTTGCCGTTCTCGCTGTCATCGTCGTCAATGCTCAGCTCAGCTGGTGGATCGTCTTCACGATCCGGGAGACCCGCGTCCGACTCCACCTGGAACGTCGCCTGATGACCGCCGCCTCCCGGCTTGCGGCCGAGCACATTCGGGCAGAGCTTGCAGGCGCCGCGGACGCCCTGGCCTCGGCGCTGGCGGGCGCACCGGGCCTCGCCGCCCCGCTTCCCCCGCCGTTCGTGCGGATCGAGCCGCTGTCCGGGAAGCAGGCGCCCCCCGGCTGGACGGCCTCCGGAAGGAACCTCCAGCTGATCGTCGCCGCGGGCCAGACACGCGTTCGCGCGATTCCAGCAGCCGCCTGGATTCACCGGCTCATGACCCCGCCCGAAGGGCTCGAAATCGTGAGCGTTTCCGACGCGGCGCGGATTCCGGGCGTCACCCTTCCCCCGCCGCTGACCTCGTTCCAGGTCCGGCCGACGCCACAGCGATGGGCCCAGGCCCTGTCCATGTCCCGGAGCCACATTCTCATGGTGGTATCCGAGGGGAGTTTTTTTGCGCTCCTGATCTTCGTCATGATGGGGCTCCTGTGGATAAGCCTGCGGCGGGAGCTCGAGCTCGAGCGGCAGCATCAGAATTTCCTCTCGGCGATCACGCACGAGCTCAAGTCCCCCCTGGCCTCGGTACGGCTCTCCCTGGAAACGCTCCTCCGCCGGAGGGCGGACGAAGCCACGGCAAAACGGTTCTTGGAGCACGCGCTCGAAGATACGGAACGGCTCGGCAACCTCGTGGAGAAGGTCCTCGAAGTGACGCGGTACGCCACCGGCCGCAGAGCCATCACCCTCGACATCGATTCGTTGAGCTTCATCGTGGAAGAGACCGTCGCCGCATTCACACGGAGGGCTGCCGCGACGCAGGTCGACATCCGTACCGAGATTGAGCCCGGGATCTTCGCCCGCGTGGACCGGGAGGCGTTCTCCATCGCACTTTCGAATCTCCTCGAGAACGCTCTCAAGTACGGGGGCGACCCGCCGGTCATCCGTGTCGGCCTTCACGCCCGTGAACGACAAACCACGCTAACGGTCGAGGACAACGGACACGGTATTCCGGAGGCGGACATCCCCTTGATTTTCGACCAGTTTTTCCGGAGTGGAGACGAGATGACGCGGACCGCGTCCGGAACGGGACTCGGCCTGTTCCTGGTCAAGGCCATCATCACGGCCCACCACGGAACGGTCGGCGTGGCCTCGACCGGTCCGCACGGAACCGTGTTCCAGATTACACTGGAAAGGACGAACGTTGAGGAGAGCACCGAATGAAACGTCATATCCTGATCGTGGACGACGAAAAGAACCTCGCCGAAGGCCTGGCCCACAACCTCCAGTTCGAGGGGTACGCCACCACGATCGCTCATGACGGGGAAGAGGGGCTTCGCCTGGCCACGTCGATCCAGTTCGATCTGATCCTGCTCGATATCATGATGCCCAAGCTCGACGGGATCGAGGTGTGCCGCCGGATCCGTGCGACCGGCAGCCGGGTTCCCATCCTGTTCCTAACGGCGAAGTCCTCCGATGCGGACCGGCTCCTCGGTCTCAAGGTCGGCGCCGACGACTACATCCCGAAGCCGTTCCTCCTCGAAGAGCTCATCCTCAGGATTCAGGGCATTTTCCGGCGTCAGGACTGGTATCAGGACACGCCGGAAAACAACGAGATCGTCCGTTTCGGCGGTAACGAGGTCAACTTTCGCACCTTCGAAGCCCATGCCAAGGGAAGGACGATCCAGCTGACCGAGAAAGAGTGCATGTTGATGAAGCTCCTGGTGGAGCGGCAGAACCAGGTGGTCTCGCGGCCCGAGATTCTCGAAAGGGTGTGGGGGTACCGGTTCTCGACATCGTCCAGAACCATTGACAACTTCATCGTCCGCCTGAGACGGTACTTCGAACCGGATCCCAGACGTCCCCGCTACATCCATTCGGTGCGCGGCGTGGGATACCGTTTCACGCCCGAACCCCGGGAATGAACGTACCCGCTCTGCGCATCCACCGGCTCCTCTTCGCCGTCATCGTGCTCGGCAACGTCGTGGCGTTCGCCGGCGTCGATCCCATCACGCGTGTGCTGACGGCCGCACTCGTTCTGATCCTCGCCATCGAGATGCGGCAGGTTCCCGAGCTTCCCGGGAGCTCGCGGGCGGCCGTGACCATCCTCGGGGCCCTCGTCCTGGTGCAGCTCCTGCCGCTTCCGGCGATGGTTCGACGGTTGATCGAACCGGGTCTCGCTTCGGTCGGCGCACACGGATGGTTTCCCCTCTCCGTGGCCCCTTCGGCGACGGCGCAGGCGGCCGCAACGATCGCGATTGCCGTCATTGTGGGGATGACGGCGGCCCGCATGGCGGGCACCCGGACTGGAATCCCCTTCCTCTTGACCACGCTCGCCGCCGCTGGAGGCCTCCTCGCCATCCTCGGTCTCGCCACCGAGCAGGGCCTGCCCGCCAAGGTTCTCCTGGTGCGCGCAAACACGGCTGGGGGCGGTCCCTACGGCCCGTTCGTCAATCACAACCATTTTGCGCTCGCGATCGAGCTGACGATTCCGGCCGCCCTCGCGCTCCTTGCAGCTGCGGCGCGAAGGCTCCGGCTCCCCGGCGAGGGCCGGCGGCAGGCGGCCGTGATCTTCCTGGGCGCCTCGGCAACCGTCATCCTGGAGCTCGCCGCCCTCGTCCGGTGCGGTTCGCGGGGCGGCGTGCTGTTCCTCGCGCTTGCCGGTCTCCTGACGCTGGTGCTGTGGCGCAGGCGACACCGGGGGCTCCGCTGGCCGTGGATCCTGGTCGCTTCGGTGCTGATCGCAGCTGCGGCGTTCCTCGCCTTCAACCGGATCCAGCCGTTGCACGACCGGTTCGAAGACCTGTTCATCATCCGGGGCGTCGAGGGGAACACGCGGCTCGACCTCTGGCGCGGCACGGCGGCTCTCTGGGAGAGAAGCCCGGCCGTGGGGTGTGGCCTCGGCGCCTTCGCGGACGTTATCGGCCTCGACAAGCCTCCGACCGGCTCGCTCCGGCTCGAGCAAGCTCACAACGACTGGCTCGAGCTGGCGGCCGATGGAGGGGCGATCGGCCTCGGTGCGCTGCTGCTACTGATGGCCGGGTTTGCCGCCATCCTCCGGCCGGGTCGCACCCGTGTACTCCGGTTCGACCTGCGCTATCCGGCCGCCGCTGCCGCGCTCGCGCTCACGGCGTGCGGTCTCCACGAGTTCGTTGGATTCGGCCTGCAGACGCCGTTGAACGGACTGCTGGCAGCGACGTGGGCCGGGCTCGTCTGGGGGCTCGATCAACGGACCCGGTCCAAAAACGGCCCGCGCGGGGATGCGCCAAAGGAGACTCCAAGTGAACAGTGAGCAGCTCAGCCTCGTCCAGAGCGTCCGCCGTCACCTGCTGCGCATGCGGGTCGTCACGGCCGTATTCCTCGTGACCATCCCCGTTGCTGGTGCGGGCGCGTTCTTCCTCCCCCGGCAACGGCTCGACTTCGTATCGCCCCAGGCCGTTCTTGCCATCACGGCGCTCATCGCCGCATGGTACGCCTTCACCATCAACCGGTTTGCCGCCAAACGGCTTCATCGGATCCGGGAGGCTTTCGACAGTCACGAGGACGTCGAGCGTCTCCTCTCGGGACATTTCCGGGTCTCCGTGACGGTCCTGGTCCGCCTCGAGGTGATCGTTGTGTGCGGGTTGATCAACGCCGAGGCCGGCGCGGGGCCCCACACGACGGTGTGGTACGTGATTGCCGCCGGTCTCCTGATGCTGCTCGCCTGGCCCACCGAGCACAAGACGATGCTCCTCCTCCGGCGGGTCGGCGCAATGAACCCGCGCCATCCACGCCAGGGATGACGCGGGGAACGCCGCCGGGTGCGTTTACTGGCGGTTTTGCATCATTTTCATCATGTTGAACGGCTTGGCCTTCGCATTCGCCGGGGGTGCGTACGTTCCGGGCGGGGCCTGCTCGTTCGTGATGGAAACCACCTCGGTGTGGGACGTCATCTTGGCGCCCGAACCCATCGCCATCTGCGTCTCCGTGTCCTCGGCCACCGGAAACCCGTCGATCTTCTCGAGCTCGGCCATGGCATCCGCCATGCCGGGTTGAAGCTTCATCATCGCGGCGCCCATCCGTTTGTATGCGGCAAGATCCAGCTTGACGTCTTTCGTGACCCACTGGACCTGGTGCACCTTGGCCATCGACGAATTCATCGTCACATCCCAGCGGCGGGTCATCCACTTGCCAATTTTCTTGGTTTGGTCGCCCCGCTTGCGGTCATTTTCATCATCGCGAGCATCGGGCCCGCCATCCCGGCGGGAAGCAGCTTGGCGAAGTCGATCGGAAGGTCGAGCTCGCTGTATGCGGCGCCTCCGCCCTCGACGATGTACATCTTCTTCTTGTCGAGCCTGACGATAACGACGTCCTTCGGACTCTCCACCCGCATCTTGTCCTTTGTAATCCACGTCGTCGTCGTGACGTCGCGAGCCGGCATCGTGTGCCCCATGATCGTGAAGGCGTCGACGTGTTGTTTCGTGACGATCTTGACGTCCGCCATCCCCATGGCCGGAATGGCCGCCGCCAGGATCATCCATGTCAATACCCTGCGAAATCTCATCGTGACCTCCTTTGTCCGATGGGCGATATTGTACACGTTCGTCAGAGATCCACGCCGAAAACCTTCCGGACGACGAACCCGATGCCGAAGCTGATCGCCGCGACGCCAAGGCTGATCCCGGCCATCTCGAGGAATCGCGGCAGAAACCGGAGCTCCCGCGCCACGCTGATGTAATACGTGAAAGCCGCAATGATCAGCACGGCGACACTCAGCGTTGCCGCGAGGGCCGCGAACACGTTTGCAAGCAGGAAGAACGGCAGGATCAAGAGAAAAACCGCCACGACGTAGGCGGAGCCCGTATAGACGGCCGCCTTGCCCGGACTCTTTGGCCCCTCCCCGGCACCGGCGATATCGGCTTCCGACTTGGAGGACAGGTATTCCGACGCCGCCATGGAAAGCGAGGCTGCGATCCCCGTGATCAAGCCGGCCATGGCGACGACCCTCCCGTTGGCGAACGCCAGCGTCAGGCCTGCCAGCGCCCCCGTCAGCTCCACCAGCGCGTCGTTGAGGCCGAGCACGACCGAGCCCGCATACTCGAGAGGCTCGTCGTGTAGCAGGTCGATCAGCTCCCGTTCATGCTCCTCCTCGTCGTGGACGATGCGCTCGATCCCCTCGACGTCCTGCATCTTGGTGTAGCTCGACTGGCTGACCACCTCCCCGCGCTCCATCAGCTTGAGCGCGAACGTCACGCCGAGCAGCCGCGCCAGCCACACGTACCACGCGACCCGCAGCCTATCCGGCCTGAGCCTTTCGCCGGTCAACGACGCCCAGAAGTCGTAATGCCGCTTCTCATCGCCGGCGATTCTCCGGAGAATCTCGCCGTTCTGCTCATTCGAGATCGATTTTGCCAGCTTCAAGTAGATAAAGTGCTCCGTCAGCTCTGCGCGCTGAGCCCTGAGCATCTCCCGTTTCGTGGTTTCCATCGGCTGCCCCCCATACCCCTCATCCCGGGTTCTCTCCGCCGGGGACATGACGCCCCCGACCCCGCGCACCGCCAAGACATCGATACACGAATCATGGTACATCTCCATGGCAAATGAGCGCCGCGCCTTTCGTTCCCGCCAACCGCCGGAACCTCGCGACCACCCCG
>JAADFN010000046.1 GCA_013152895.1 Acidobacteriota bacterium | reverse complement strand
CGATCCTCGCGATCCCCTCCCCTCAAAGCAATGCTGCGATCCGCCCCAACGAAGCAACAAGCCCGGGGCGGGGCGCCAGCCCCGGCGGGATTGAGCGCGAGACGGGCTGCACCCTCGCGTGCAGAACGGCTCGGGATCAAGACCGCGGGCCGGCCAAAGGCCGGGCCTCCCGGGCGCCCACAACGACATCCCAAAAACCTCCAGAAGCACCTCTGCACGACCGGACGACACGGAACGAGAGTGTCTCAACAACCCTGCACCCGAGCTGCACCGGCGGGCGCGGTCGCGTACAATGCCATCATGGCTCTTTGCCGCGTTCGTGCCGTGACCTTCGATGCCGGAAACACGTTGCTCTCGGCCGACCCCCCCCCACCGGTCATCTACGCCGACGTGCTCAGCCGCCTCGGACGCCCCGTCAGCCCCCAGCAAGTCGGCCCGATCTTCGCCGAGGTCTGGGCCGAGGCCCAGCTCAAGACGCCACCCGGAACGGATCGCTACGCCGTGACACCTGGAGGAGAACGTGCCTGGTGGGGTGCGTTCGTCCAGGAGGTCCTGGCCCGGCTGGGCCACGATGCCGACTGGATGGAAGCTCTGGACACGCTGTACGAGGAATTCACGCGGCCGGAGGTCTGGGAGGTTTTCCCCGATGTCCTTGGGACTCTCGACCGGCTGAAACGTGACGGGTACCTTCTCGGGCTGATCTCCAACTGGGACAGCCGCCTCCCGGTTCTCCTCGAGAAACTCGGGCTCGCATCGTTTTTCGACGCCATCAGCGTCTCGAGCCTGGAAGGCGTGGAAAAACCCGCGGCCGGCATCTTTCTCCGAACCCTCGACAAGCTGGGCGTCGACCCGGTCGAGGTCGTCCATGTCGGCGACAGCCCGCTCGAGGATTATGAAGGCGCACGCCGCGTGGGCTTAACGCCCGTGCTGATCGACCGCGCCGGTCAGTTCCCACACAACGGCTTTACGACCATTGCCGCCATTTCCCAGCTGCCAGCTCTCATCGCCGGCCGCACGTCCACCTGAGGAGGCCATCATGCTCCACGCCGTCATCATGGCCGGAGGGTCCGGGACCCGATTCTGGCCCGCCTCCAGGCGAAGCCGGCCGAAACAGTTCCTCTCCCTGATCGACGGCACGCCGCTCATCCGCACGACCGTCGAGCGCATCCTGGCGCTGGTTCCCGCCGAACGCATCTGGATCGTCACTGCGGGCCACACGGCCAGCCTCGCCCGGGAGCTCGTCCCCGAAATCCCCGGCCGTAACATCCTGATCGAACCGGCAGGGCGCGACACGGCCGCCTGCGCCGGGTACGCCGCAACGATCATCAGCCTGAGCGATCCGGATGCCGTGTGCCTCGTCCTTCCCGCCGATCACATCATTCCCGACGCGGAGGCGCTGCGCCGGGCCCTCGGCGCCGGGGCGGAGCACGTCGCCGAGGAAAACGGGTTGTTGACCTTCGGTATCCGTCCGACGCGGCCCGAAACCGGCTACGGCTATCTCAAGATCGGGGCAGCCGCAACCGTGCGGCACGGTCACCAGATCCACGTGCTCGACCGCTTCGTCGAGAAACCGGATACCCGAACCGCCCGGCGATACGTCGACTCGGGCGTATACCTCTGGAACTCCGGAATGTTCGCGTGGCGCGCAGAGACGCTGCTCGGCGAAATCGCCCGCCAGCTTCCCCTGCTGGACCGGGGCCTGAAGGCCATCGCGGAGGCCGCCGGGACACACCGGGAGGCGCGGGTCCTCCAGGAGATCTATCCCACACTTCCCAGGACTTCCGTCGATTTCGGGATCATGGAGGGGGCGCAACGCACATGGACGTTGCCGGTGGGTTTCGCATGGTCCGACGTTGGGTCATGGGCCGCCCTCGCCGAGGTTCTTCCGGCCGACGCGCTCGGGAATATCTCCCGCGGCCGCATTACGATGCTCGATGCCACGGGGAACATCGCCATTTCCGGCGGGCCTGTCATCGCCGCCGCAGGCGTCAACGATCTCATCATCATCGCGACGCCCGATGCGGTCCTGGTGGTTCCGCGATCAGAGCATCAACGCGTCAAGGAGATCGTCACCCTCCTGGGCGATGCGGGCTGGGAAGACGTCCTGTAGGTTCATGTTGGAAACTGGAGCCCCCCAGGGACGGCTTCAAGCCGGTTGAGCGCTGAGCGCGCCGATCAGCCATACGAGCAGGGCGTTCAGACCGCTCTCTCGGCGGATGGCCGCCTCGACCTGGCCGGCGCCAGCGAGGAGCCCCACGAGTTGCGCTTCACCGTACTTGCCGGCGCCCTCGACGAGCTTGCTCAAGCTCCACACGCTGGGCGGCTTCTTCTTCCCGGAAAACGGCGACGAAGCATCATCCGCGATGAACGCGAGGAGCCTCTCTCCGAGCCCCCCCTTGACTTTGAACCGCTGGGCGTACCACTGACGGCTCGAGGTGCGGGCGGGGACGATTTCATCCGAGGCTCCCAGCACCGCGACGGCCCGCCGCAGGTAGAGCAGCTGCTCGAAGAGGTTGAAGGCCTGGCCGAAGAGCATGGCCGGGAGAACAGCAATGGGCAGGGGTTGGCCCCGCCAATCTCGTACCGGAACGCCGGCTTCGGCCGCCGCGACGAGATCCACGATCGGCGCCGGCTCCCGGCCGAGAACGGCATCCCGCACGCCGTCCAGGGAGCGTTGTGCGGGGAATGTCAGGCGCCGGACGAGCGCCTCGTCGACCCGGCCTCCGACGCCTGCCGCCGCGGACAGCTTCCGGACTTCCTGGGCGAGGAGGCGGGGCGCGAATCCGAGCCTCTCCAGGAGGAGCTGTTGCGCTCCCGGCTCGAAAGAGACATCCCCGCCCGCACGTACGACAACGCCCTCGAGCACCTGCACCTGTTCCCGAGAAAGAACAACGTCCTCCCACGGTTTCGGCGCTGGAGGGACCGGAATCCACCGGAACCGCCCCGCGCGTGCGACGGCCTTGACCAGCGGACCCGACGGTTTTGCGCCGGCCCACACGCCCAGGACAAGGCCAACATCCTCCGGAACGCCGGCTTCGAGAGCGTTGACGAGCGGCCCCGCATCCATGGCCGTCACTGCGGGCGCGCCCGAGGGGGTCCTGGCATCGACCCAGGCCCGGGCGTCGGCCATGACGAGGACGCGCCGGGGCTCGAACAGCGACGGACTTGTCAGCTCGGTCGCAGCCGTCTCCGGGGCCATCTCGTCGGCAAGGGGCACGATAGGGGCTCCGCCGAGCCTCTCCGAGAGCCTCGCAGCCTCCTCGGCGACCGCCTCTTCAAGAAGGTAATCGTCGCTCGAGGCGACCAGGATAACGGTCTCGCCGCTCATCCATCCACGTCTCTCGAAACGGCCACCCAAACGCCCACGTTACGCAATGGCAGGGCCGCTGCGGCCATTCTCCTGGGGCCGTTCACGGATCGAGGTCTTCGATCTCACCCCGGTCGAGCCTCTCCTGGCATTCAATGCAGAACCGGGCCCAGGGAACCGCATCGAGGCGTCCTTTCTGGATCGGCTGCGAGCAATTCAGACACGTCCCGTAGGCGCCCTCGTCGATACGTTCGAGGGCCTTGTCGATGCGCCGGAGAATTCCCCGTTCACTCGCAGAAAGTTGGTGCAACACGGTCCGGGACGTTGAGCTCAGCGCACGATCTCCCAGGTCTGCGGCCTTTTCCTCGCCAACGGTCACTTCCGTGTCCTGAGCTTGCCGGACCCGGTCCAGAAGCTCGATCCGCTTCGCCGTGAGCCGCTTCTTGTACCGTTCGATCTCCCGTGCTCTCATCGTGATGAACCTCCGTCCGTCTTCCATTGTATGCTGCGGCGATGATATCCGCCACCCGACACGATATCGGCCGCCCGGAAAAGCTGTTCCCACAGCAGGAGGCGTGCCAGGAGATGCGGCAGCGTCAACCTGCTGAGCGACAGCGTCCGGCTGGCGATCCGGACGATTTCCGGGTCCAGGCCCAGGTCGCTCCCGATGACGAACGAAAGACCAGGCACACCGCTGTCTTCGAAGGCCCGCATCATCGCGGCCAGCTCGGGGCTTGAAAGCTCCTCGCCGTGCTCATCGAGAGCGATCAGCTTCCAGCTCGCGGTGGCGTGCTGGAGGATCGACTCCTTTTCGGCGCGAAGCACCCGGCGCGGATCCTCGCCCCTCCCTCCCTGGACGGGTTTCAAACGGACGTCCTCGGCCGGCCAGCGGCGGCCGGTCCGTTTCCGATAGTCCGCCACCAGGGCTTCAAGTCCCTGTGCTCCCGGCCGACCCAGCCACAGAACACGAATCCTCATCCGGCCGAGTCAGGTCCCGACCCGCCCGGCCGTTCCCGGAGGACGAGGCGCTTTGCCTGACCCCACAGCCCTTCCAGGGCGTAGTACGCCCGCTTTTCCTCGGTGAACACGTGGATCACGACATCGCCGTAGTCGAGAAGAATCCACTCGCTCCGCCGCTCCCCCTCCACGTGGAGCGGGTGCCGCCCGTGCTCCCGCAGTCGCCGCCGGATGGCCTCGGCGATGGCACCGACCTGGCGCTCGTGAGCACCCGAGCAGATCAGGAACGAATCGGCCAGCGACGTCATACCAGTGACATCCAGGGCGACCAACTGGAATGCCTTCTTGTCCCACGCGGCCTGTGCCGCGTGTTGCACCAGGCCGCTGACATCTTCACTGAGCATCGCGCCTGACCTCCCCGTGCCGCCTGTACAGACCGTACTTCTCGATGTAGGTATACACCTCGTGGGGCACCAGCTCCCGGATCGGCAAACCACGCCGCTGCCGCTCCCGGATCGAGGTCGCTGAGATCGGGAAGGGCTCATGGTCCAGCAGGTAGATCGTCAGATGGGTCGGATCGGGAACGGATTCGAACGGCGCAACCACGCACATCCTGTCCCTGAGCTGTTCGGGAACCTTCCTCCGGAGCTCATCGCCCCATATGTGCGCGCGGTGCAGGACGACCAGGTGGGTCATCTGGGTGAGAGACTCCCAGTCATGCCACGTGGCGATCTGGGAGAAGGAGTCCGAGCCAAGCAGGAAATAGAGGTGGGCGTCCGGAAAACGTTCGCGGTACCGGCGAACCGTGTCGACGGTGTACGTCGGGCCGGAGAGAAAGACCTCGTCGTCTCCGGCGAAGAAACGTTCGTACGGCAGCGTTGCCACGGTCACCATCGCCAGGCGGTGCGTGACGCGGGAGAGTTCTCCCTTTTCCTTGTGAGGGGGTGCACCGGCCGGGACGAAGTACACCGCGTCGAACTGGAACGTCTCCTCGGCGCGGACCGTTGGGATCAGGTGTCCCAAGTGGAACGGATCAAAGGTCCCGCCGTAGATTGCAATGCGCCGCATCAGACACCCACCTCCCGCGACCCGGCCAGCATCGAGAGCAGGTGTCCCAGGCGGTTCATCCCCTCGCCGGTCACCGCCGAAACCGCAAGCCACTCAACGCCGAACCGTACCGCCACTTTCTCCAGATCTTCGAGCGCCGCAGCGCGGACGCCGGCTACCACCGCATCGACCTTGGTCCCCACGAGCACCCATGGGCGCTCGTCCAGCGCCGTCGAATAGGATCGCAGCTCTCCCCGGATGGCCCTGACACGATCCCCTATCGGCGCCTCGTCCGCCAGGTCGACCAGGTGCGCCAGGACGCGGCACCGTTCGACGTGTCGCAGGAACTGAATCCCCAGGCCGGCGCCTGCGTGGGCCCCCTCGATCAGGCCCGGAATGTCCGCCAGAACGAGGGTCCGGAATGCCTCGCCGGGGACCTGCATGACCCCGAGATGCGGCTCGAGCGTCGTGAACGGGTACGAGGCCACCTTCGGACGGGCCGACGACACCCTGGACAACAACGTCGACTTCCCGGCGTTCGGGAGGCCAACGAGCCCGACGTCCGCAAGAAGCTTGAGCTCGAGCTCGAGCTCCCGTTCCTCACCCGCCTCCCCCTCCTCGGCATGGCGCGGAGCGCGGTTCGTCGCGGTGGCGAAACGCGCGTTTCCCCGCCCGCCCCGTCCTCCGCGGGCCACGACGACCTCCTCGCCGGGCCGGACCAGATCCGCGAGGACCTCGCCCGTTGCCACGTCGCGGACCACCGTCCCCGGGGGTACCGGTACGACCAGGTCCTTCCCGCCCGCACCCGTCTTGTTCGAACCCAACCCATGACGCCCACGCTCGGCTCGAACGGTGCGGCGATGGTGAATGTGCAGGAGGGTGTTATACCCCTCCTCCACCCGGAAGATCACGCTGCCTCCCCGCCCGCCATCCCCCCCGTTGGGACCGCCCCGCGGGACGAACTTCTCACGGCGGAATGAGACGCACCCATTTCCTCCGCGGCCGGCGAGGACCGTGATGCGCGCGGAGTCGATAAACATAATGGCGTGGGCAGGAGGAGGAATGTCAGCTGGGTTGAACGCTGATGAAGCGGCCCATGCGGCCACGGTTTTCGAACTTCACCCGTCCAGTGGCGACCGCAAACAAGGTGTCGTCTCCGCCACGCTTGACGTTGGTCCCCGGCTTGAAATGCGTCCCACGCTGGCGGACGAGGATCGACCCCGCCGTCACTTCCTGACCATCACCCACCTTCGGACCAAGCCTCTTGGCGTGAGAGTCACGGCCGTTCCGGCTCGAGCCCTGACCTTTCTTATGAGCCATATCCTCACCCCTCGATGGCGTCCACCCGGACGCGGTAATAGTTCTGCCGGTGGCCCTGGGTCTTCTTGTACCCCTTGCGACGCTTCTTCTTGAAAATAATGACCTTCTCGCCGCGTTCCGGAGCGAGCACCTTGGCACGAACCAGCACACCGTCCAGCGTCGGCGCGCCAATCTTGACGTCCTCATCGCGGCTGAGCAGCATCACCCGTTCAAACAACAGGTTGTCGCCGCGCTTGAGGTCGGGTTCGGTCCGTTCCACGAGAAGCTCATCTCCAGGAGCCACCCGGTACTGTTTTCCACCATGTTCCACAATCGCATAATCGCCCATGACACACCTCTCTCAGGAACGGCTTTTCTAACACACGCCGCCGCAGGTGTCAACCACGTCCGACGCAAATCCCGGCCCCCCGACACCTCCCGAGGCCCTCAAGCAACGGAAACCTCGCCACGTCATCCATCATTCTGACCAGGGCTGCCAGTACACATCCATCGCCTTCGGGAACCGGTGCACAGAAGCCCGCGTCCGACCCCCTATGGGATCTGTGGGCGACTGCTACGACAACGCCCTCTGCGAGAGCTTCTTCGCAACCCTCGAATGCGAGCTCCTCGATCGACGAACTTTCCCGTCCCATCGCGAGGCCCGCCTCGCCATCTTCTCCTTCATCGAGGGCTGGTACAACCCTCACCGCCTTCATTCCGCTCTCGCCTACCAATCACCCGCAAACTTCGAAAGGAGGTGCTTCTTCTATTCATCTCACCCACGTGCGAACCTGTCCACTCAACCGGGGTAACTCCATATGCCATCCCCTCGATCAAAGGGAAGTCTTGGGTCCCCGTCCCGCAGGGGTGAACCACGAACCGCGACGTCGCCTCGTCCCAACGCA
>JAADFN010000045.1 GCA_013152895.1 Acidobacteriota bacterium | reverse complement strand
CCTGCGTGATGAAGATTCGGCCCCGGACGATCGTGCAGATGCGCTTCGGCCCGGACGTCATGATGGCGTGTCGCTACCGTTACCCGGGCCGTTGTGCTTCGGGATGCGAAGGGGCGTGATGATGGCGCCAATGGCTGCGACGGCTGCCAATGCGAGCCAGAGTGGGGACCAGGAGGCCGTGACATCCCGAATCGCCCCCGCGGCGGCTGGCCCGACCAGGGTGCCGAGGTTCGAAAAAGCCGTGATGAACCCGAACGCGAAGCCGATCTGTGCCGGGGAAACGATGCGGGAGGGTAGCGAGTACACGGCGGTCGGTACCGCGGCGGCAGCGACACCGATCAGCAACATCGCTGCCAGCGGGGGAAGAAGGCCAACGGCCATCAGGACGAGAGCAGCCGCCAGGATGGCCTGGCCCGCGCCGGCCCAGACGGCTGGTCCGCCGAACCGGTCGATCAGGTGCCCGACGAGAGGGTTACACAGGAGTGAGACCCAGGTGATGGCCGTGACCGTCACAAGCCCCTTCGTGCCGCCGCCGGCCCATTGTGGCGCGAACGTGAAGACCGATGCAAATGCCGCGAAAAAGAACATCCACGAGCCGGCGAGCATGACCAGCGGCCGCGACAGGCGCTTGTCTCCACGGCCCCGGTGCAAGGCGGCTGGAGTGCGGATCGGCGCTTCGGACGGGACGGCAAGCAGATGGAGAGGGAGCGCAACGAGGACAACGGCCGCGAGGATGCCAAGCTCCCCGCGCCATCCGGTAAGCCTGAGTAGATCATGGTGGAAAGAGAAAATGACGATCATGCTGGCGGGGTAGACGGCGTTGAAGAGACCCATGGCCAGGGAGAGCTCTCGTCCCGCGAAGGCCTGAGAAACCAGGCGTGCAAGCACCAGGTTCATGACGAGTCCGCCAACACCGAACAGCAACCTGCCCACCAGCAGCACCGGGTAACTGGTGGCAAGGGCGAACAGGGTCGCTCCGATGGCCATCGTGGCCAGGCCTGTTGTGCCGGCCGGCCGAGCGTTCCACCTGTCCACTGCGGCGCCAAGGGGGATGGAGAGGAAGATCGCCGGCAGGGCGATGGCCCCCATGAGAAGACCGACCTGGAGATTGTCCAGTCCAAACCGCGCCATGAGCTGGGGGACGAGCGGAGGGACCGCGAAGAAGGTGAGACCGACGGAAAAGAAGCTCAGCAGCGCCGAGGCGAGAATCAGCCAACGGCGGGAGCGAGCCCGCATTTCTCACACACTTCCTGCTGCGGCGGAGACGCTCGTCAGTGCAGCGTTTCTCGCGGTAGTGGTACCGCCGGCGTGCTTCGAGCACGCCTTGGCCCCGCCTTGGTCGAAACGCCACACCGACGGGCGTCTCCACCGTCTCGCGACAAAAGTCCGTGAGAAATGCGGGCTGAGAGCCATGCGTGGATTCTACATGGAAGAGGCCACCAAGGGGCGCATGGGGACCTCCGGCCTTGGGGAGAGCGGCCCGTCGGGAGCCCGCCACGCGCAGCGCGTTGCCAAGGGGCTGGAACTTTTGGCCGTCAGATGCCGTAATCTTAAGAGAAGACGTTGCGGGTGGGTTCGGCGATTGGAACGGAATAACCTGGAGGGGGCACATGAACATCGAATACTTCACACCACTCCGCGGGGCATGGACCCGCACGAAGCGCATTCTCTTTCATCCGTTCATGCTGGAAACGTGGCTCGTGATGGGATTCACGGCATGGCTGGCGAACCTCTTTCACGGTGGCGCATTCGGGATCCGGGGGAACGCCAATCGCCAGGATCATCCGACGCTGCTCTTTCATCATCTCGGCGCTGCGACGGACCGGTTCATGGAGAGGCTTTCGGCCAATCCGGGGATGGTGATGCTGGTTGTGCTCGGGGGTATCCTGGTCCTGATGATCGCCGTGGCGTTGCTCTGGGTGAGCTCCCGCGCGAAGCTCGTATTCCTGGATAACGCCGTCACCGGGAGGGCCAGGGTCATCGAACCGTGGAAACGTCTCGGCGCCCTTGGTGATTCGCTCTTTCTGTGGCGGCTCGGCTTTGGTCTTGCGTCGATCGTGACGATGGCGCTTCTCGTGGCGGGGGCGGTGGGTCTTGGCATCCTCGGCGCCGCCGGAATGCCCGGGTTCATCCACCGTGGCATCCTGTTCTTCGGTCTCCTCGGAGCCGTGCTCGCGCTCGCAGCCATCGTCCTCCTCTTCATCCGCCTCTGGGTGGAGAGCTTCATCATCCCGGTGATGTACCGGTTCAACCTGAGCGTCCTGGAGGCGTGGAAGGTTTTTATTCCCTGGTTGCAGCAGTATGCCGGGGTTTTCATCGTGTACAACCTGTTCGTGATCATCCTCGCCGTGGTATTTGGTATCAGTGTCGTCGTGGTGGGGCTCTTGACCTGTTGCGTCGGATGGCTGGTTCTCGCTCTCCCGTACGTGGGAACTGTCATTCTGCTCCCGGTGTGGGTGACCTACCGTCTGCTGGGACCGGTATTCCTTGAACAGCTCAGCCCTGATTTTTCGCTGTTCCCGACAGCCCCGGCTCCAGACGGTGGCGACGCATGAGTGTGGCCGTTACCGCGGTTTGGAGCGATGACGGCTCTTCGAGTGGATGAAAGGGAGAGTGGCCCGGGGCGGTTGTGCAGTCGCCTGAAGGCAGGCTGATCCCGATTCGCGGAAGGATCGACAGGTTTGGGGGTCCAGCGGTCCGGTCAGCGCTGGGGGTCCCACCGCCCGCCGGAGATTACCCGCTGCTGGCGATCCAACCCTCGGTACGGCCGCCAAGGACCGGCCAACGGTCTGAAATGTCCTCATCCTTCTCGTTTTCCAACAGGGCAAGCAGGGTCCCGACGACAGCGGGGTCGAACTGGTGCCCCGCCTCGCGGCGGAGCTCTGCGATAGCTCCGGCGATGGTCATCGCGTTGCGGTAGGGCCGGTCGTTCGTCATCGCGTCGAATGCGTCGACGACGGCGATGATCCGCGCCTCGAGCGGAATCTCCTCGCCTTGAAGGCCAAAGTATCCCGGGTATTCCATGTCGGTTCTCCCGTCCCATCGCTCTTGATGGTAGCGAATGGAGGGGATCGCGGGACGGAGCAGATCGACGGTCTCGAGGATCTCGACGCCGATTGTCACGTGGCTCTCCATGACCTTGCGTTCGTCGTGAGTGAGTGGACCGCGCTTGTTGAGAATCAGCTCCGGCACACCGATCTTGCCGATATCATGAAGGATGGCGGCGTACCGCAAGATCTCCAGCCGGGGTCCCTCGATGCCGAGGCGGCGGCCAACGCGGGAGGCGAGCCTGGCAACTCGTTGGACATGTCCCTCGGTGGTCTTGTCCTTGGCCTCGATCGCGGCTGCAAGCGCCGTTACGACGCTTTCGAAGTTTTTCTGAAGCAGCCGCCGGTGTTCGTCAAGCTCGTGGAGCAGTACCCTGTTCCGGCCGGAAAAGATGCCCGCGACGATCCCGGCAACGATGAAGATCGCGAGGGTGACATACGTCGTCATGATCGCCTGGAACACGGCCGCACGGCCCGCGGGAAGAAGGAGGTGTACGACCTCTGCGACGTATGCCAGTCCCGAGATACCGGCCGCGAGCAGCCCCCCGCCGACACCGCCGAAAACGGCCCCTGCGAGGACCGGGCCAACCAGAAAGGCCCCGAGCCAGTGGATGTTGATTCCTGCCCTCGGGACGAGGATGTCCATTGCGGCGATGTCCGCGGCGATCAGAACGATGAACGGAAGAAAAGCGCGCCATCCCGTGACCCACTTCCTAAAACACAGCCTGGCGTCGTCGTCCAGAAGAACGCCCGGTTTGAGAAGAAGGATGGTCGGAAACGCCACGAGAAAGATGGCCATCATGTCCCCGAGTACCCATGTAACGAATGACATCGCTATCTGCTGGCTGGTCAGTGGAATGGCGGCCCACGTCCAGATGCCGATGACGCCGGCAACCCCCGAGACCAAGGTGTTGAAGATTGCGCCGTAGAGCACCGTTCGAAGAACACGATTGACAGTTGGCCCGGTTTCCTGAAAACGAACCGCTGCGGGGATGGCGGCTTCGAGAGCTCCGGTCAGTGCAAAGAAGAATGTTTGTTCCAGCCCGATCGTGGCGGGCCCCCACGGCGAAACGAGATACCCCGCGAAAACGGCTGCAACCCCCCACCATCGAAAAAACATGCCGGCGAGGACCGCGATGGCCGCTGCGGGAAAGAGCAGGGAGACGCCGTGACCGGCGTTGAATTCCGCGCTCATCGAATTCGCCAAGGCGGTGAGGACGGCGATCCCGAACACTCCAAGTGCCTGGGCGGTACGAACCGCGACTCTGGTTTTCACCCTCGTAACCCTCCGTGAGCTTTCCCTGGTGGCGGTTCGTGAGGCGGCCCTTCCGGCCGGAGTCCGTGATGCCTGTGTCCCGCTCGCAGCCAACCGCTGAGGGGTGTCTTGCCGGCGTCATAGTGCCCCTCGACGGGAAGTGGGCCTGCCCGATGAATCATACCCGCCGAGCCTAACATAGCCGTCACGACAATGGTGTCGTCTACCCGCATATCTTTGGACTTTCGTCGTGAGACCGTGGAGCGCCCATCAGCGTGGTGTTGCGACCAGGGTGGGCAGGTGCGCTCGTGGCACGTTGTCCGCGGCACCGCCGCGGGAAACGCCGCAACGGCGAGCGCAGTTCAAAACCGCTGCGATATGCGGGCCTCTCCCGATGCCGAGCGGTTTGAGCTCTGCGATCCGGAAATGCCGGTGGTAGATCCCGGAGCCGGGTGGCCGCCCTCCAACTCACGTTGAGGTTGTGCGCCTCAGTCGGCCGTCATGCGGGTGCGTCTGGGTTTCACGGCAGCCGGAGCCTCCCGTTTCGGATCTTGATAGCGGTCCAGCGGCAGAGCGAGCGCACCGCCCGATCGGCGGCCCGGAAGACCGGCAGCCCTCCCCGGGCCAGGGCGTCAGCCAGCGGGTCGAACAGGACGCCGGAGTCCACGACCGCAACGACAGGCTTCTCGTGTGCCGCAGCGGTGGCGGCGAGGCGGCCCGCGATCGACGACGGGTCATCCACGTTTTCGTGATGGCCCTCGCCGGACGGGAGTGTCTGCATCGCCGGCGTCAGGGGGACGACGCCGGTGACGGCGGCATCCACCCCGTCGTCCTCCAAGAGCGTATCGACCAGGGAGGCGAACGCCTCATCGGTCGCCATCGGCGTGACGTCCAGCGGATTCTTGACGTCGACGAGCTGATCCAACTTGAAGCTGGCGAGGAGGCTGCCGAGCCGTTGCCTGGTTTCCATGGAGAACGTTGCGAGGCGAAGCTCGGCGGTATCCTGGTGGATCGAGTCGGCCATTCCGACCGACTCGAACCCGGCGTTGGACACCGCGGCGAGCCGGTTACCGCGGACGGTCTTGCCGCGGAGCCGGACCGAGAGCTGGAGAAAATCGGAGAATTCGTCGAACGTGTTCGCGACGAATGCACCAGCCTCGACAAGTGCCGCGGCGCAGACCGCGTAATCGCCCGCAACGCTGGCCGTGTGCCCCGCCGTGGCCGATCGGCCTTCCGATGTCCGGCCCGCCTTGTAAAAGACAACGTCTTTGCCCCGTCGCACCGCCTCCCGGACCGCGGCCGCGAAGCGAAGGCCGTCGTTCGGCTGGAAACCCTCCATGTAGGCGGCGATCACCTCGATTTCGGGATCGGACGTCACGAAGCCGAGAATGTCGGCGGCCGTCAGGTCGATCTGGTTGCCGATGCTGAGCGCGTAGGCCGGGTCGAGCCACGGCATGCGGCTGAGGTTGGCGATGATGAACGCGCCTGACTGGGAGATGAAACACGTGCGGCGGCGGTGATCGCCACGGGATTTCGGTAGCTTGGTCTCGGGGATGAACATCGTGTCGTAACGTCCGGGGTGGGAAATCACGCCAAGAGAGTTACCACCGAGGAACACCGGGCCGCCACCGGGTGCCTCGTGGGCCTGCCGGATCCTCTCCTTGAGCGTTCGGGCGAGCTCCTGGCTGCCCTCTTTTTCCCCCAACCCCCCAGGGATCAGGATGACGGCCTGGGCGCGGTCGTGATCGATGATCTCCTCGATGATTCCCGGAACCTGGGCCGCACCGACGGTAACGACCAGAAGATCGACCTTTTCCGGAAGCTCCCGGATCGATCCGACGCACGCGATGCCGTCGATCCGGTCCGTATTGGGCCGGATGATGTAGGTCCGGGTACGGTCAAACCCCGCCTGGACGATATTGTTGAGGATGATGCGGCCCATGTTCATCCCCTTGGCCGAAACACCGATCACGGCAGCCGACCGTGGCTTGAGCAGGCTGCCGATCTTTTCAACCGGGCGCGGCGTCAGCTGGACGCCGGCTTCTTCGAAGGAACACACCCCGTCCAGGGCGATCAGCCGGCCGTTCGCGACCGTGAACGGATTGATCTCCAGCTCGCGGATCTGGAATCGTGAGCCTGTTCCAGCGCCGCCGAAGTGGTTCGAGATGGCGGTGAATGCCTCGAAGACCTGAACGAGCGCCTCGTCGGAAACAAGTCTCCGTCCGCCGCGCATGGTGCCGGCGAGGCGGGCATAGCTCAGTGTGCCGCGAAAGGCGTCGAGGAAACCGTTACCATCGACCAGCCCGGTTGGAGCGATTGCGATCGCTGCACCTGGACGCGTGCTCCGCGCGAGAAGCTCCATCTCCACGCCCCCGAGGCCTGCCGAGAGGATCGGTCCAAACTCCGGCGTCAACCGCGCACCGACGAACAGCTCGCTGCCGAACCCGGTATCGTCCGTTTCGACGAACGACGCGAGCAAGATCCCTGCGGCGCGCTGGCGGACCGCTTCTTCGAGCCTGTCGCCCGAAAGGTGCTCGAGCCCTTCCGGACGGTCCGGGCCGCTGGCTTCGAGCTGGGACGCGTACGCGGCCGGGACCTCCACCATCATCCGGTCGAACGTGTCCTGGACCTCCTCGAGCGTCTTGCCGGTGATCCGGACGCCCCCGGCATCGGTCTTGTGGATGATGTCCCCGGAGACGATCTTGAGCACGACGCGGTTACCCGGCAGGGCATCGAGATCGTCCCGTGAAGGACGTGAACCGGCTGGGATGAAGCGAGTCTCGGGGAGATTTTCGAGGCCGGCCAGCCTGAAAAGCTCGTAGCATTCGTGTTCGTACAACCGTGTCCGGCCGTCTGCGGCGGCTTTTTCGAATAGTGCCTCAACGGCGGGGAAATCTGGAACGTCCATATATGCCTCCAGGGATGGTGCGTGTTGACGGGTTGTGTCAGCACGCCGCGAGGTCAGCACATGTTAACAGCACCGGCAAGCAGCCGCGCTCAGCCGGCCTCGGACTTTGGCCTTCGTCTGGGCTGCGGCGCTGAGTTGGAGCTCCTTCTACAAGGGTGACCACACGCGCCCGGGAGGTCCTGCTTGCAGCAAGCCCGCGGTCAGCGCCCGGGAGGCCCGGCCTGTGGCCGGCCCGCGTCATTCGCGTCGATCCGGCCCTCGCGCGAGCGCGGGTCCGGCTCGAAGCTCATGCCGCCGGGGCTGGCGCCCCGCCCCG
>JAADFN010000044.1 GCA_013152895.1 Acidobacteriota bacterium | reverse complement strand
CCCGGCGGGTGGTTCCACAGCCCGGAGCGGAGCGCGGGGATCGCCCACCCCCGAAGCGTCGAGGCAGTCCAGGCGCCATCGATGGCGAACGGCGGCGTCGCACGGCCGAGAAACGCTGCGACGGCGGAGGGAACGGCCGCTCCGATGACCCACCACCGCGCCCGGCCGGGTGGCAGCATCGCCAGACCGAGGACGAAGAACGGGATAGCCAGCACGAGATACCGGGGCCCGAACGAGGCGCCACCCTGCCACTCGCGGTAGCCAGCCATGACGACCGGCAGAAGCCACACGGCCCCGGCCACGGCAACGCCGAGACGCTTGCGTCCGGCGCGCCACGCCACCACCGGTGCAGCCAGCGCGGGAAGCAGGACGGGAAAGAAGAAGAACAGCCCGACGATCGGCGAGAACAGCAGTCCCGCGAGCGCGGCGGGGTGCGGCACCGTGAAGCCGAAGAACGTCTGGGCCGCCAGTTCGTGGTACCGGGGGAGCGCCTCCAGCCGGCTCGAGAGCGTCAGGGGGGAGCCGAAACAGGCGGCGTTGTAGGCGGCCAGGGCGGCCAGGGGCAGCAGACCTCCGGCCGTCATCCGGGCCATCCGCCGCCACCGGCCCCAGCCTGCGGCCAGAACCAGCGGGATCCCGACCACGGCGGCGGGATACTCCGAGATGGCGGCGAGCGCGATGCAGAAGCCGGCCGCGGCGTCGGTCCATCCGCCACGGTGTCTCCCCGGCCCCAACACGGCGTACGCCGCGATGAACAGGAGAGCCCCCGTCCAGGCGTGGGAGAAGAACGTCCCGGCGTAGACGGCGAAGCCCGACGCGAAAAGAAGCACGAACGCCGCGCCGGCCGGCCCGATCGTGCCGTTGCCCTCCCGCTCGATCCAGGTGGCAAGCAGCAACGCGCACGCGAGAGCGGCGCCGGAGACGAGCACGGCCCTCGCCGCGAAGAGCTCGGCGCCGATCGGGGCTGACGGCGCCACCGCGCGCAGCGCCGCGATGACCGGAACCGCGGCGAAGATCAGACCGGGCGCCTTGTTGGAGTAGTGCCGGCCCGCAAACACCGACACGTCATCGATGAAGCCGTACCGCGCGAGCTCCCAATCGATCTGGAAGGTCCCCCGGGCCACGAACGCATGCGCGGCGAAGACCCGCGAGTACTCGTTCGGCGAATAAAATCGCGGCCACACGGAGCTCAACACCAGCAACTGGCTGGCCGCAAGGACCAGGATGGCTGTGCGTGGGGACCAGCTTTTCGGTGGATCTGCCGTGTCGTTCATGTCTCCGCCGCGATGATACCATCGGGCCACGGACCCGGATACTCGACGGCCGCCCGTACGACCGGGCGTCCACCGAAGTGGAAGGACCTGCGCGTAGCACGGACAAGGGAGCGGATGAAGAAAGCACAACGTCTCCAGCGACTCCAGGAGGGCGCCCGGCAGGAGGTCACCGCCGGGGACCTCGAACGTGCGCTCGCCCTGTGTGCAAGATCCCGGGTGGCGCTCTTCATCGTCGCCTACAACGCCGAGCAGCATCTCGAATCGGTCATCCAGCGGGTTCCCGGGCAACTCCTGCCCGCGTTCGACGAGATCTTCATCATCGACGACAGCTCCTCGGACAGCACCTTCCAGGTTGGCCTGAGGCTCGTCGAAGCATTCCCCCAGGCTCGCATCAGGGTCTTCCGCACCCCGTTCAACCGCGGGTACGGCGGCAACCAGAAGCTCGGCTACCGGTACGCGATCCGGCGCGGTTTCGACTTCGTCGTCCTCCTGCACGGCGACGGCCAGTACGCTCCCGAGTACCTTCCGAAGATCCTTGCCGCCTGTGCAGACGGGGCCGATGCCGTGCTCGCCTCGCGGATGGCCGGCCGCCGCCAGGCGCTGCGGGGAGGTATGCCGTTCCATAAATGGATCGGGAACCGGATCCTCACCGCCCTCGGGAACCGGATCCTTGGTACGAGCTTCAGCGAGTTCCACACCGGCTACCGCGCCTACCGGGTCGGCGCGCTTGCGCGCGTTCCGTTTGCGGCCAACACCGATGACTTCCATTTCGACGGAGAGATCCTCGCCCAGGCGGCGTTCGCCTCGTGGAACATCGCCGAGGTACCGATCCCCACCTACTACGGCGACGAGGTCTGCCACGTCCCGGGTCTCCGCTACGGCGCCCGCTTCCTCACGTCCCTGGTCCTGGCCAGGTTGACCCGCATCGGGATTTTCTTTCAGAAGAACTTCGACGTGGCTCTCTACGATCAAGAAACCTACACGTTCAAGAGGAGTCCGCATTCGTTGCACCAGTGGGTGCTCGAAAACGTCGAGCTGGGACGGGGCCTCCACACCATCGAGCTCGGCGCCAACCGCGGTCGGCTGAGCGCCGAGATCGCTTCCCGCACCGGGAATCACGTCGCGGTAGATCGCTTTCAGCCCGACCTTGCGGGCAGCGCCGAGGCGATCGCCCTCGACCTCGACGAGCCGTTTGCCGGCCGCCTGGGCGCGCAGCCGTACGACATCTGCCTCGCCCTCGACGTGGTCGAGCACCTGGCCAGCCCGGAACGGTTCGTCGAGGGGATCTTCGCCATTGTCAAGCCTGGAGGAACGGTCATCCTCAGCACGGCAAACGTCGCCTACATCCTCGTTCGCATCAGCCTGCTCCTCGGCCAGTTCAACTACGGCAAGCGCGGTATCCTCGACATGACCCACACCCGTCTCTTCACGATCTCGAGCTTCGAGCGCCTGCTCCAGCAGGGCGGATTTCGCATCGAAAAGGTCCGCGGTTTCCCTCCTCCGTTCACCGACATGGTCGGCCGCAGCAGGTTCTTCCGTGCAATCGAGGCCGTCCATGCGCTCCTGTCCCGGTGGTTTCCCCGCCTCTTCGCCTTCAACTTCGCCATCGTCGCCACCCGCCTCGACGACGTCGACGACATCCTGCGCAGGACGATCACCCCGGCCTCCGGGTGAAACATGCCTCGCGCGCGCTTGTGACCACGTTGGGGACGCGCCCTGGGTGGCCCGCCCCTCCCGTGGCGGCGGGCGTATCCGTGGACACGGTAGAAAGTTGGAAAGCGATGTGGGCTAACGAACCGGCTTGCGCTTCGGACCACCCCGCGGGTGGCGAACGACGGCGAGATCCGGCTTGAGCCCAACCGGCGTGAAATCGATCCGCATGGCGTCGAGGTCGACCCGGGCCACCCGGACCGTCAGGGGATCTCCGAGCCGCCAGGTCCTGTTCGTGCGCCGGCCGGTCAGCACGTGGCGTGCCTCGTCGAAATCGTAGAAGTCGTCGACCAGCTCTGAGATGTGCACAAGACCCTCCACGAGCAGCTCGTCGAGCTGTACGAAGACGCCGAAATCGGTGACGCCCGTGATGTGGGCTTCCATCTCCTCGCCCACGCGGTCGCGCATGAAGAGCACCTTCTTCCACTGCAGCACCGTTCGTTCCGCCTGGTCGGCGCGCTGCTCGGCTGCGGTGCAGGCGAGCGCGAGGGGCGTCATCCGGTCATCTGCCCGGGTTTCCTCCTGCCTGCCGGTCCGCCGCCACAGCGCCCGCAACGAGCGGTGGACAACCAGGTCCGGATACCGGCGAATCGGGCTGGTGAAGTGCAGGTAGCTCTCGGTCGCCAGGGCGTAGTGGCCGCGGGGCTCAGGGCTGTAGATCGCACGGGCCAGCGTGCGGAGCACCAGCGAGGAGAGAAAACGTTCCCAGCGGGTCCCGGCCACCTCGTCGAGGACTTTTTGAAGGGAGCTCGGGGGCACTCTGCCGTCCTCTTCCGCATCGAGCGTCAGGCCGATGTCTGTCAAGATCGCCTCGAGCTCACGAAGCTTGTCCGGATTCGGGCCGTCGTGAACCCGGTACAGTGTGGGCTCCCCCGCCTCCATCAGCGTTCTCGCAACGCACTCGTTGGCCGCCACCATCAGCTCCTCGATCAGCCTGTGCGCCGTGTTGCGCTGAAGCGGCTTGATGCCGATCACCCTTCCCTCCGGATCGAGGAGCACGTCGGGTTCGATCAGATCGAAGTCCAGGCTCCCGCGTTCCCGCCGCCGCTTTGCGAGCCTCTCGGCCGCCTCGGCGAGAAGCTGGAGCGATGCGGCGAACGATTTCGTCTTCTCCGGCCACGAATCCGGCGGTTGCTCGATCCACGCGAACACCTCGGAGTACGTACACCGTCTTCGCGAGCGGATGACCGAGTCGTGCACCTCCCATCCCCGGACACGCCCGTCGGGTCCAACGCCGAAGCGTACCGTCATCGTCAGCCGGTCAACATCCTCCCGGAGGGAGCACAGGTCGTTGGAGAGCCGCGGGGGAAGCATCGGCACGCACAGGCCGGGCAGGTAGACGCTCGTCCCGCGCTCGACAGCGGCGGCGTCCAGCGCCGAGCCTGGCCGCACGTAATGGCTGACGTCGGCGATGTGAACGTCGACGACGATCTCGCCGTTTCTCCCGCGGAGGGCAGACACGGCATCGTCGAAATCCCGCGCCGTCTTGCCGTCGATGGTGATCGCCGGCCGGTCACGAAGGTCCCAGCGGCCGGCCAGGTCGCGCTCAGAGATCGTCTCCGGAAGCTCACGCGCCTCCCTCTCGACCTCGCTGGAAAACTCGACCGGGATTTCCTCGGCCCTCAGCACGACCCTGTTCTCGACCCCCGGCTCGCCGAGTACGCCCAGGTGCTCGATGATCGTGCCCCGGATCCGGCCCCGCTTCCCAGGCGCCTGGTCCAACGCCACGACCACGAACTCGCCCTCCCGGGGCGGCTCGCCAACCTTCGACCCCACCGGGACGATCACGCCGGGGAACGCACGTTCGAGCGGGCGAACGATCACTTCTCCTCCGCGTTGGGTCCATCTGCCGACGATCGTCTTCCTGCTCCGGTCGAGAATGCGAACCACGACGCCTTCGGGCGAATCGTCCCCGCGCCCCCGTTTCCCGTGAGGCTCCAGCCGGACCAGAACCTCATCGCCGTCGAGCGCGCCATGCAGCCCGGAACGGGGAATCGTCACCGGCGCATCCCCAGACGCCTCAAGGCGCCCGAACCCGCTCCGCTCGATCCGCAGCCTTCCAGTCCGCAGCTTCGTGTACTTCGGCGCAAAATACCGTTTCCCACGGCCGAGGATGACCTGGCCAGACTCTTCCAGGTGTTTCAGCTTCCGCCTGACCTCGTGCCGGAGCCGGCTCCTGTCTGCGCCTTCACGGCCAGCCAGGTCGTTGACGGCCTGCGCGAGGGTCAGTCCCCGCGTCCGCCGCTGCCGGACCAGCTCGAGCAGTCGTGAAGCCATCCCCGTCGTGATCGGATTCGCTTGACCTGTTTCTTTCCCGTTTTTCACACTGTTTCCTCGCTTCGTGTGCGCCAGCCTATTTGCAACATCTTGACACTCCCCGCTTCAATGTTAGTATTCCCTCGCGCGCGAAAGTGGCGGAATTGGTAGACGCGCAAGATTCAGGATCTTGTGGTCGCAAGACCGTGGGGGTTCGAGTCCCCCCTTTCGCACCAATCTTCCCATTTCTCTTCCCAGGCGCGAACGATTCAGTCAGGCACGAGCTCATCGTGACGCCAACGGCAACCCACACGAGCCCAGTATCGAGGATGCAGGTCCCGCTTTACCCCGCATCATGGAGACAGGCCCAGGCCGGTATGGCCCAGGATCTCGTGCCCGCAGCACATTCGTTCCGGTGGACTCCCGCGCCGGTTGAGCCCGCATTTCTCGCACACGTCCCGCGCGATCGTGGATGCGCCCGCGCAGCGTTTCTCGCGGCGGTAGCACCGAGCAGGTGCCTCGCGACCCGCCTTGGTCGAAACACCACATCGGCACCCCCAACGATCTCGCGAGCGCGTCCGTGAAATGCGGGCCAGGAGCCGGTACGAGCCGCCCCATCCGGCGTAGCGGAACCTTACGATGACAGGTAACGATCCATGAAGTGCGTGTCGAAATCTCCGTTGATAAAATCCCGGTCATCGAGAATCCGCAGGTGAAGCCGCGCCGACGTCTTGACACCCTCGATCCGGAGCATCCCCAGCGCACGCCGGCCGCGTGCGATGGCTTCCGCACGGGTATGGCCGTACGCGATCACCTTGGCGATCAAACTGTCATAGTACGGTGGGATCGTGTAGCCGGCATAAAGGTGCGTATCGACACGGACGCCGGGCCCCCCGGGGAGGATCAGCCTGGTGACGCGGCCCGGCGACGGGGCAAACGTATCGGGATCCTCCGCGTTGATCCTGAACTCGATCGCATGACCCCGAACCCGGACAGCCCTGCGCGCCGGCAGCGACATCCGTTCCCCGGATGCAATGAGAAGCTGTTCCCGGACGAGATCGACGCCGGTCACCATCTCGGTCACCGGATGCTCGACCTGGATCCTCGTGTTCATCTCCATGAAGTAGTAACTGCCATCAACGTCCAGGAGGAACTCGACCGTTCCCGCCGAAACGTAGCGCGCGGCACGCGCGGCGGCAACGGCTGCCCTCCCCATCAGTAAACGTTGCTCCGGGGTCAAGATGGCCGACGGGGATTCTTCCAACAACTTCTGGTGGCGCCGCTGGATCGAGCACTCACGCTCCCCCAGGTGGACGACTCGCCCATGCTCATCGGCAAGGATCTGGAACTCGATGTGCCGGGGACGCTCCAGGTACTTTTCCAGGTAGACCGCCGGATCGCCAAACGCTTTCTCGGCCTCCGTCCGTGCCGTGTCGAACGCGTGCCGGAGCTCCCGTTCGTCGTACGCCAGCCGCATGCCGCGGCCGCCGCCTCCCGCCGAGGCCTTGAGGATGACCGGGTACCCGATCTCGGCCGCCAGGTTGAGCGCCTCCTGGCGGCTCTCAAGCGGCTCCCGCGACCCGGGAAGGACCGGCACACCGGCATCAGCGACGGCCCGGCGGGCCGCCGACTTGTTCCCCATCAGGCGAATGGCAGCCGGATGCGGACCGACAAATACCAGGTCACAGGCCTCGACAATCTCGGCGAAGTGCGCATTCTCGGCGAGAAACCCGTACCCCGGGTGGATGGCGTCGGCACCGGTAATCTCCGCCGCGGCGATAACGGCCGTGATGTTCAGGTAGCTCGTGTTCGCGTACGGTCCACCGATACACACGGATTCATCGGCCATCTGAACGTGCAAGCTTTCACGATCCGCTTCCGAATGCACCGCGACGGTCGCAATACCGAGCTCGCGGCAGGCTTGAATCACCCTCAGGGCGATCTCGCCACGATTGGCGATCAATACCTTCCGGATCATGTGTCGCTCACGCGGGCTTGATGGCGAACAGGCGTTCACCAAACTCGACCGGTTGGGCATTCTCGGGGTAAACCTTGACGATCGTCCCCGAGAGATCGGATTCGATCTCGTTCATCAACTTCATCGCCTCGACGATGCAAAGCACCTGGCCCTTCTCGACAAAATCTCCGACCTTGACGTACGGTTCCGCATCGGGGTTCGGCGCACGGTAAAACGTCCCGACGATCGGCGAGGTCACAAAATGAAGCGACTCGTCCTCGAGTTCTTCGCCTCCGCCGGATTGCGCCGCGGGAACGGCGTCCGGGCTCATGGCGACCGGCGAGACCGCGGCGGATCCCGGCTGCTGTGACATGGCCATGACGGGAACCGTTGGCTGGGATGCCATGACCGTCGTTCCTTCCATCACCATCGGCCGCGGAACACCCTCGATGCGAAGCTTGCTCCCCGATCGTTCGATCTCGATGCTCGATATACCCGTTGACCCGACCAACTGGATCAATTCACAGATTTCTTCGAATTTGAACATGCTGTGGGATCACCTCAGATAAATTCGGAGTAGAGTTTCTCGCCCGTTACCCGCGACAGGAAGCGACCCTTCCCGACGAGGCCGCCCGGCCGGAGCTGGAGCACGAGGTAGTATCCCTCGTTCATCAGCGTCACGATCAACACGGACCGGTCGGCCGTGACGATGAGTTGCTCCAGCTTGCCATGCTGCAGCTCCCGCTCCGCCTCGTCAACCTCGCGGATGATCGTTGCAAACTCGGCCCCGACGTCGTCGAGAGACGCCTCCCGCGGCTGAACAACAACCGGGATCCCGTCCGGATCCACGATTGCGGCGCCCACCGCCCCGGGGCACGCATTGATCAGCTCATCGACGGCACTGTGTAACGTCACGATACCCGTTTCTCCCGGGCGAGTGTAACCGTCTCGAGCCATCCGCGCAACGCTGCGATTTTCAGCGCGGCACGACTGACCGCCGTCGGCTCCTCCGTGGCAGCCGCTCTCCGACGGCCCGCCTCGGCAAGAACCTCCTGTGCGAGACTCGATCCGGGGTTCTGTTCAAGCACGGCGCGCGCCGTGCGTTCGGCCAGGTCGAGGTCGTTCTGCTCGAGCGCCAGGCGCGCCAGCGTGGCCGTCGGGAATGGTATGTTCTCGGCTGTGCCGGGCGTCCCCCCGTCCGCGGGCTCCCCGGACAGGGTGGATAACCCCTCCTGCGACGCCACTTGGGGCGCGGTCCCGGCCGTCACGACCATCCCAAACACGTCACCCTCAAAAACCCAGACACCGGTATCGCCACGCGGAACGACGTCGAACGGATCTTCATCGGGAACACGCGCCACCAGGACGTCCCGACGGGATACCGGCTGGGCTACGGATGCCACGGGGCCCGGTTCGGCAGCCGGTACGGCATCAGCGTCCTGCTCCCCCGCGACGTCCTCTCCAAGTCCCGGCCCGGCGGGGAGTTCACCGGCAGCATCTGGCTCACCGGGAAGCTTCGCCTCCCCCTCGGGCCCGGCCGCCTGCGCTTCGTCCTCGATGCGGGACCGGGCAAGAGCAAGGGCATCGGAGAGGTCCTCATCCCCGGGAACCAGCTCTGCAGCGCGCTCCAACGCCTCGGTAGCCCGCCGCCAGTCTTCCAGCTCGATCAGTGCGAACCCGAGGTTTCGGGCGGCGACGACATTTTCCGGATCGATCTTCAACGCCGTCGTCAACGCGTCGGCCGCCCGCGCGTGGTGTCCCCCCTGCTCCAGGGCGCGCCCGAGCGACACCCACGCGGCCACGTAGGCAGGGTGATGCTCAAGCCCGGCGGTGAGGACCTTCACGGCTTCATCGAGGTCCCCCTCGCGCCGCAGCATCTCCCCGAGCTGGTAGAACAGCCGGGATTTCGGATCCCTCTGGAGCGTGAAGCGGAGCTCTTCGATACGGTAGTTCATGATGTCACAAAAAAAGACCAGGGAGCGCCGGTTGCCCGGCGCTCCCCGAACTATCCCTTACGGCGCCACAACGCAGGTCGTCGTGTCCTGTGGCACGTATGTCACGCCACCCGCCAGCGTATCGGCGCAGCCGCCGTCGACGTTGGTGACGCTGATGTCCACGGGCGTTCCGACGACGCGCGTTCCGGCGTTGCCTCCTGTATCCGTACAGTCGACCGTGGCGTACGTGAGCCCAATCTGGTTCGGTGTCGGAATGTTGGTAATGGTAATTGTCTGTTCGTCATTGACCGTATAGTCGCCCGACTGGAGAACGACGCCGTTGATGGTGATTCGCACTCCCACGTTCCCGTTCGGATCCTGAATGTTGAAATTGCGGCCGTGAATGACCATCTGGGCCGGACTGATGACGCTGCTCCCGTCGTTGGCAGCCGTGACGGAGCTCCCATCGATCGAAAAGATCGTCGGCGTGTTGCCGAGGTACGTGAATGAGCCGCCCTCGGCCGACAGCCCGCTGCCCGTCTCGGTGATCTGGTACTGCCCGGTGGTATCCTCGCACAGGCGCGGCTCCATCCCCGGCATCCTGACCACGACCTCCGAACCCGACACCGACGTGACGTCCAGCGCCTGCGAAGGTGTCACGCCGAGCCAGTTCGCCTCGAGCGGTGCGGCGAAGCCGGAACCGTACACCGTTACAGTTGTCACCTCGTCCTGGCGTCCCTCGGACGGTGTGTTCCCAGAGATGAAGAGGGACTCTCCGTACGTGTACGCGCCCGAAGCCGTTGCATTCAACCCGGAATCGACGTTTGTCACTTTGACGTCAACCGCAAACGGAAGCGTCACGCCGGCCGCCTGAACGTCCGTGCTGACATCCGGGGCAATACAGACGATCTCGTGAAGGTTGACCGAAACGACCTGGGCTTCACGCTCCGGGATGCCCCCACCGCCGAAGGTCACCTGCACGGGCGTCTGGAATCCGCTGTTCGAGGTCTGCGAACCAAAGATCGTCACCTGCGTGCCGCCGGTCACGGGACCAGAGTTCGGCGAGACCGACGAGATATTCGGCGTGAGTTGATCCGCCGTGAAAACGAACGCGTCGGCCTTACTGACGGTCTTCTCCTGCGCCGTTCCGGCGCCGCTGACCACGGTGACTGTCGCACTCTCATCCTGCTGCAGGGGTGTCACGCTGAGCTGTGGAGTGATCAGTGTGATCTGTTTGCCATCGGAGGACACGGTCACCTCTTGGGCATCCAGCGTCTGCCCGGCGGCGGTGAAGGTCACCTGGACGGGGGATCTGAAATTCTGCCCAAAAATCGTCACCTGCTCGCCGCCGCGCGCGCTTCCATGATCTGGGAAGACCTGGTAGATCTCTGGAACTGCCGATGTCGGCAGGAACTGGTAAGCGCCCGGGAGGGTCACCGTCTGCTCGTACGCCGTTCCAACACCTGACACGAAACGGATGTCGGCTTGCCAACCTTTCGACGTATCGACGCCGGTGATCTGGGGAGTCAGCACCGTGGCGGATACTCCGCCCCCATCGACCGAAACGATCTGGGCTGCAAAACTGTTGTTATTGACGATGAAGTACACGTCCACCGGCGTCGTGATGTTCTTGCCGTAGAACGTCGCCTGGTTTCCACCGGCGAGCGGGCCCTGGTTCGGCACAACGGAGTAGATCGCCAACTCCGAGCTCGAGCTGGGTTCCTTGTACACGAGCGTGGCCGTTGTCGAGATCCCGCTGACGCGCGCACGAATGGTAAACGTACCCGCCTTCGTGGATGTGAAGACAATGACCGCCTTGCCGCCCGAGGTTGCGACGCTCGCCGTGGTCTTCCCGTTGGCGACAAACACGCCGTCGCTCGCATCGAACTCGACCGTGGTCCCATCGGGGGCTGACTGGCCGTTCTTCGTGACAGTCGCAACCAGGTTGACCTGCTGGTTCGTGACGAGGCTGTAGCTGTCGGCCGCCAGAGATATCCCCCACGACGTGGCGGCAGGCGTTGGAATGGGCTTCGGAGTCGGGCTGTTCCCCGAGCATCCCGCGAGGGTGACCAGCCCGATCGTGACGGCGCTGCTGATGAGTTTTTTAATCACTGTCTGCCCCCATCAATACATGAAGTTAAAGGTGACGCTGAATGCAACCGAAACACTTTTCCCTGAGGCGGTCCGGCCGAATAACTCGATATTCAGCGTCTGCCGGATGTTCGTGTTGCCGGTTTCAGGGTCGATGCCGCCGTTCTCCGGAAACAGGTATGACAGCGGCGCCTGGTGGAAGTACTCCTCGGGAAACACCCTGTAGTTTTCAAGGTCTGCGGACCCACCGGCCGGCACGTACACGTCGACCGTGTTCACCCACTGCGGCGAGACCTTCGTGCCGCCGTCCGCACGCTCGGACGTGACGACCCACCGGGTCAGGTGTACGTCCTGGTTTGCGTTCAACGTTGCATTGGGATCTTTGCTGAACGAGTGGATGATCAGATGATCGATCGTCACATCGCCCCCGATCGTCGACATGTGGACGTCCGGCGTGTATTTCTTGACCTCGGCCTGGAGATACACCGCGGCCTCGGTATCGTTGAGGGTGCTGTTCCCCCCACACGCCACCATACCCGCGACCAATGTCAACAGTATAAAGACCTGCGCAAGGCGTTTCATGGATCCCTCCCCCTAGTACTTTACGATTCGCGGGGTAATGAAGATCAGCAATTCGTCGTGGCGATTGAAGACCTTCCTATTCCTAAACAGCGCCCCAAGAATCGGGATCTTCGACAAGCCAGGGACACGATTCTCATTCACCTGATCGTTGATCTGATAGATGCCCGCGATCACCGTCGTGCCGCCGTCGCGAACGAGAAGCTTGGTCTGGGCATCCCGCGTGAAGATCGGCGCATTGGTTCCGCCCTGGATGTTGACGCCGGTCGCAGGCTCGCGTTTCCGGATCTTGATATCGAGCAGCACGGTACCGTCCGCGGTGATCTGCGGCGTCACCTGAAGCTTGAGGGTCGCATCGATGTACTGGACGGTCACCGTGTTGTTCGCAACGGTCTGAACCGGAATCTGAAGGCCGGACTGCACCATGGCAGGCTCATTGTTCTGGGTCGTGACACGCGGCGAGGAGACGATCTTGACAAGCCCTTCCACCTCGGCGGCACGCAGCGTGAAATCGAGGTTGAAGGTATTGAGAATATCTCCAAAGGTCATGGCCACCACGCCCCCGGTCTCCAGCGGGAAATTCCCCGCCGAGACAGGTTCCTTGGAGCCGAGGTTGACCCCACCGCCGACGTGAACGCTGTTGGGGAATTTCAAACCGGTGTCGTTGCCGTGAGCCGCATCCATGACTCCCGTAAATCCCCAGTTCACGCCGAGCTCGTGGGAGAAGTCGCGGGTCGTCTCGACGATCCGGCCCTCGATGACGACCTGGGGAGTTGGCTGATCCAGAGAATCGATCAGCCGCAAAACGCCCTCGACCCGATCAACAACGTCACGGATGATCAGCGTGTTCGTACGCTGATCGACGACGACAGAGCCGCGGGAAGAGAGGAGCTCGGAGTCTTTCGTCAACAAGCTCTTGATGTAACTCGCCTTGGAATACGAAAGCGGTTTCAGAACGGTTTTCAACGGCTCGGCGTTCTCCCGCTCCTTCGCGAGGTTCGCCTTTTCCCGCTTTTCAGCCGCAAGCTTTGCAAGGGGAGCCACACGCAACACGTTGTTCTCGAGCACGTAGCCAAGGCCGTTGATCTTCAGCACAAGGTCCAGCGCCTGGTCCCACGGCACGTTGTGCAGATCGACGGTCACGGATCCGGACACACCCGGGTCGACGACGATGTTGAGGTTCGTCAGCTCTGCGAATGTTCTCAAGACGTCCTTGATGTCGGCGTCTTTCAAACGCATCGAGATCGGTTCCCCGGTGAACTGACGTTCCTGGCTGGAAACTTCCTTCGTGGCATACGCGCTTGCACGGCCTCGGGTCCCCAGGACCTCCTGGGCAGAGGCTTGCTCGAGGAGTTGGCTCGGATTGGCAACCCATGGATTCTCACCGGATTGTTTCTGTTTGGCCGCCGGGGCCGCGGGCGTATCGCTCGCAGCGCGGACCGGGGGAAGAGGTGCCGGGATGCTCTGGGCTTGGGCTTGCTTCTCAGGAGCTGTGGAAGTCGAATCGCCGGCCGTGGAGGGGGCGTTCGTGGCTACGACCTGGTGCAGCGCGGGATTGCCTCCCGCAAGTGGCGCCGACACCTCGCCGCCGTTGGCGCGCTCGATCTCGATCGTGCCATCTTGAGATGATGGAGAAGCGCCGGATACGACGGCTGCCTGCACGGCCCCCTTGGGGGATGCGCCAGCGTTGCCAATGATCAGATCGCCTCCATGATCCTGGGGTGTAAACGTGTACGACTGTTTCCCCTGAAGATCGACGACAACACGGGTCACCGGTGTGGGTATCACCCTGAACTGGGCGATCCTCACCCTGGAAATGCCGGCAGCGCCAATTGAAAAGAAATGCCGCTTCACCCGGTTGATAATGCCCGGAAGATCGACGACAACACGGTTCGGATTCGGCAGGGCGAAGACCCTGGCTTGAAACGGTCCATCGCCCCGAAGGTGGAGCACCAGGCCGCCACTCGTGACAACGGGCGCCACCGAGAGCAGGCTCTGGGCGGGCGCGGGTGCTGCCGATGGCGCCGGGGCAACCGGCTCGGCCGGCGCAACGGCCGGGCGGGGCCGTGGAGGTGTTTTCTGGCTCTGCAGCTCAGCGGTCACTTTCGCCTGCGGTTCTGGCGCCTTGGCACCGTCCGAATCAGCCGCTTTCACAGGAAGATCCTCGGCATCGACAGCCTTGGCCGGGGAAGGCGTCACCTTACCGAAATGGAGATCGAAACCGTCCGCGACGGCATCGACCTTCAACGTGGCGGGGTCCTTCAACCAGACGGTCAGACGTGTGATCCGCCGGCCAAACTCATCCACCCGGCTGATTTCGGCCCGCTCGATTCCCAGGTCCGGCGCGTGAAGAGATGCGGCAGCGGGAGCCCAGTTGGCATCCGGCATCTCAACGACCCAGACTCCAGGCTGAGGACTGTACTGCACCGTATCGACGTTCCCGGTCAGCGCCACGTGAATCACCGGCCCCTGAGGTCCAGCGAGGGCTCGCATCCCGTCGATATGGGGCAAGCCTTCTGCCGCTGCCACCCACGGCGCCACCCCAAGCAGGAGACACGCCGCTGCGGCGACAACCACCTTGAGGATGCGGGTTTTATTGACCATCATGTCATCCCCCATTTTCATCTTCTTCCTCACTTCTCAGCTATGACTCGGACAACTTCACGGTACGGCTTGAGCGCCTTCGGATCATTGACCTGCTGCTTGAAAATGACCTTGCTCGGAAGAATCTTCTCCACTTCCCCATCATAGAGCTTCGTTCCGGCCCGGAGAATATAGCTCAGCTTGTCTCTTCCCTGAACGAAAGCGATTGTACCCTGGGGCGTCTGGACGATACCTTCCAGCTTGAGCTCGTCGATCAGCATCCCCGGAAGCCCCGGTGGACGTTCGCCCCGCTGTTTGTTCTGCTGCACGCCTCCCGCCAGAGAGACGAAGGGGTCTCTTCTTCCGGCGGGGTTATACGTGAACGTCCCACCTTCGAAGACCTTCTCTTCGCCCTTGAGAATTTGCTCGATCTGGCTCACGTCAACGTTTCCACCCCCGCTCGCCGAGGTTGCCTTTTTCGTCTGCTTCTGCGTCTTTGCGCTCTGTTGCTGTGCCCCGGCAGGGGCCGCCGTCACCAGGATGAACGCTGCCGCCACGGCCAGGCTCATGGGACCAAGGGAATGCTTCATCGCCCGCCTCCTCCCATTGCCCTTCGAATCTTCCTTGTAAATGAACGTCTGTTGCGTGAAGTCCGCCTGGATCGTGTAATCGGACCCGCGGTGCCGGTACGCCTTGATGCTCAAGGAGCTCACGTTGATGATCCGGGAAAAACGGCTCAACCTGTCGAAGAACAGCCCAAGCTCATGGTAGGTACCCCTCAAAGCCACGTTGATCGGCCATTCCCAGTAAAAATCCTTGTCGATGAAAGGCTTGGGCGTAAACCGGAGGATTTCGAAATGACCAATCTCGGCGAGCTGCTTGAGTTTCTTAAGCAGCGTATCCGTCTCCCGCCGCGTCGGGAGGATCCTGCGCAGCCGGTCCAGCTCAACGGAGAGGTTCCGGATGTCTTCCTCGAGCTTGGGCAGGTTTCGCTTCGCCGCACGGCCCTTCCGAATCTGGGTATTGAGCTTTTCGATATCCCTGTTGAGGTTGGTCATGTCCGAACGGATCGGCTTGAAAACGTAGCTGTTCATCACGAGGAAAAACACGATTCCAAGAATGAGCCCCGTGATGAGAGCGACGTACCAAGGCTTTTCATTGAGATCAAATGCCACGGTCAGCCTCCCTGTCCGTCATGAGCACCCGCATTCCCCTTCTTCGACCCGCCGTTCTTGATCTCTGGAGGATTGTAGGTGAAGACACAGGTTAACGTGAACGTATATATTCCGCCACCGCCAAGCCGCAGATCCACCAGGTTCGGTTCCTGGAAAAAGGGCGATGCGTCGAGGTTGCCGATGTAGTTGGCCACGGCGTTCTCATCCATCGCCCGCCCCTTCAGAGTGACCACCTTCCCCTTGACCGTCATCGCGTCCAGCCAGAGCAGGTCTGGAAGCGCCTTGGAAACCTCGTCCATGATCCGGACGGGCCCGTGCTGCTGTTTTTTCAACTGATCGATGATATCGATCTTGTGCTTGAGAGCATCACGCTCTGTTTGTAACGTCTGCACCTTGTCGATATACGTCTTCAACTGATCCCGCTCGGTGCGAAGCTGGTTTCGCGTCCCCTCGAGGTGGGCCTTCTTGGCGTTCAGGAGGTACCAGTTTGCGCCAATCACGAGAAAGGACAAAATGAGGACAATCAGGAGTATCGTATCCCCAGGTTTCGCTCCGAGTGAAATCTCCCGTTTCTTGCGCCGGGCAGCCGTCGGCACCGAAACCTCAGTGACAAGGTTGATCTTGATCATTTGCTATCTCCGACCGCACGAACCGCGAGGCCGACGGCGATGCTCATCGCCGGGGCGTTGCGGTTAATCCATTCGGGATCAAAGTCGGACTCACTGTAACGAATATTCCTGAATGGGTTCATGACCTCGATGGGGAGTTGAAAACGCTCCTTGAGTACGTCGTTGAGGTTGAGAACCTGGGCTGCGCCACCGGCGAGAACGAGCTTATCCAACTTGTCGACCGTTGACGTGGCCATGAAAAAGTCCACCGTCTTCTGAAGCTCCGCGGCCAGATCCTCAGAAACGCTGTTGAGAATGCTCAAAATGCTCTGGACGGAGTGTTCGCCGACCCGCTCCCCGATCTTGAGACGTTCCGCGTCTTCCCGGGGCAGGTTCAGCTCGCGCTGGATCGCCTCGGTGTACTGATTCCCTCCAAATGCGACGTCTCTCCAAAACACCGAGATGCCGTGGTTGAGAATATTGATATTCATCACCGAAGCACCGATGTTGACAAGGGCGACTGTCTCCTCGGGCACGCCATAATTGACCTCATAGGCGTTCTGGAGAGCGAACACGTCAACATCGACAAGCGCCGGCTGTTTCCCGGACTGGATGACCACGGAGGTAAAGTCGACGACACGGTCCTTCTTGACGGCAACCAGCAAGACGTCCATGGAGTCCTCGCCGCTGGAGTCCAGGACCACGTAATCGAGATTCACGTCGTTGATATCAAACGGAATGTACTGTTCAGCCTCCCACTGGATCGACTCGGCGAGCTCGGCTTCACTCATCGCCGGCAGCGGAATCCGTTTGATAATGACCGAATGTCCGGACAGAGAGACCCCGAAGCTCGGGTTCTTGATGCTATTCTCGGCAATCAGGTGTGAGAGGGCCTCCACGACGAGCGATGAATCCATGATGGCGCCATCTACAATGGCTTCAGCAGATAAACTCGCCGAAGCTGCATGCACAAGCTGGAATTCATCATTCTTCAAGGGCTTCAGCTCGATCAACTTGATCGCGGAGGATCCAATATCGCAACCGACGATTTGCCTTTTCCGTTTTGAAAACACGGCGTTCACCCTTATCCGCAAAGAATTTTCAGACCCTGATCCATATCTCCTCTAGAAGCAGGCTAGCAAACGTCTCGTTCTCCTGTCAAGGATCAAATCCCTCCAGTGCACGATATGAGTTGCGTTGTAGCGTGCTGTCATGGGGGGCCAACGGTACCCATTCGCAACAGCAAAATGGCGCGGAGGGCGGGCGTCTGGCGCCTCTCTCGTACGCCACTGTGCGATGCCCTCAACGGATGTTTTCCTTGCATTATTGTGCCGCCTGTGGTATTTAACCTTCCCCCGATTGGGGGACCGTGAGGAGGGTACGGAGATGGCACAGCGATGTGAGATTTGCGGTAAGGGGCCGATGAGTGGCAATAATGTCAGTCACGCCCACAACCTGACGCGCCGGCGGTGGCTCCCGAACCTCCAGAGAGTTCGCGTTCTGATCGATGGCACACCGAAGTACGTCCGCGTGTGCACGCGTTGCCTCCGCTCCGGCAAGGTCGTCAAGGCCCCCCGCGTCTGACGAGGCCGCGGCGCTCCACCTGGAGCATTCCCTCGACATTTTGAAGCTTGTCCAGGATACGGGCGAGGTGATCCTTGTCCCGAACTTCGACAGTCATGGTGACGGCGCCAAGACCACTGTCCTCCGTCTGGAGACTACACGAAACGATGTTGCTTCCTTCAGATGACACCGCGTGAGATGCGGCCATGAGAAGCCCTGGACGATCCTGATACTTCATGTCAAGAGCGACTCTCGATCGCGAGGCCTTGCCTTCGGCCGCTCCGCGCGCCCACCGGACATCGATCTCGCGCTCCGGGTGGTACAGGAGGTTCCGGACGTTCGGACAGTTCTTCGCATGCACCGCGACGCCCTTCCCCCTCGTCACAAATCCAACGATCTCCTCGCCGGGAACCGGGTTGCAACACCTGGCGATATAGACCAGGAAATCAGAATCCCCGGTCACCTCGAGTACCGGCGGCGCATCGGCCGCACCCGCCTTGCCCGCGGTCAATACCGGGAAATCCGGGCCATCCGCCTCGCCCGAGCCCAGGACGTGGGCGCTGACCACGGACGGCGCAATCTTCCCGAACCCGACGGCGGCAAAAAGGTCCTCTTCCCTCGTCAAGCCATGGCTCCTGAGGAGCGCAGCGATCTCCGCCGAGTCTGCCCAACGTTTCCAGGCGCTGCCCGCCCGTTGGAATTCACGCTCGAGCAGTTTCTTACCCACCTCGACAGCCCGGCTCTTCTCCTCTCTCCTGAGCCACGAGCGAATCTTGGAACGGGTTCGTGCGGTTGCCGCGATGGTCAGCCAGTCGTGGTTCGGAGTCTGTTGCGGAGACGTTGAAATCTCGATGATATCCCCGTTCGTGAGCTTGGTCCGGAGCGGGACCCACCTTCCATTGACGGTTCCCCCGACACAGTGATGACCGATCTGTGTGTGGACGCGGTACGCAAAGTCCAGGATCGTCGCCCCGCGCGGAAAGGAAAGCACATCGCCCTGCGGGGTGAAACAGTACACCTCGTCCGGGTACAGGTCGACCTTGAGGGAATCGAGGAACTCCCTCGGCGAGGATCCCTTGGTCGTGTCCAGCAGGCCGCGGAGCCATGCGATCCTGGAATCGCCTACCGGCGTCGAGCCATGTTCCTTGTAATTCCAGTGGGCAGCAATACCGTGTTCGGCAATGGCGTGCATCTCCCATGTGCGAATCTGGATCTCGAACGGATGTCCCTCCGGACCGATAACGGTCGTATGCAACGACTGGTACGCGTTCGGCTTTGGAATGGCGATGTAATCCTTGATCCGGCCCGGAACCGGAGACCACTTCTGGTGCAGCAACCCCAACGTGGCGTAGCACGCGCTGACACTATTGACGATCACCCGAAATGCGAGGAAGTCGAAAATACTCTCGACATCGACAGCCTGGCGTCGCTGTTTCTGCCAAACCGAATAGAGGTGCTTGACGCGGCCTTGAACTTCACCATCGATCTTGTTCGAGCTCAGGATCTCCTCGATCACCGTTTGGAGCTCCCCGAACCAGCGGCCCGCCGATTTCGCGCGCTCCTTGACCGCCCTGGAGAGCCGTTCGGCCTCACGGGGGTACAGGTAGTGGAAACAAAGATCCTCGAGCTCCCACTTGATGCTTCCAATCCCGAGACGATTCGCGATTGGGGCATAGATGTCCAACGTCTCCTGGGCGATCGCGACCTGGCGATCCCGGTTGAGATGCTTCAACGTTCGCATGTTGTGAAGACGATCGGCGAGCTTGACGAGGATGACCCTCACGTCGTCGGTCGACGCCAGGAGCAGACGGCGGAAATTCTCCGCCTCGGTCGCTTCCCGGCTCGAAAAGCTGCTTTCAAAGTTGGAGATCTTTGTCAGCGCGACGACGAGACGTGTGACAACCGGGCCAAACTCCAGCTCCATCTCCTCGTGCGTCGTGTGCGTGTCCTCGAGGATATCGTGGAGAAGACCCACGGCGATGGCGACCTCGTCGAGCTCCATTTCCGCCAGGATCCAGGCCACCGAAAGTGGGTGGATCAGGTAGGCTTCGCCGGAGCGCCGGACCTGTCCCCGGTGCCGGTTGGCGGCAAACACGTACGCGTGACGGAGCAGCTCCCCATCGGCATCGGGCAGGTACTGTTCGACCCTGCCGAGGATATCTTCGATACGGACCTTCGGAGAAACGCCCATTTATACATTGTAACGCCCCGGTTCAACCGGGGCGTCTGGGAGCTTGAGGGAGTGTGACGATCACGCGCGTCGTGCGACCCGGCGGAGCACGAGCCCCCCGGTTTCCTCACACTGGCCCGCATATTTCGCACACTTCCTGCTGCGACCGCCGATACGGCCGCCGTTGTGCCATTTCTCCCGGCGACACCGCCTGCTGCGTGCCGCAAGTGCGCCCTCGGCCCCACCTGGGTCGAAACGCCACGCCGGCAGCCGCCCGGACGGTCTCGCGACGAAAGTCCGTAGATGTGCGCGCTAGCGCTTCCGCCGCCGGCCTTCCCTCCGCCTTCGCTTCATCTTGTTCCGGAACCGCGTCGCCCCAAGGGCGATCGGCGACGCGATGAAGATCGACGAATAGGTCCCGACGATGATCCCGACGAGCAGGACGAAGGCGAACGTGTTGATGACGTCCCCGCCGAAGAGATAGAGGGTGATGACCACCATCAGGGTCGTGCCGGACGTGATCAGCGTACGCGACAGGGTCTGGTTGATCGACTCGTCCATCAGCCCCTGCAGCTCGGCGCCCCGCGTCAGCCGCAAGTTCTCCCGGACGCGGTCGAAGACAACCACCGTGTCGTTGACCGAGTACCCGACGAGCGTCAACAGCGCGGCGATCGTCGGCAGGTTGATCTCGCGCTGCGTGATGGCCAGCGCGCCCAGCGTGATGAGCACGTCGTGGAACAGGGCGCCGACGGCGCCGATCCCGTACGGCAGCTGGAAGCGGATCCAGATGTAGATCAACATGCCGAGCAGCGAGAAGACAACGGCCAGCGTCGCCTTCTCCCGCAGATCGGAGCCCACCGCCGGGCCGACGCTCTGGGCACCAAGTAGCGAGAAGGTTCCCACGGCGCAGTGCTGCTTGAGGGCAGCTCGAACGGGTGCGCTGAGCTTCGGAATGGAATCCAGCTCCTTGAGGCTCGAAAAGATCCCGGCATCCTTGCGGTATGTCATCACCGCAGCGGCCATGGGCTGGTAGTGAGATGCCATGGTTTCCGGATCCGCCGCAACGTGGTCGGGATCGAGTTGAATGAGCAGGTGGGTCAGCTCCCTGACGCCGCCGGTATTGAGATCGAAAGCTTTCCCGAGATTCCCGTTGTACTCCTTGTTGAGCAGATCGAGGATGGGTCGCGTGAAATCGCCCTCCTTGCCCTTAGGATTCTCCACGCGGATCAGGATCTCGTGTTTCGTCGGCTCGTCGAAGCGTTGAATCACCGGCGCGCCAAGGCCGAGCCGTGCGATGGTCTTGCGGAGCCTGTTCAGATCCGGCTTCTGGTGGAACTTGATCGTCACCTGCGTCCCGCCGGCGAAGTCGATGCCCAGGTTCAGCCCCTTCCCGAAGATGATCGCGGCCAGCCCGAGGAGAATCAACGTCATCGAGATACCAATGGCGATCCACCGGTAGGAGAGGAAAGGAAAGTGTGTTTCTTTGATGATTCGCATGGTTCCCCCGGATCAGATACTCAGAGACTCGACCCTGTCCTTCTTGGCCAGGACGATCATGTACAGGGTTCGAGAAACGAAGACGGCCGTAAACATGCTGGCCAGAATTCCGATTGACAGTGTGACGGCAAATCCCTTGACCGGCCCGGTCCCGAACTGGAAGAGGAACAACGCGGCGATCAGGGTCGTCAAGTTGGCATCCAGGATCGTTCCGAAGGCACGGGAGAACCCGGCGTCCAAGGCCGATCTGACCGTTTTACCGAGCGCCAGCTCTTCCCGAACACGCTCGAAAATCAGCACGTTGGCGTCCACCGCCATGCCGATCGTCAGAATGACGCCTGCGATGCCAGGCAGGGTCAGCGTCGCACCGAAGTACGCCATCGCGCCCATGAGAAGAACCAGGTTCATCAGGAGGGCCACATCGGCGTTGAGACCGGACCACTTGTAGTACACGAGCATGAAGACGATGACGATGATCAGCCCGGAAATACCGGCGCGGATACCGCGCACCACGGAATCATGCCCGAGCGATGGACCAACCGTCCGTTCCTCGAGGTACGTGATTGACGCCGGAAGGGCGCCGGCGCGCAGCACGAGCGCAAGGTCTTCCGCTTCCTGCACCGAGAAGCTTCCCTGGATGATCCCCTGGTCCGAGATCTGCCCGTGGATCACCGGCGCCGACATCACCTTGTTATCCAGAACGATGGCGAGGTTGGTCCCGATATGCGATCCCGTGAACTGTGCGAACTTGTGCGCCGCGGAGGGGACCAGCGTGAACTGCACGGCCGGCTGACCGTACTGGTCCTGGCTTCGCCGGGCCGATCTCAGCTCACGACCAGAAACGATGGCCGCGCGGCGTACCAGGTAGTACTCTTTCCCGATGACGTTGCCATCGATGTCCTTCTGGTCGCCCGTGAGCACCTCCGCATCGGGCGGCACCTGGCCCCCGGTCTTTGCAAGCAGCGCCTGCCGGCTTGACGCGGGGCCGGCGATGACCTCCTTGAGCTCCAAGAGCGCGGTCCTGCCGATCAAGTCCTTGACGCGGCCGGGATCGTCCACGCCGGGGAGCTGCACCAGGATCCGGTCACCCTCGATGCCCTGACGCTGGATCCTCGGCTCGGAGACACCGAACTGGTCCACCCGGTTCCGGATGGTGTTGAGCGCCTCCTTGACAGCCCGGTCCCGCATCCTCCTGGCGATGTTCTTGGGAAGGGTGAACGTCCATTCGCCAACGCCGGATGACCACTTGTACTGTGCCAGGTTGTCCTTGATGATCTGCCGCAACGCATCCCGGTTGACGTTGAGCGGAACCGGGACGACGAACCTGAGCGCCTTTGGCTCGATCTTCGGGTCCCCAAGCTTGATCCCCTTGGCCTCGGCCTGGCTGATCAAGAGCTGGGACGCGTTGTCGAGCTCCGCCTTGATGGCATCGCCCGTGTTGACCCGCAACACCAGGTGAATTCCGCCACGCAGATCGAGCCCGAGATGGATCTTCTGCGCCGGCGGGTACAGCCCGACGATAGAGACCACCAGCACGGCGACAATTAACACGATGCGCCATAAGAGTTTCTTGTCCACACCAGCCTCCGGTTTTTATTCTGGCGTTTCGCCGCCCGGACCGATCTTGCCGTTGATCGCGCTTTTCGAAATACGAATCTTCGCGTTCTCGGCGATCTTGAGCAACAACGTCTGATCTTCGATGCCCGCCACCGTACCGTAGATCCCGCCGCTTGTGACGACGCGATCACCCTTTTTCAACGATGCGATCATCGCCTGTTTCTTCTTCTGTTGCCGGCGTGCCGGCATGATCAAGAGAAAGTAGAAGATGGCAAAGATCGCCACCAATGGAAGAAAGGCTACAATCGAGCTCGATCCTGCACCGCTCATACTTCTCGATCTCCTTCTCCGGCGGCTGCCGGGTTATCCCGCCCGCGTCTCCGGAGTCTTTCGACCCGCGTCCGGAACTTCACGTAGCGGCCCGCCATGATAGCTTCCCGCGCTTCCCGCATCAAGCTCAAAAAATACGAGAGGTTGTGAACCGTCATGAGAACCACCGACGTCACCTCCCGGGACACGAAAAGATGACGGAGCACCGCGCGCGAGTATCGCTGGCAGGTCGGGCAGGTACAGGCGGGATCCAGCGGACGCGGGTCCTGGGCAAAACGCGCGTTCTTGATGACCAGCTCACCGCGCGACGTGAATGCCTTCCCCGTGCGGGCCGAGCGGGTCGGCAAAACACAGTCGAAGAGATCCACCCCGTGGGCCACGCCCTGGAGAAGATCCTCGGGATATCCGACGCCCATCAGGTAACGTGGCCTCGCCGCGGGAAGGAGCGGGGCCGACGCGGCGATCATCCGGTGCAGCACCGGGCGCGGCTCCCCCACCGCCAGCCCCCCGATGGCGAAGCCGTCGAACGGCAGCCCGGAGAGGCGCTCGGAGCACCACGTTCGCAGCTCCGGATCAACCGTGCCCTGTTGGATGGCGAACAGGCCGCCTCCCCATCCTTGGGCACCGGTCCGGATGCTCTCCGCACGGTCCAGGCTGCGGGCGGCCCAGCGGACCGTTCGCTCCACCGAGCTGCGTGCCGCATCCGGCTCGGCCGGGTACGGCAGGCACTCGTCCAAGACCATCGCGACGTCGACGCCGAACCGCGCCTGAACATCCACGACGGACTCGGGTGTCATCCGGTACGCGGCGCCATCCAGGTGAGACCGGAACGTCACACCGTCCTCGTCAAGTGTACGGCGCGCCGCCAGGGAGAAAACCTGGTATCCCCCGGAGTCTGTCAGGATCGGGCCGTCCCAGGCCATGACGCGGTGGAGCCCTCCGAGCGCCTCGATCCTCTCCACACCCGGCCGCAGGACCAGGTGGTAGGTATTGGCGAGAATCATCTCCGGGGCCAGTCTTTCAAGCTCCCACGCGGCGATCCCCTTGACGGTCCCCGCCGTCCCGACCGGCATGAACGCGGGCGTGCGCACAATTCCATGGGGCGTGTGCAATGCCCCGGCCCGCGCCGCACAGCCAGCATCTGTCGCCTCGACCGTGAATGGAAGCATCAGCGCCGCCGGGAGCTGGAGGATTCTCTTGCCGCGGCGGCATTGTTCTTGTGGCGCGGAGCCGTGAAGAGCCCGGGGGCAAGCTTGGGATTGACCTCGATGTCCGACAGCTCGTATACCGTCGTATCCCCGCTCCCGTCCACGAGCTCGAGGCGGACGGGGAGATACAACGTCTTGTCGATATCGATCCTGATGCGCCTGAGCTTGCGACGCATCGCCGGCCCTTCCGGTTCGAGCTGGACCACGAACGGCTTGTCCGGCGCAGCATCGAACAACGTGACCCGGAAATTCTCGATCAGGCGGTCGAGGGGTTGCGTTCCCGTCAAGAACTTGACCAGCCGCCGCTGGCGCAGCCCGACCCGCAGCCGTTGAACGTGTCCGGTCGTGGCGTCGAACGTCGTCAACACGTCATGCGTGAACACCACCACCATCCGCCGCGGGCGTTCATAGTCCCATCGAGCGGAATCGGGCGCCCGAAAAGAAAACGTGCCCGTCGAGACAACGGGGTGAAGAAAGAGCGCCCCCGTCTTCGTCTCCCGGAAATGGGCACGCAACGTGTGAAGAGCCTTCTGGGCCGCCGCCACCCTGGCGATCACGCCCTGGATACGTTCGCCGGGGGAAGTACCAGGGTTCACCGTACCCGCCGCACGGTGCACGGCGGGCCCCGGCCCAGCCCCGGACGAGGCGAGAGATACACCGGCCCATCCCAATGCCAGAGCGATGCTCAACCCGATCGACAGCCGCCTCACGATCACGGCCGGTACTCTAACACAGCCGCGTACACCGCTGGGGTCCCCCGTCCGCGAGACCGTTGAAAGCCCGGAGCTCCTCCTCCCCCGACGCTGGAAGCGGGTCCATCCCAGTCACATGGCTGCATGACAGGAATCGCCTGCAACCGCACATCGCGACCTCCCCCGCACACGAACCCCCGTGACGGATCCCGAGGACCACGATGCGGCCGTTGGAGATACAATGACCGCTGGAGGATGCCATGAGTGATTCACCGAACGTGCCGCCGCAGGCGCCGAAGCTCACGTTGACGCCGGAAGCCGCGCTTGGAACGTACTCGAACTTCGTCAGCATCGCGCACAACTACTCCGAAGTGGTCATGGATTTCGGACGCACGCTCCCGGGAAGGGCCGACATCCCGGTCGTGGCCCGCGTGCTGATGACCCCGTTTCAGGCCAAGCAGATGCTCCGGGCGCTCACGCACAACCTCAAGATGTACGAAGAGACGTACGGCGCGATCTCCGAGCCCCCGGTTCCAACCGGTCCGGAGAATCCAACGGCCAACTGATCCCTCGCCGGTCCTCCGCGCCGCATCATCGGTGCGGGCCGGCGATCCAGCCCCCACCCAAGACCTCGTCGCCGTTGTAGAGCACGGCCGCCTGGCCCGGCGCGGGCGCGCGGACCGGCTCAGCAAGCTCGATGTCCGCGGTTCCACCCTGCACGCGCACCTCCGCGGGGGTCCCACGGTGCCGCGAGCGAACCTGGACCGTACACGTAAACACGTCGGACGGCGGCTCTCCGGCGACCCACGTCAGATCGTACGCCCGGATCCGCGTGCGCAGCAGATCGTCCGGACCACCAACGACCACGGTCGCCGTTTCAGAATCGAGCTCCACGACGTAGAGAGGCGCATCGGACGAAATACCGAGCCCTCGCCTCTGGCCGATCGTGAACCGGTGAATGCCACCGTGCTCGCCCCGTCGACGGCCGTCACGATCGACGATCGCGCCGGGCCTGATCAGGTCCGGAACCCAACTCTCCACGAGATCCGCGTAGGACGTCCCCTCGGGCACGAAGCACAGCTCCTGGCTCTCGGCCTTCTCCGCCTGGGCCAGCCCGGCCGCCCTGGCCAGCTCCCGGACCTCTTCCTTGGACATCCCGCCCACGGGGAACAGCGTCCTCGACAGGACATCCTGACCGATCCTGTGGAGAAAGTACGACTGGTCTTTCGATCGATCGGCCGCCCGCAGCAGGTGCGCCGTGCCGTCGCCGCTTCGTTCGACCCTCGCGAAGTGACCCGTCGCCACGCGGTCCGCCCCGAGCTCATCCGCAACGTGCACCAGCTCCGCGAACTTGATCTTCCGGTTGCAGATCACGCACGGGTTCGGGGTCAGGCCGCGGGCATAGGCGCTCAGCGACGCCTCGAACACCTCGTCGAAAAAACGCCGTGAGAGGCATTCCTCGTCAAGCTCGATCCCCAGGCGCTCCGCGGCACGATGCGCGTCTTCCCTGTCCCGGGGAGAGCAGCACCGCGACCCCCCCTCCCCGAGCGGATCCACGAGACGAAAGAACACTCCTGTAACGTCGTGGCCCGCCCGCACCAGTTTCAATGCGGCAACCGAAGAGTCCACTCCACCTGACATGGCGGCGACGATCTTCATGAACCCACCTCGCGTACCGATTCTGCCCCAGCGCAACCGGGAAGAAAAGGGCGGGCCCCGGCCGTCCGGGACCCGCCTGACGTCACGGCCCGTTGCGGCCTACTTCACGAGCTTGAGGATGGCGTAGAACGACCTCCCGGCTTTCGGACGCATGACGTACAGTCTGAGGTAGCCGCCCTTCTTGACCTTCGCCACAGCGCCCTTGAGCTGATCCACTGAGCCGATCGAATGCCCGTCAACTTCGGTGATCACATCGCCCCGACCGAGCCCGGCGTCGGCAGCCGGCGAAATCGGATTGACCTTCGTGACGACAACGCCCTTGACGTTGTTATCGATACCGAAGTACTGACGGACGTCGGGCGTCAGCGGAGCCACCGTGATGCCGACCCGCTCGGACACGCTCTCCGGGGTCGCGTTCGAGCTGTGCCCCTTCCCACGTCCGCTCTCATCGATCTTTCGCTCTTCCAGCTTGACGGGGATCGTCAACGCCTTTCCGTTGCGCAACACCTTGAGACGAACCGTCTTGCCGGGGGGCGTCGCGGAGACCCGGTCGATCAACACGCGGGTATCCGTGATGGGATGACCGTTGATGCCGATGACGACATCACCGTGCTTGAGCCCCGCCTTGTCGGCGGCGTGCCCCGGAAGAACCTCCTCGATCAAAGCGCCCTTGCGGTCCTTCAAACCAAACGCCTTCTGGATTTCCTCGTTGATGTTGCGCACCGTCACGCCGAGGTAGCCGCGCACGACCTTCCCATGGCTCTCCAGCTGGGGAAGGATCAACTTGACCGTGTTGATCGGCACGGCGAACCCGATGTTCTGTCCCTGGGCGCTGATCGCCGTGTTGATGCCGATCACTTCGCCACGAAGGTCGACAAGCGGGCCACCGGAGTTCCCCGGATTGATCGCCGCATCCGTCTGGATAAAGTTCTCGAACGACGTATCTGAAATACCCAGCACCCGGCCCTTGGCGGAGACCACTCCCACGGTGACGGTGTGCGGCATGTTGAGCGGATTCCCGACGGCCATTACCCATTCGCCTTGACGGGCCGCGTCGGAATCGCCCAGCTTCAGAGCCGGGTATTTACGATCGGGCTTCTTGATCCGGATCACCGCGATATCTGTCGCTGGATCCCGCCCGACGACCTTGACGCTGTACCGGTCGCCACCGGTCGTTTCGATCTCGAGCTCGGTGGCGTTCGCGACGACGTGGTTGTTGGTCAGAATCTCTCCATCCGGAGAAATGAAGAAGCCGGAGCCCGCCGAGCGTTGAACGATCGGACCCTGCTGCCGGTTTGGCCCGAAGAACGGCCCGAAAAAGAAGTGGAACGGATCCTGGGGCATCCCCCGCCGGCCGGCCCGCTGGCTCCCGGGCTTGATCACGTCTTTTGCGAAAACCGAGACGACGGACGGGACGACGCGCGCGGCCAGGTCAGCGAAGTCGGGCGCCACCCGGGGCGCCGTGCTCGCGGCCGGCGCCTGGACCTGAGCCGTGCGGCCCGCATTGGCCCGGGTCGTCAGGTTCAAACCACCGGACAACACCATTCCGAAGAGAACCGCCGCCACCACGATAGCGGCCAGCGAGAACGCACCCATCTGCTTCTGCTTCATCTTTCACCTCCTGACATGGGAAACCCGGAATGGGCCTCCACTGTGCTCAACACATCGCTCGTCTAAGCAATTCTCTTGCCATGAGAGATTCTCATCGGACTGTTCGCGCCGCGCATCACGCCAAGCCCGATGCGAGCGGCACTTCGGGCGGGCATGTATGCCTTGAAAAGGTCCGGACGATACGGCATTGCCGCCACGGCCGGGGGCCGTCCGGAGGCGATTCTGCCAAACTGGCATATCTCGGGCGGTACCTGGAAAATCAGAGGAATTCCTCGGCAATCTGCATCCGGTCCTTGCCGGCCTCCTTGGCCACGTACATCGCGCGGTCAGCCGCGCGCAACAGGAGGTTCTTCCTCAGATCGGTGGTCCCTTCCCGTGGAACGTGAACCGGGTACACCGCGATGCCCATCGAGCACGTCAGCGCACGCCGCCAGTCCACCGGGCCCTCCGACCAGGTGTAGGTCCCCTGGAGGAAGATCGTACCGCGCAACGCTTCACGGATCCTCTCCGCCGCGTCGAGGGCGCCTTCGAGCCCGCAGTCGGCCAGGATCACCACGAACTCGTCGCCGCCGTACCGGGCCAGCGTCGCCCTCTCGTCGGGAATCGTCTTGCGCAAGAGGTACCCGAACTCCTTGAGAACCTGGGAGCCCGCCAGGTGGCCGTGCGTGTCGTTGACGTCCTTGAAGTTGTCGAGATCCAGGAAAAGGAGGGCGACGGAAGAGTCCGTGATGTCGGCCCGGATCAGGTCCTCGGTCAGCCGGTGATGAAAGAAACGATCGTTGTACAAACCGGTCAGATCGTCGCGGCGCGCCATCTCGTTGGCTCGCTGCGCATCGAGAAGATTCTCGATGAAGACCGAGGTGTACCTGGCGAAAACCTCGAGGAGCTGGAGGTCCTTCTGCGTGAAACGCTCGCCGTCGGAGCGGTTGACCATCTCGAGAACGCCGCACACCGTCCGTTCGATCCGGATCGGCACGGCGACAACGCTCTGGGTGGTGAACCCGTGCGTCTGGTCGAAGTCCTGGAAGAAATTCGGATCCTTGGCCGGGTTGTCCATCAGGTACGCCTTCCCGGTCCTGTAGACGTATCCCATGACCCCCCGGTCCGCAGGGAGGGTCTTGCCCAGCAGCTGACCGGAGGAGGGTCCATAGGCTGCGACGAAGTGCAGGCTCGTCTCGGAGCTGGCCCGCCCGCGTTCCAACGGTTTGTCCATGACGATCGATCCGGCCTGAGACGGAACGAAATCGTTTGCCTTGCTGAGAATCTCGCGCAAAAAAGCGTCAACCTTGAGCCGAACCGGCATGAATACCGAGTAACGCTGCCGGTTGAGAAACGGCTCGAGCTCTTCCAGGGGGAGGCTGAAGACCTCGATGGGTGACATGCCGCTAGTCTAGCATGTACAGGCCGTTGCGATGCGCTAAACGGTACCCGGGGGGCACTTCCACGCCCCTTTGCGGCCGCTGCCGCGCCACGGTTCGGTGCATCAGTTACACCACCGGGATGATGATCATGCGGGCTCGTCGTCCCCTTCCGGCTCCTGGGCCTCTTCGGGCTCCGCGACTGGCTCCTCTGCGGCATCCTCGATTTCCGGCGCCGCTTCCGCTTCGGCAGGCGCCGCCACGGTCTCGTCGCCGGACGTGGCCTTCTTCCCGCCAAACATACCGCGGGCACGATCCATCAACGAGGCCTTCGAGCTCTGTTCGCTCTCACCCTTCTTCGAAGGGGTGTAATCGATGAATTCGATCACGGCCAGCTCGGCGCCGTCACCCCGTCGGGGGCCAACACGAACGATACGGGTGTACCCGCCCGGCCGGTCGGCGAAACGCGGCGCGATCTCCTCGAAGAGCCGCTTCACGATCGCCTTGTCGGGGACCATCGTGGCGACACGACGGCGTGCGGGGAGACTCCCGCTGGCAGCCAACGTCACCATCCGCTCGGCCACGGGCCGGAGCTCTTTTGCCTTCGCCACGGTCGTGATGATGCGCTCATGCGTGAACAGCGCGATGAGCTGATTCCGGAACAGCGCCTTTCGATGCGCCGTCGTCCTGCCGAGCTTGCGTCCATGAACTCGATGTCGCATGTGCCTTCTCCGTCCGCCGCTTACAGGTCCAGCTTCATGCCGAAGCCGAGACCGAGCGCTTCGAGCTTTTCCCGAACTTCCTTGAGGGATTTCTCGCCGAAGTTACGAATCTCGGTCATGTTGGCTTCGGTCCGGCTGACCAGATCACGAAGTGTTTTGATGTCTGCATTCTTCAAGCAATTCAACGATCGAATCGAAAGGTCCAGCGTCTCGATCTCGCGGTCGAGGATGCTCTCCTCTTCTCCAAGAGCCTTGAGATCGTCTACAACCTCGGCAGGAGCGATTTCTTCCCCGATCTGGGCGTAGATTGCCATGTGCCCCTGGATGAGCCGCGCGGCCTGGCTCAGAGCCTCCTGGGGGGTGACGGTACCATTGGTCCACACTTCGATCACGAGCCGCTCATAGTTCGTCATCTGTCCGAGCCGCGCCATCTCGACGCGGAAGTTGGCCTTCCGAACGGGCGAATGGGCGGAATCAAGGGGAATAAAGCCCGTGTCGAGATCTTCGGTCTGGTTCTGTTCCGCCGGAACGTAGCTCCGGCCCTGGGCGACCCGCACGACCATGTGGAGGTGCCCGTCGGACGAGAGCGTGGCGATGTGAACGTCCGGATCCGTGATCTCGACGTTATGTCCACCGGCGAACTGTCCGGCCTTCACCTCGCCGGAGCCCTTGGCGTCAAGCGTCAGGAAGACCGGCTCGGTTCCATGAAGCACGAGCGGAACTTTCTTGAGGTTGAGCATGAGATCGGTCGCATCCTCGACAACACCGGGAACCGCGGAGAACTCGTGCTCGACACCCTCGATCTTGACGGCCGTAATCGACGCGCCCGTAATGGACGAGAGGAGGGCCCGCCGCAGGGCGTTCCCGACCGTCGTTCCCCACCCTCGTTCAAAAGGCTGAGCTACAAAACGGGCATAGGTGTCGGTCTGGGTTTCCGAGTCGATCGTGACCTGGGCGGGGCGCTGAAAATTCTGCCAAATCATACGGCCTCCGCCTTACCTGGAGTACAGCTCGACGATGAGCTGCTCCTGAACTGGGATTCGGATATCTTCCCGTGTTGGAAGCTCGAGCACCTTGCCCGTAAAGGCATTCATGTCGAGCTCGAGCCATGCCGGAACCCCGCGTCCCTGCGCAAATTCCATCGCTTCCTGAACCTGGGTGTTCTTGCGGCTCTTTTCGGCGATTGAAATCTCCATCCCCGGCCGGACCTGGAACGACGGGATGTTGACCCGTTTACCATCCACCCTGAGATGACCGTGACGAACGAGCTGCCTGGCCTGGTTGCGTGACGTTGCAAACCCTAGCGAGTACACAACGTTATCGAGCCGCAGCTCGAGAAGCCGGAGCAGGTTGTCGCCCGTCACGCCCTTGCGGCGGGACGCGTCGACGAACGTCCGGTGGAACTGGCCTTCCAGCAGGCCATACACACGGCGGAGCTTCTGCTTCTCGCGGAGCTGCAGGCCGTAATTCTGGACTTTCCTCCGTCGCCTGCCCCCGTGCTGCCCGGGGGGGACGTTCCGCCGTTCGATGGCGCACTTCTCCTTGAAACAGCGCTCTCCCTTGAGAAACAACTTCATGCCTTCACGGCGACACAGCCGACAAACCGGACCTCTATAGCGTGCCAATGTTCACTCCTTCTTCCCTAAACCCGGCGCCGCTTACGGGGCCGGCATCCATTGTGGGGAATCGGCGTCACGTCACGGATGGAGCGAACCTCCAAGCCGGACGCCGCAACGGCGCGGATCGCCGATTCCCTGCCGGGGCCGGGGCCCTTGACCATGACATCGACGCTCCTGACGCCATTGCTCTGGGCATCCTCGGCGGCGCCCCGTGCAGCCAGCTGGGCCGCGTATGGCGTTCCCTTCCGTGAGCCCTTGTACCCGATCTTCCCGCCTGACGACCAGCAGATGGCTGCCCCCGTCGGATCAGAAAAAGTAATGATCGTGTTGTTGAACGTGGCGTGAATATGTGCCACCGCGTGCGGAATATTCTTCCGTTCGCGCCGTGGCTTGTGCGCACCTTTTCGGTCCTTTGCCATTTTCAAGCTCCTCGCTACTTCTTCCCGGCCTTTTTCTTGCTTGCGACAGCGGCGCGGCGGGGACCTTTTCGCGTCCGGGCGTTGGTGTGCGTCCGTTGCCCCCGTACCGGCAGGCCGCGACGGTGACGGATGCCGCGGTAACATCCCACCTCGATCAGCCGCTTGATGTTCATGGCGACTTCCTTACGGAGATCACCTTCAACCCGTCCCTCATCCTGGATGACCCGCTGGAGACGCAACACCTCATCCTCGGAAAGGTCCTTGACCTTGGTCCCCTCGTTGACGCCGGCCTTCTGGAGAATCTCCTGGGCGCGGCTCCGGCCGATGCCGTAGATATACGTCAAGCCAATCTCCACGCGCTTTCCAGCCGGAAGATCAACACCTGCAATTCGTGCCACCTTGAACCTCCCCGGTCAACCTTGACGCTGCTTGTGCTTCGGGTTCTCGCAGATCACCCGGACCACGCCTTTGCGGCGAACTATCTTGCACTTCGCACACATTTTTCGAACCGACGGACGAACTTTCATCATCGCCCCCTTATACTCTTACTTGTAGCGGTAGACGATCCGCCCTCGTTTCAAATCGTAGGGCGAGAGCTCCACCAGAACCTTGTCTCCCGGAAGAATCCGAATGAAGTGTTTCCGCATCTTGCCCGAGATATGGGCCAGGACTTCGTGCCCGTTTTCAAGCTCCACGCGGAACATCGCGTTCGGTAACGGCTCGACCACAGTGGCAACGACTTCGATCGCTTCTTCCTTCGCCATTCTTACTCCTCGCGTCCAAGAACCCAGTGGCCGTGGTCCGTTACGGCCACCGAGTACTCAAAATGGGCTGCGAGTTTACCGTCTTCCGTCCTCGCTGTCCAGCCATCAGCATCGACCCGAATTTTCCAGCTTCCCTCGGTAATCATCGGTTCGATGGCTATGACCAACCCCGGTTTGAGCTGCAGACCGTGACCCGGCTTTCCATAGTTCGGGACCTGCGGGTCCTCGTGGAGAGCCCGGCCCACCCCATGTCCGACAAAGTCACGAACGACGCCGAATCCTTCGCCTTCCGCCCGGAGCTGGACCGCCGCCGCGACATCTCCAAGCCGGCCCCCGGGCTTCACCTGCGCCACGGCATCCTCGAGACACGCCCTCGTGACCTCGATCAACTTCTGTGCCGCCGGACTGACCTGACCGATGGGGAAGGTGATGGCCGCATCGCCGTAGTATCCATGCACGATGGCGCCACAGTCAACGCTGAGAATATCGCCTTCCTTCAGGAGAACCTTTCGGCTTGGAATCCCATGGACGATCTCGTCATTGACCGATGTGCACAACGTCGATGGGAAGCCGCGATATCCCTTGAAGGCCGGTTCGCCACCGCCCTCCCTGATGATCCGCTCGGCGAGCGTGTCGAGCTCTGCCGTCGTCGTGCCGGGCTTGGCGGCCTCGCGGGATGCCTCGAGCGCTTGATGAACCAGGCGATTTGCCTGGTCCATGAACCGCAGCTCGTCGTTCGATTTGAGAAAGATCATCTGTTCAACGGGGTTCCGAGAGCCTCGACAATACCCTCGGTAACACCCTCGACAGGTTGATTCCCATCAACCCTGACGACCAGCCCCCGCTGCTCATACAGCTGGACAAGGGGAGCGGTCTTCTCGTGGTAGAGCCGTAACCGCTCGCGAATCACATCCTCCCGGTCGTCGTCCCTCTGCACAAGCGCAATGCCACAATCGTCGCACGTCGCGTCATCCCGCGGTGGGTTGTACTCCATGTGGTAGACCCGGCCGCATTTCGGGCAGGAACGCCGACCACCAAGCCGGCGTACGATCACGTCGTCATCCACCTCGATGACGATCACGCGTTCCAACGTCCTCCCGAGCTCCGCGAGGATACCGTCCAACACGCCTGCCTGCTCGACGTTGCGGGGATACCCATCGAGGATCACGCCACGGGCACAATCCGCCTCGTCGAGGCGGCGCAAAATCATCGATCCAACGATCGAATCGGGAACCAGCTCGCCCCGATCCATGATCTCCTTCGCCTTCATCCCGAGCTCGGTACCACGCCGAACCTCGGACCGTAGCATATCTCCGGTCGACACGTGGGGAACGTGGTACTTCTCGCTGAGGACCTTCGCCTGCGTTCCCTTGCCGCATCCGGGAGGGCCGAGCAAGATCAGGTTCAAGCTGCGGTAGATGCTCGTCATGACTTCCTCCCGCGACTGCGCCCGCGCCTCATGAAACCGTCGTAGTTCCGCATCACGAGCTGGGATTCAATCTGCTGGACGGTGTCCATTGCAACCTGCACAACGATCAGCAGGGACGTACCGCCAAAGTAGAACTTAATCCCAAGGCCCTCCGTGAACCAGCGTGGAAGGACGGCATCGAGCGACGGCCCGATGACCGGAATCGTCGCAACCTTGAATCCGGCGATCAGGATTTCGGGAAGGATCGCCACGAGGGCCAGGTAGATGGCGCCAACCAGGGTGATCCGAGTCAGAATCTTGTCGATGAACTCCGACGTCCGGCGGCCCGGCCGGATACCGGGGATGAACCCGCCGTATTTCTGCATGTTCTCGGCGGTATCTTCCGGGTTGAAGATGATCGACGTGTAGAAGTAGCAGAAGAAGATGATCGACGCAAAGTAGATCAGGTTGTAGAGCGGCTGACCCCAGGCCAGGGCCTCTGTCATCCTCTTCAGCCAGGGATTCTGAATCATCTGGCCGATCGTCTGCGGGAACGACATGATCGACGCTGCAAAAATGACCGGGATCACGCCGCCGGTGTTCAAACGAAGCGGGAGGTACGTGCTTTGCCCACCGTAGACGCGCCGGCCGACGACCCGCTTGGCATACTGCACCGGGATACGGCGTTGGGCCCGTTCCATGTACACGATCGCGGCGACAACTGCGACCATGAATACCACGAGGACGACGACGGTGATGATGCTCAACGATCCGGTCTTGATGTCGACCATCGTGTTGATGATCGCTTGGGGCAGGCCAACGACGATACCTGCAAAGATGATCAGTGAAATGCCATTCCCAACGCCACGTTCCGTGATCTGCTCGCCGAGCCACATCACGAAGGCCGTGCCCGTCGTCAGCGTGAGCACCGTCATCATGCGGAAGCCCCACCCCGGCGAGGGCACCAACGCGGCGCCGCCGGGAGCGGTCGTCCGCTCCAGGAAGAAGGAAATACCCAGGGACTGGATGATCGACAGCACAACGGTGCCGTACCGCGTGTACTGCGTGATCTTCCGCCGGCCGAGCTCGCCCTCCTTGGAGAGCTTCTCCAGGTACGGCCAGACGACGGTCAGCAGCTCCAGGATAATCGATGCCGAAATGTACGGCATGATTCCCAGGGCGAACACGCCCATACGTCCGAGCGCGCCTCCGGAAAACAGATTCAGAAAGCCGAGGACCGTTCCCTTGGAAGCTGCCATGAACTCGGCGATCGCCTGCGGATCCACCCCGGGCGTTGGGATGAATGCGCCGAGACGGTACACCCCCAGCAGCATAAACGTGAATATGATCCGTTTGCGAAGATCTGGGATGACAAAGATATTCCGGAAGCTCTCGATCACGACGAAACCACCTCACAGCTGCCGCCCGCAGCCTCGATTTTCGCTTGAGCCGATTGTGAGAACTTGTGCGCCTGAACAGTCAGTTTCTTCGAGAGATCTCCGTCCGCCAGGATCTTCACCGGCCCTTTACGCGGACGGATCAAGCCCTTGGAGGCAAGAAGCTCGAGCGTCACCGAGCTTCCGTCCTCGAACTGGCTTTCGAGATCTTTCAGATGAACCAACTGGAACTCGACGCGAAAGATATTGGTAAACCCACGCTTCGGAATCTGCCGGACGAGCGGCATCTGGCCGCCTTCGAATCCGAAACGCCGCGAGTAACCGCTCCGGGACTTCTGACCCTTGTGGCCACGCCCGGCTGTCTTGCCATGGCCCGATCCGGGACCGCGGCCAACGCGCTTGCGCGGCTTCTTGGCCCCGGGGGCGGGACGTAACGTGTGCAGCTCCATCGTCACCCCTCCACTTCTTCAACCGAAACCAGGTGTGGAATCTTGTCGACCATTCCGCGAATTGCCGGATGGTCCGGCCGAACCACCGTTCGCCCGATTCGACCGAGACCCAGGCCCTTCAGCACGCGTTTCTGGTGCTCCTGGCGCCCGATCCCGCTCCGGACCTGGGTGATCCTCAACATCTTCGTGCTCTTGGTCTTTCGTGGACTCATGAGGCACCGCCCTCCTCGGCCTCGACGGCCGCTGCCGGCTCTTCATCGTCCTCGGCAACCGCCTCCGCGTCCTCGGCAACCGCCTCCGCCGGCGCAGTGTCAACATCCGCAGACGCCGCGGACTCGGGATCGTCCGCAAGGGGTTCCAGGCCACGGAGCCTTCTCACCTGCCGTTCGGTCATCAGGTTGGTCAAGGCATCGAACGTGGCACGAACCACGTTGAACGGGTTCCGGCTTCCAACGATCTTCGTGAGGACGTCCTGAACCCCCGCCGACTCCAGGACGGCGCGGACTCCTCCGCCGGCGATGACGCCGGTCCCGGGGGATGCCGGCCTGAGCAGCACGCGCGTCGCACCCCACCGCCCCCAGATCTTGTGGGGGACGGTCCCCCCGACCATCGGCACACGGATCATGTCCCGCTTGGCGTCTTCCATGGCCTTCTGAATGGCTGCAGGAACTTCGCGGGCCTTGCCGGTGCCGAAGCCCACCTTGCCATTTCCATCGCCGGCGACAACCACTGCGGAAAAGGAAAAGTTCTTGCCGCCCTTGACCACCTTGGCAACCCGGTTGATGTGGACGACGTTCTCGACGAATTCGGATTCTTGGTTCCTCATCACAATCCCCTAGAACTTGAGGCCCGCATCACGGGCAGCATCAGCGATGGCGCGGATGACGCCGTGGTACTGGAAACCGCCACGATCGAACACGACAGTTTCGATTCCCTGGCTTTTCGCCCGATCGGCAATCAGCCGGCCGATCACGGCGGCGGAGTCGCGGTTGCCCGCGTTTTTCTTTGCGCCGGCAACGTCTTTTTCGAGGGTTGACGCCGAGGCCAGGGTCATCCCCCGTTCGTCGTCGATGATCTGGGCATAGACGTGCCGGAGGCTCCTGTAGACCGCAAAACGGGGGCGGCTCGCGGTTCCGCGCACCAGATGGCGGTAACGGCGCTTGATCCGAACCCGGCGCAGCTTCCGATCACTTATTCTGCTCATGCCTTTGCTCCCTGTTTCCCGGCTTTACGCCGCACGTGCTCGCCGACGTAGCGAATACCCTTGCCCTTGTACGGTTCCGGCGGGCGAAGCGCCCGGATCTCGGCCGCCACCTGGCCGACCCGCTGGCGGTCGATCCCCTCGACGGTGATACGGTTGGCCTTTGGCTGAACGTCGATCGAGATACCCTCGGGCTCGGGAAAACTGATCGAGTGAGAGTACCCCAGGTTGAAGACAACCGTCGTGCCCTGCTTCTCCACCCGGTAGCCGATGCCGATGATCTCGAGCTCCTTTTTCCAGCCCGTGGAAACGCCTGTCACGGCGTTTGCCAGGAGCGCCCGGTTCAGACCGTGAAATGAACGAACCTGCTTGGTCTCGTCTTCGCGCTCGAGATGAACCGTGTCATTGTCCACCTTTGCGCTGATTCCGGGCAGCAGCCTCACGAGGAGCTCGCCCTTCTTCCCCTTGACCTGTACGACGCCATTCCCAATGTGGACGGTTACGTCCTTTGGAACCGGCACCGGCATCTTCCCAATTCGTGACATGGCTTCCCCCTACCAGATCTCGCAGAGAACTTCGCCGCCCACGCGGAGCCGCCGCGCCTGATCATCCGTCACAACCCCGGCGTTCGTTGAAATCAGGGCAACGCCAAGACCGTTTCGAACCTTCTGCAACTCTTCGACGCCGCGATACACTCGCCTTCCGGGTTTGGAAACTCGCGCCAGACCGTGGATGACCGGCTCACCATCCTCCGAATACTTGAGGTACACGCGAAGAACGCCCTGGGGACCCTCTTCGAGCACCTTGAACGTCCGGATGTACCCCTCCTGCTTCAGGAGCTTGGCGATTTCCAGCTTCATCCGCGACGCGGGTATGTCCGTGCGGTCGTGACGCACCATGGTCGCGTTGCGGATGCGTGTCAGCATATCGGCGATCGGATCTGTCATGCTCATCATCCCACCCCTTACCAGCTTGCCTTCGTCACGCCTGGAAGGTACCCCTCCAACGCGAGCTTCCGGAAGCAGATGCGACAGAGCTGGAACTTCCGCATGTACCCCCGAGGCCGTCCGCAGAGCCGGCACCGGTTCCGGCACCTCACTTCAAACTTTGGCTTCTTGAGGCTCTTGGCCATTAAAGACTTACGTGTCACAGCTCCTCCTATCGATGCTGAAACGGCATCCCCATGCCGGCGAGCAGCGCACGCGCCTGATCGTCGGTGGGGGCTGTGGTCGAAATGGTGATGTTCAACCCCATCGTTTCTTCGACCTTCTGGTAATCCACCTCGGGAAAGATCAAGATGTCCCGGATGCCCAACGTGTAGTTCCCGCGCCCATCAAAGGCCGTTGTGCTGACCCCGCGGAAGTCGCGGACCCGTGGCAACGCAATACTGATGAGACGATCGAGGAACTCGTACATCCTCACCCGCCGCAGCGTGACCTTGACCCCAACCGGCATTCCTTCCCTCAACTTGAAAGCTGCGATAGATTTCCGTGCCTTGCGCAGCACGGGATGCTGACCGGTGATGTTGGCCAGCTGTTCCATCGCGGTATCGAGGAGCTTCGCATTGCGGGATGCTTCTCCAATGCCGATGTTGCACGTGATCTTCTCGATCCGCGGCACCTGCATGACGTTGGAGATCCCGAACTCCTTTCGAAGTTGAGGGAACACCTCTTTTTCGTACCTTTCAACCAAGCGCGCCATCGTCCCTCCTATCGGTCGAGAATCGCGCCATCGACCTTGGCAACCCGGACCTTTTCGCCGTCTTCCAGGATCTTGAAACCGACCCTGGTCGTGCGGCCACTGTCCGGAGATACCAGTTTGACGTTCGAAATATGTATGGCAGCTTCCCGCTCCACGATCCCTCCCTGGATGTTCTTCCCAGGGTCCGGGCGGGTATGCCGTTTGATAAAGTTGACGCCTTCAACGACGACCCGTCCCCGTTTCGGGTCGACGCTCAACACCTTGCCGCGGCTTCCCCGCTCCTTGCCGGTGATGACCTCGACCAGGTCGCCCTTCTTGATCTTGAGCTTCGCCATCTCTCCTCCTACAGAACCTCGGGGGCGAGCGAGACGATCTTCATGAATCGCCGCTCTCTCAGCTCACGGGCCACCGGCCCGAAAACACGGGTCCCGATGGGCTCCTTTTGCGGATTGATCAACACGGCCGCATTCTCGTCGAAACAAATATACGATCCGTCGCGGCGCCGGGTCCGCGCCCGGGTTCGCACGATCACGGCCTTGACGACGGTGCCCTTCTTGATCTCCGACTCGGGCGTCGCCTCCTTGACGGAGCACACGATGATATCGCCAATCCCGGCGTACCGTGGAGCCGCCGAACCACCAAGCTGACGGATCGCCATGAGCTTCCGCGCCCCGGAGTTATCAGCAACCTTCAGAATCGTACCCATCTGGATCATGTCTCGCCCCTTCGCCTGCTACTGGGCCCGCTCGACGATTTTTCGGATCCGCCACCGCTTCCGCTTCGACAGCGGCCGGCACTCCTCGATCAACACACGGTCGCCGATGTTGCACGTATTCTCATCGTCGTGGGCCATGAACTTGGATGAGGTCCGTACGAACCGTTGATACAACGGATGCATCACCAGGTTTTCGACCTTGACGACGACCGTCTTGTCGGCCGAGCTCGAGGTCACAACCCCGACCTTGGTGGACTTTCTCGCCTTTTTCGTCGCATTGCTCATTATTCACTCTCCTCGGCCTGCCGCTCATTGAGGATGGTCAATACCCGCGCGATGTCCTTGCGGACCTCGCGAATCTTGATTGGGTTCTCGATCTGACCGGTAGACTTCTGGAAACGGAGCTTGAAGAGCTGCTCCTCCAGATCGCGCAAGGTCTTCTGGAGCTCCTCCGGGGACTGTTCGCGCATCTGCTTCGCCTTCATGGCATCTCACTCCTCATAATGAACCGCGTCTTGATCGGCAACTTGTGGGCCGCGAGCCGCATCGCCTCACGGGCGATATCCTCGGGCACACCCTCCATCTCGTAGAGAATCCGGGCGGGCTTGACGACGGCAACCCACTCTTCCGGGTTTCCCTTCCCTTTTCCCATCCGCGTCTCCAGCGGCTTCTTCGTGATCGGCTTGTCCGGGAAGATCCGGATCCAGATCTTGCCGCCACGCTTGACGTGACGCGTCATCGCGACACGGGCCGCCTCGATCTGCCGCGCCGTAATCCAGCCCACCTCGATGGCCTGCAGGGCATAGTCGCCGAATGAAAGCGTCGACCCTCGATACGCAAGACCGCGGCGCCGTCCACGCTGCTGTTTCCTGTACTTGACCTTCTTTGGCATCAACATGACAGCTCTCCTCCCTACAGGTGGCGGCGATACCCGCGAGCCCGGTGGCGCTCGCCGCGGTACACCCACACTTTGACGCCGATCACGCCGTAGGTCGTGTACGCGGTCGCAAACCCGTAATCGATGTCCGCCTTCAAGGTATGCAGCGGCAGCCGGCCCTGCTGGTACCACTCCGACCGCGCGATCTCGGCGCCGTTCAGACGCCCGGAGCACTTGATCTTGACACCCTGCGCCCCAAAACGGAGGGCGTTTTCCTGGGCACGCCGCATGGCGCGGCGAAACGCGATCCGGCGCTCGAGCTGCCGCGCGACGTTCTCTGCGATCAGTTGCGCATCGACCTCCGGCCGCTGAATCTCCTGGATATTGATATGGATGTCCTGACCGTATCGCCGCATCAGGTCATCCCGAAGCTTGTCGACCTCCGCGCCCTTGCGGCCGATGATGATGCCGGGACGCCCGGAGAGGATATTCACCCGGAGCTTGTTCGCCGTCCGCTCGATATCGATGGCGCTGACGGCGGCATTCGCGAGTCGTTGCTTGAGCTCCTGCCGGAGGCGGAGATCTTCATGAAGCAGCTCCGCGTAATTCTTCTTGTCGGCATACCACCGTGAGCGCCACGTGTTGTTGTAGCCCAGGCGAAAGCCGTAGGGATGCGTTTTCTGTCCCACCTCTGCCTCCTTAAGATTCCCGCACACCGAGCTCGACGGTGATGTGGCACATCCGTTTCAAGATCCGGTGCCAGCGCACCCACTTCGAGGCGGCCCGCCCACGTTTGAGCCGCGGACCATCATCAACGGTCACTCGATTGACGAAGACTTCATCCTGATCCACGCCCGGATGAGCCTGTTCCAGGTTCGCGAGCGCCGAACGTACCAGCTTCTCCATGTCGCGGGCCGCGTACTTCGGAGTGAGCTGAAGCGTTGTCAAAGCCCTTGTGACCTGCTGACCGCGGATGAGGTCGGCGACGAGCCGGACCTTCTGCGGCGAGGAACGATAATAGCGGAGTTTGGCTCGAGCTTCCATCATTCTCTCCCTAGTGGCCCTTTTCTTTCTTGCCGCTATGTCCCCTGAACGTCCGGGTCGGTGCGAACTCACCCAACTTCTGGCCCACCATGTTCTCCGTGATGTAGACGGGAACGAACTTGTGTCCGTTGTGCACGGCAATCGTCAGGCCAACCATCAACGGTGTAATCGTGGATCGCCGCGACCAGGTCTTGATGACCCGCTTATCCCCAGTGCCGGTGACGTTTTCCACCTTCCTCATCAGGTGATCGTCGACAAACGGCCCCTTACGAATTGAACGTCCCATCTGCTCCTCCTACTTCTTCTTCCGCCGGGCGACGATCAAACGATCCGACGCTTTGTGGCGTCGCGTCTTGGCGCCCTTCGTCGGCCAACCCCACGGGGAAACCGGGTGCCGCCCCTTGTTGCGTCCCTCGCCGCCCCCGTGCGGATGATCCACGGGGTTCATGGCGGTTCCACGCGTCTGGGGACGGATCCCGAGCCACCGGGACCGCCCGGCCTTCCCGATGGAAATATTCGAATGGTCGGCATTGCCGACCTGACCGATCGTGGCCATGCAGGACGCCAGCACCATCCTCATCTCGCCGGAGGGAAGCCTGAGCGTCGCATATTTCCCCTCTTTCGCCATGATCTGGGCCGAGGCGCCCGCGGAGCGGACGATCTGGCCGCCCTTGCCAGGCTTGAGCTCGATATTGTGGACCAGGGTGCCGAGGGGGATGTTTTCCAACGGCATCGCGTTGCCGGGCCGGACCTCGACCTTTTCGCCGGCGATCACCGAATCGCCCGGCTTCAGATCGACCGGCGCCAGGATGTACCTCTTCTCGCCGTCCGCATAATGCAGCAGAGCGATGCGCGCGGAGCGGTTCGGATCGTACTCGATACTCGAAACCGTGGCCGGAACGTCGAGCTTGTTCCGCTTGAAATCGATCGCGCGGTACCGCCGTTTGTGACCCTGCCCGCGGTGGCGCGACGTGATGCGACCATCGTTGTTGCGTCCCGAGGAACGCTTGATTCCCTTCGTCAACTTCTTGAGCGGGCGTGAAACGGTAACCTCTTCAAAGTCCTGGACCGTGACGAACCGCCGGCCAGGGGATGTGGGTCTGAACTTTCGAATTCCCATCCCTGCCTCCTCAAATGCCTTCGAAGAACTCGAGGGTCTTCGATCCAGGAGCAAGCTTCACGTACGCCTTCCGCCTCATCGCCCTGTGGTTGATGACGCGGCCGGCCTGCTTGATCGGTTTTCCCTTCCGGTTCACGACGTGGACATCGAGCACTTGGACGTCGAAGAGCTCCTCGACGGCGCGCCGGATCTCGATCTTGTTGGCCCGGCGATCGACTTCGAACGTGACGGTGTTCTCCTGATCCTGGACGAACGTTGTCTTTTCTGTGATGACCGGGCGCAAAATGACATTTCGAGCCTTCATGACAGCACCTCCGCCAGCGCTTTCAGGCCGTCCTGGGTCGTCACGATCCAGCGGTGGTTCAAGACCTCGTAGGCATTGACGGATCGCGGATCCAGCGCGAGAAGCTCCGGACGATTCCGGCTGGCAAGATACAGGTTGAGATTCTCGAGCCCGTCGATGAACAGGACCTTCTCCCCGGCCAGGCCGAGCCGGTCCAGGCGTTCGAGAAACGACTTCGTTTTCGCCTCTGGCAGCGTCAAGCTTTCGAGAACAACGAGCTGACCCTCGGCGCTTCTCTGCGAAAGGACGCCTGCCAGCGCGGCCCGGCGGGCCTTCTTGTTCACCTTCATCACGTATGACCGCGGCCTCGGGCCGAACGTCGTGCCCCCATGCCGCCACAGGGGCGAGCGTCTGTCGCCGGCGCGCGCACGGCCCGTGTGCTTCTGCTTCCACGGCTTCAACCCCGATCCGGCCACTTCGCCGCGTTCCTTCGTCTTGTGAGTTCCACGCCGGCGGCTGGCCAAGAAGGCCCGCACAACCTCCCAGACGAGGTGCTCGCTGACCTTGCGGCCAAACACGTTCTCCGGAAGCTCGGCCTCGCCGACGACTTCGTTCTCCCAGTTCTTGACATCAATCTTCATCATCCACCCCCCGCCTCACGATGCCTTGACAATGCGCACGTAGCTGTTCCGCGCTCCCGGCACCCCACCCTTGAGAAACAGAAGGTTCCGCTCGGTATCGACCTTGACGACACGGACATTCTTCACCGTTACGTTTCGATTGCCCTGATGACCCGGCATCCTGGTGCCCGCAAAAACGCGGGCGGGATACGCGGCGGCCCCGATGGAACCCGGCGCACGATGGAACATGGAACCGTGGCTGGCGCCGCCGCCTTTGAAGCCATACCGCTTGATGACGCCCTGGAATCCGCGGCCCTTCGAAGCTCCCATCACGTGGACGGGCTCATCGGCCTCGAAGATCTCGACCAGGACGGCGTCGCCAGGCTTCGTGTCATCGTTTTCGTCAACCGGAACCTCCGCCAGGAAACGCGTTGGAGGAACCCCCGCCTTTTCGAAGTGTCCCAGCAACGGCTTCGTGACCTTGCGCGCCGGCCGTCCCTCGACGAGGCCGAGCTGCGCGGCCTCGTACCCGTCCCGCTGGGCCGTTCGCCGCTGGACGACCACGCATGGCCCCGCCTGAACGATCGTCACGGGGACCACACGGCCTTCCTCGTCAAAAACCTGCGTCATGCCGATCTTCTTGCCTAGAATGCCCCTGATCATAACGCGCCTCACCTCGCCCCGTAGGCCTTGATCTCGACATCCACCCCCGCCGGCAGCTCGAGCTTCATCAAGGCGTCGATGGTCTGCTGCGTCGGTTCGAGGATATCGAGAAGTCTTTTGTGTGTACGGATCTCGAACTGCTCACGGGACTTCTTGTCCACGTGAGGCGAGCGCAATACCGTAAACCGCTGAATGTGCGTCGGCAACGGAATCGGACCCGAGATACGTGCCCCGGTCCGTTGCGCCGTGTCGACGATCTCAGATGCCGACTGGTCGAGCAGCCTGTAATCGTACGCCTTGAGCCGAATGCGGATCTTCTCGCTCGCCATGACCTACTCCAGGATTTCCGTGATGGAGCCGGCGCCGACGGTTCGGCCGCCCTCGCGAATCGCAAACCGCAACCCGCGCTCCATCGCAATCGG
>JAADFN010000043.1:7930-15590 GCA_013152895.1 Acidobacteriota bacterium | reverse complement strand
CGACTGGGAGCGGGCCGCGGCCGCAACGACTCAGGTGCTGCGGCAGGCCGTGGGTTGGGCGCCCGGCGGCGACGATGAATATCGCGTGTGACGCCCGCGCCCTGGCCGGTCAACTGACCGGCGTCGGCAGGTGGACCGCCCAGGTCCTCGGAGGCCTCGCCGCCGGCTACGGGCATCGCGTGCTTCTGGCGTCCCCCCGTCCCGTGACGCTGCCACCGGCTCTCGAGCTGCCGGCGGTCCGGACCCTGCCCCCGGCGCGAATCGCGGTCCCCGGGACCCTCTGGCTGCACACGGTGCTGCCGGCGATCCTCGAACGGGACCGACCCGATATCTTCATCGCCTCCCTGGCGATCGTGCCCCGGCGATGTCCCGTCCCGGCGGTCGCCGTCATCCACGATCTGACGCCGCGGACCCATCCCCGCCGGCACACCCTGGCGAACCGGTTCTGCTTCAACGCCTACCTGGAGGAATCGTTGGAACGCGCCGAGGCCGTGGTCGCCGTCTCGAGCGCCACGGCGCGGCGCCTGATCGGGACGTTCGGATGGGTCCGGCCCAAGCTGCACGTCATTCCGAACGGGGTCGAGGACCGGTATGCGCCGCCAGGGGAAGGTGACGGCGGCGATGCGGTCCGGGAACGCTTCAGCGGCGGGCGGCCCTACCTGCTCCACCTCGGAACGCTCGAGCCCCGCAAGGGGCTCCTCACCCTGGTCGACGCCTGGGAACGCCTCCGCCTGGCGATGCCGGATGCTCCCGATCTCGTGCTGGCCGGCGCCTGGGGCTGGAACACGGGGCCCCTCAGACGGCGGATCGAGGCCTCCCGTTTCGCGCCGGCCCTGCACGTCGCAGGCTACGTGACCGACGAGGACGCGATCGCCCTGCTGCAGCATGCCGAGGTGTTCGCCGCGGCCTCCGAAGAGGAAGGGTTCGGCCTCCCGCTGGCGGAGGCGATCTGTTGCGGTGCGGCGTGCGTCGCCACGCGGATCCCGGCGTTCGAGGAGACGGCGCGCGGCGCCGCCCTCCACACTCCACCCGGCGATCCTGAAGCGATGGCCGGCGCGCTGGCACGTGCGCTGGAACCGGACGCCACGGCCGGGCTGCGGCGCCGGGCCCGGGAGCGGGCCCGCACCCTCCGATGGCCACCGGCGATCGCGGCGTGGAATGAGCTTCTCCTCGGGGTCGTCTCCTCCAGCGCACCTCCGCGCTGACGGGAGACGTTGCGCACCCGCCGGCCGCTTACGGCACCATCCCGTTGAACGCGTATGGAACCGTCACCGTGGTCGTCGTCGTCACCTTGACGCCGCTCTTCGTGGCTGGTTTGAAGATGTACTTCTTTGCGGCGGCCACGGCGGCCTGCGGGATACCGAGAATCTTGTCATCCGCCCGCAAGATCTTGACCGCCGTGACGAAGCCATGCGCGTTGACCGTCGCGCTCATGATGATCACACCGCGCCGGTGCGACCGCAGCGCCGACGGTGGCCAAACCACCGGCTCCATCTTGAGGAGCACCGGCCGCGTGTCGACCTGGGTCGGATCGACGAACTGCCCCTCGCGGATGGCCGGGGTCGGCGTGGGGAGCGCCGTTGGCCGGGCGGCGGGAACGGCAGTCGGCGGAGAGCTCGGCGTTGCCTTGGCCTGCTCCTCCTTGATCTTGCGTTCGGCCTCGGCCTCCGCCTTCTTGCGTGCGGCCTCGAGCGCGGCGGCCTTGGCCTGGGCGGCCCGTTTCTGCGCGGCGATCTGCTGTTGGATCTGCCGCGCTTTGCGCTGCTGCTCGGCGTTGGATCCACCGGCTTTCTTGACCTTCTGAAGCTGCTGCTGCAGCTTGGCGATCTGGGCCTGGCGGGCGAGCAGCTCCTGGCGAATCTGTTGCTCGCGCTGCGCCATCATCTGGTTGACCTGCTGCTCGACGAGCGCCTCGACCTGTTTCTGTTGCGCGGCCTTCTGCGCCGCGATCTGCGCGGCCGTGGGCGTCGGCGTTGGCGGAGGAAGCTGTGGCGCCGGCGCAGGTTTCAAGACGAAGAATCCGACGGCCGCGGCGACGACCACGACGATCACGCCAATCCCGATCCACAACCCGGCGCCCTTCTTGCCCCCGCCTCCCGTTTCCGTCTGGACGGCTCCCGTTTCCGGCATCACGACCGGCTCGGATTCGGGATGGAGGTATTCAGAAACGTCGATGCCCTGTTCTTCGGCGCGCTCGCCCTGTTCCGCCTCGATCTCCGGGCGGAACAACCTGTCCATGAACAGGGCCAGGTTGAACGTCGTCGGGCTGTATGCACCGCCGAAAAGCAGCTTGTCAAGCTCCTTCTTGAAATCAGCGGCCGAGCTGAACCGGTCTTCCGGCCGATCGGCCAGCGCACGGGTCAACAGGCCCATGATGTCCTGCGGAATGGGGCCCTCGCCGTACGCGAGCTCCGCAGCGATCAGTGCCCCGGAACGTTCTTGGGGGGCGGCGGGGAGCGAGCGGCCCGTCAAGAGCCGGAAGAGCAACGATCCGAGGGAGTACACGTCGCCGCGTTTGCCCGGAATCCTCGAGGTCAGGACTTCCGGGGCGATGTAGCCGGCCACGGCCTGGCGAATGGTCTCATCGTTCAGGGATCCAAGTAGAGCATCCCCGAGACCGAAACCGGCCACCAGAGCCTCACCGTCGTTGGTGACGAGCACCATCTCCGGCGTCAGGAACCCGTGCGCCAGCGGTACGCCACCCACCTCGACGGCCAGGCCACTGGACAGCGCCAGCGCCACCTTCTCGACGATCAGGAGCGCGTTATCCACGGGAACCGGGAAGCCTTCCTCGCTGGTCTTGTCAAAAACCCGGCCGAGGGGTTGTCCGGGCGCGTCGTCCCAGGCGAGGCCGGGAATGCCGTCGTGGACAAAGTATGCCGGGTTGGGCGCGATGTTTGTCGCCTTCAAGCTCGCGCCAATCTCGGCCGCCTGATCGAACGCTCCGGCAAGGTCGTCCTTCGGCACGGCCGGACCGTCGAAGAGGCGCAGCCATACCACCCGTTCGAGGGACGTTTCCCCAAGCTTGCCCGCCCGGTACACGTGTCCGAGCACGTCCTCTGCAATTTCTTTGAACAAGACGTAGGAGCCAACGGTACGGTATTTTTCAGGCATAGGACCCCTCCTTCTCATACGTTACCAGCGGCGTGGCCAGCGGTCAACGAAATTGCGACGCCGGGTCGACGTGGTGGGCCGTAAAAAAAAGATCAACCGCCGTTCAGCCACAGGCAGATCCTGCACGCCTTCCTGCTTCGGTTTGAGCTGCCAGGCACCCGAGAGACCCTGCTGCAAGCAGGGCCTCCCGGACGTTTCCTCGGTCTCGCGACGAACACGAATGCCGGTCAATCGAGAATCTCGTGTATGTCACTGTCATCGCACATCGTGGTGAGGCCGCACCTCCTTTGTTCGTCCGCAGACGTGGTGCCACTGCAGGGGCATGACGGTGCTCAGGATGATAGAAGGAGGCGGCAGGCGCAGTGGCCGGTCTGGGCCTTGGAATCAGCTTCCCTGCCTCCAGATGGCGCGAAGGGTGAGCCAGAGGATACGCAGGTCGAGGGCGAGGCTCCAGTTCTCGATGTAGTACAGGTCGTGCGCGATCCGCTGGCGGATGGAGGTGTCGCCGCGCAGGCCGTTGACCTGCGCCCAACCGGTCAGACCGGCGCGGACGCGGTGGCGCGCCATGTATTCGGGGTACCGCTCCTTGAAACGTTCGACGAACTCGGGGCGCTCGGGCCGCGGGCCGACGAGCGACATCTCGCCCTTGAGAACGTTGTAGATCTGGGGCAGCTCGTCGAGGCTGGTGCGGCGGAGGAAGGCGCCGATCTTCGTGACCCGCGAGTCGCGGTTTCGCGTCCATCGTGGCGAGCCTTCCGGCTCGGCGTCGACCCGCATCGACCGGAACTTGTAAAGCTCGAATGCGCGTCCATCGAGGCCCATCCGCGTCTGGTGGTAGAAGACCGGGCCGCCGTCCTCCCGCTTGATCAAGAAGGCCAGCAACGGGAGCAGCCAGCACGTTGCGAGGCCGAGCGCCACGGCGCCGGCGACGTCGAAGACGCGTTTGACGAGCTGGTTCCAACCGTGAAGCGGGATCTGCGTCAGGTTGATCACGGGGATGCCGTCGAGATCCTCGATCCCCGCGCGGAGCACGTAATACTGGAGCAGGTCGGGAATGACCTTGACCTCGACCATCAACTGCCCGGCGCGCCGGATCAGCTGGACCGTACGGTGGTGGGCGCTGAGCGGCAGCGCGATGGCGACCTGGTCCGGGGATGTTTCGGCGACGGCCTTCTCGAGGTCGCGCGTGGTCCCCAGCACGGGGATGCCGTCGATCTTGCGTTGCTGCTTCCCGGGGTCGTCGTCGAGGAAGCCGACGACCCGAAACCCCATCTCGCGGTGCTCCACGAGGCGTGACGCGACCTGCCGGCCCAGCTCGCCGGCACCGATGATCAGGACGTTCTGAAGGTTTTTCCCCGAGCGGCGGATTCTCTTGAGCGCGGCGGCGATCGCCCACCGGAAAGCAACCACCAGGAGAAAATCGACGATGCCGAAGATGACGAGAACGACGCGGGAGTACGAGAACTCACGGTAAAATGTCAGCCCTGCCGTCAGCAGGGCCGCGGCGAGGGCGACGGCCACCAGGGCACGCAGCGCCTCGTCGAAGCGCGACCTGAAGCGCCGGCGCTGGTACAGCCCCTGGAAGTAGAAGACGAACGGCCAGAGCACGATTGCGACGGGGATGAGCCTGAGGTACGGGCCGATCTCGGGGACACCCTTGGTGACGGGAACGATCTCGACCTGGAACCGGAGCCAGTAGGCCAGCGGCAGCGCGAGACCGGTGGCCAGAAGGTCGCCGACGAGCTGAAGAACCACCTGGACCTGGCGCCGGTGGGAGATCATCCCAGGGCCTTTGCAAAACCGAGCCGGTCGATCAAGAACTTGAACCGGCAGATGAAATTGTCCCGGGAGAACAGCTCGGCGCGGGCCCGAAGCGCATCCCGGTCCCACTGGCGCGCGAGCACCGTGCGGGCGGCCTCGGCCAGGGCGTCCGCGGTTGGCTCCGGCGCGAGCTCTCCCTCCTGGCCGGGCCGGACGATATCGACGGTGCCCGAGCCATCCAGGCCGATCACGGGCGTCCCGCAGGCCAGGGCCTCGACCGTCACGATACCGAAATCCTCGATGTTGGGCACGATCAGTGCCGCAGCCCGGCGGTACGCCTCGCGGAGCTCGTCGCGCGGGACCCATCCCCTCACGCGGACGCCGGCTCCGGCCCGGCGCTTGAGAGACGCCTTCAACGGTCCTTGCCCGATGACGTCGAGTGGGCGGCCAAGCTTTTCGGCGACCTCCATCGCCACCTCCACCCGTTTATACGGAACAAGGGCCGCAACCGTCAGCAACGCGTCGCCGCGCTCGCCTCCCGGCGTGAAGAACTCCGTGTCCACCGGGGGAGGGAGGACCTCCGCCGTGCGGTTCCAGTAGTGGCGGATCCTCCAGGCGACCAGCCGTGAATTGGCGATCATCCGGTCGACGCGGGTCGAGGACACCATGTCCCACTGCCGCAGCCTGGCGAGCTCCATCTGGACGAGGGGCCGTAATAGCCGCGGGATGCCGGCGAGATACGCGTCGCGCTGATCCCACGCGTAACGCATGGGGGTGTGGATGTAACTGAGATGGTAGGCGCCCGGGGGCGGGATGACCCCTTTTGCGACGGCGTGACTCGTGGAGATGACGAGGTCCGCGTTCGGGAAGGTGAACGATTCGATGGCCGCCGGCATCAGGCGGAGGAGATGGCGCCAGTGACGTCCACCGAACGACAGGCTCTGGAGCCAGGACGTCTGAATTCGGTGGGACTCCAGCTCGGGCGAGATGCTGCCCTTGCGCGCGACCAGGGTGTAAATAGGAGCGTCCGGGAACAGCTGGGCGATTTCGTGGAGGACCCACTCCCCGCCTCGCATCCCGGTCAACCAATCGTGGACGAGAGCTACCTTCACCCGGTCACCTCCCCCTTGGCGCGGCGGTATGCCGCGACGGTCGCATCGACAGTTTTTCCCCAGCTCATGGCCTCCGCCTTCCGCCGTCCGGCCATCACCATACGCCGCCTGAGCGGATCGTCGACAAGCACCCGTTCGAGGGCCTCCGCAACTTCCTGGACCTCGAGAGGGTTGACGAGCCGGGCCGCGCCCTCGCCGAGCTCCCGCATGGCGCCGAGGTTGGACGTGATCACCGGAAGGCCGGTGCACATCGCCTCGAGGATTGGCAACCCAAACCCCTCGTACAGCGCCACGTGCAGCAACAAAGACGAGAGATGGTACAGCCCGGTCAGCGTGTCGGAGGAAACCCGGCCCGGGAAACGAACCCGTTCGCCGAGACCGAGATGCGACGCCCGCCGGGCCAGCCGTCCGTCCGCGGGAACGCCGCCAACGATCACGAGCTGCCCCGGGATGTTGTACCGGCGCACGGCCAGGTGGAAGGCCCTCAGGGCCATCTCCAGGTTCTTGTGTGGCTTGTCGTTACCGACCACGAGGATGAGCGGGGGCTTGAGACCGTAGTCTTCCCGAAGGGCGGTCAACGTCTCCTGGCTTGGCCGTTCGGCCAACGCCGGGTCCACCCCGTTGGGAATCACCGTGACCTTGTCCGGATTGGGATGGAACAGGTGGAGCAGGTCCCTCCGGGAGGCTCGCGAGACGGTAATCACCTTTCGCGAGCGGCCGAGCGCCACCTTCATCATCGTCCGGAGATAGAGAAGCCCAAGCTGCGAACGGTCCCGAGGAGGGTAGTAGAGCTGAATGACATCGTGGATCGTCGTGACGATGGGGAACCGCGCAGCCACGGGAACGACGTAGTGAGGGATATGCACGAGATCGAGGTTGTGCCTCCACAGGGCCATCGGCAGACGAACCTGCTCGGCCAGGCTGTAACCATCCGCGCGGACCGGCACCAAGGTGGCTTCCGGCGCCAGGCTCGCCGCGCGCTCCTCGTGCCCCGCGCTCACCACGAGGGTCAACTCGATGTCGTTGCGCCCGGCGATTCCACGCACCAGGTACCGGATGTACGTGCCGATTCCGAAATCGGTCAGCTTTCGCGCGTCGAGTCCGAGCCGCAACTTCATGGGAGCATTCTAGCCCGGATTGCTCACGCGTCTCCTGCAGCAGAGCGCGAGGCGCCGCGTCCGGCGTCGCCGGCTCGTCCGTTCGCTCACCGTTTGTCAAGGAGGCCGTTTGCCAGATCCTGGATCAGCTCGGTTTTTCGGTCCTTCTTCCTGTTCGTGGTGGACGTCGCGTGGTTGAAAGCCCGGCCGAGGTCGAAAGCGATCTTCGGCGCGTCGGTTGGACCCGAAATCGTCATCGGGATGACGAGCTGGCCCCGGGCGTTCCGGAAGTTCTTCAGGATGGCGGCGCGGGACACGATCCGCGCGGTCACAGCCCTGGAGAGGCGCGCCGTCAGCTTGAGATCCACCGTACCGGCCACGGGATCGAACGTGCCCGCCCCGCGCGCGGACAGGTCCTCCGACTGCAGCAGGATCCGGCCGAGCTTCCACGGAATCCGCGTGAGGTTGGCCGTAGCCGTGGCGAGCGTGAACGCCCCGGTGGCGCCGGACGCCCCGCGCCTGGCGGTCCGTGCGCCGGAGCCGCCCGAAAGCCTGGCGAGCATGTCGATGAGGGAG
>JAADFN010000043.1:0-7874 GCA_013152895.1 Acidobacteriota bacterium | reverse complement strand
CACCAGGTCGTGGGCGACGATGGAAACGGTTCCCGACAGCGCCCGCGCGTCGAGCGTGGGCCGGGAGAGATCGACCGTGATGGCGGCGTCGAGATCGGCGCGCCCCGAGATCTTGGCCGCACCATCCGGAGAGAACGTGCGCAACGCCCGTGACAGGTTCACTCCCTTCAGCGTCCCGGTCAACCGGAGCTTGCCCGGGGGATCGATTCGGGTCACCACGGCGCGGCCGGAGAGGGTGCCTCCCGCGACGTCGCCGTCGAACGGCGAGAGCCTCAGCGACCCGGCGGCGCCGAGCGAGAACCTCGTCCGGACATTCTCGAGCGCTGGCATCCGTGGGGCGATGGTCACCCTGGCGGCGCTCACCGTGCCACTGGCCGTCATCGTCATCGGCGAGCCGTTCCCCCCGGCGAGGCGAAGCGATCCGGCGAACGATCCGGGCGACGCCAACGTCACCCGAACTGGAAAGGCCGCCCGCGCCACCTTGAGCACGTCTCCGATCGGCACGGGTCCGATCCTGAAAACCAGGTCGAACGCCGGCGTCAAGCTGCCCGAGCCGTGGATCGCCGCACCCCCGGCCGTGAGGGTCAGCTTCTCGAGCCGCCATCCATCCGTGTACCGGTCCACGGTCAGGCCGGCGGAGGCGTGCGCGAGAGGCTGCGTTCCCGAGAGCAGCGTGAGGTTGGCGAGATCGAGGTGCGCCTCGATCGAGGACGATCCCTTCACCGTCACGGCTCCGGACGCGATCTCGCCAGAACGCACCAGCCCCGGCGGCAGCCAGGGCCCGAGCGCCGTGGAGGGGATGTGATCGAGGGTGACGACGACGTTCTTCCCGAGGGAGCCCTTCCAGGAGAGTGTTCCCCCGGCGTTGAGCTTGGCGCGTCCGCCGAACGTTCCAGCTTTCGGCGAAAGCTCCATGGAGATCCCGGCGAGCCCCAATGCGGGCCGACCGTGGCTGGCCGCGACGGTGATGCTGCCATTGCGGATCTCGATCCGCTCGACCTGGACTCCAAAACCGCCCGTGCCCGCCCGCCGAGCCGCTTCCGGTTGCGCCGGGAGGGCCGGCAGCGCCAGCGCGCCGTTTATTCGCGTCAGCGTCACATCGGGATGGAGGACCTCGATGCGCTGGATGACGAGCGTGCGGCGAAGGAGCGGCCCAAGCTCGGCGCGGATCGACAGGTCGGCGCCGGAGAGCTTCACCCGGCCGCGGGGATCCTCGAGCCCCAACGGGTGGATCCGGAGCGTCGGGGCCGGGAGAAGCTTCAGCGTGATGGCGCCCAGCGACGGCTCCATCCCGGTCTTCTGGCGGATCGCGGTCTCGATCCTTCCGCGGTACTGCTCGACGTTGACGAAGTGGGGAATGAAAATGACCGCGGCGGCGATCACGATGACGAGAAACACGACAAGCCCGATCAGGAACTTTTTCATGACAGGTATCTTACCGCCGTTGGGAAGCGTCGGGACGCACGGCTTTTCGCCAGCTACAGCACGTCGGCGCGGGTCGAGATCGAGCCGCGGTAGTTGTTCTGGAGGCGGACCTGGGCGACCTCGGGTCCGAAGCCGCGGTAGGCCTCCTTGATGCGGGTCAGGGCGTTGGATCGCCAGTCGACGTACGGATTGTCGATCTGGACCGGGTCCAGGCAACCGGCAAGCACAACCTTCGAGGAGGAGGAGAAACGGCTCATCAGGGTCTTTGCCAGGTGGCGGTCGCCGTTCTGCAGCTCGTCGACGAGCACGAGCGACTGCTCGATGTCGAGCCCGCGCAGCATCGATGTGGACAGGAGATGGATGCGATCCGTCGCCTCCAGCTCCCCCATGAAATCGTGATCGTTGAGGTTCGACAGGGAACGGACGGCCTGGAAGAACGGCTCCAGCCAGGGCGACAGCTTGTTCTCGAAGTCCCCGGGGAGGAAGCCGAGCTCGTACTGGGACGACGCGTGCTCCGGCCTGAGCAACAGCAGGCCGTTCTCGTAGCGGGGAGCCTGCATCAGCTTTGCCGAGCGCGCGGAAAACCGGAGCGAGGTCGGTTGTCCGACAAGCTGGTACAACCCGGCAGCCACCATCAATCGCGTCTTGCCGGAGCCCGCCGGCCCGTCGAGCACGATGAGCTGAACGTCCGGGTCCAGCATGAACTCCATCGCCAGCGCCTGGTACGGATCCCGGGGCGTCATCCCGAGGATCGGGCGCGGCCGGTAGACGTGACGCTTCCGGTCCCAGTACTGCGCGTACCGGAGATCTTCCAACCGTCCGGCCTCCGGGTTGGCCCGCGTCAGGAGCGCCGTCTCGCCGCAGTCGAGGATCACCCCGGTGTTCGGGTAGATCTCTTCAATCAACGGGGCATCGAGCACGTCCAGGGGGAGCCATCGCTGGCCCGGCGCGCCGCTCGAGAGAAAACGCTCCCAGGTATCCTCGGGAGCGACCGCCTCGACGATCCCCGAATAGACTTCATCGACGCTTTCGAGCTGGACCTTGCCGTACCGCAGGTTCTCGGCGGTGATGCCGACGGCGTCGCACTTGAGCAGGACGTTGGAATCCTCCGAGATGACGACGACGCGGTAGGCCGGGCTCGTGCCGCTGCCGGCGACCTCGGCGATGCGCCGCGCACCGGCGAGAATCAGGTTGTCGCCGGAATCAGCCGGGTAGGGCACCATCGTGTCGCCGTCCGGCTCCCACGCGAGGATCCCCCCCTCGGGCGTTGGCTTGAACGAGTAGCCGTTCACCTCGTGTCTCAGGAGGCGCTCCACGTGGTGGTGGACCAGGCCGGCTTGGCGCAGCTCGAGGACCTTGCGCGTCACCTGGCGCGCCGCATGACGGACCCCCTCCGACTTCCCGCGCGAGGCCTGGAGGCGGCCCAGCTCCTCGACGACCTGGTGCAGCAGGACGACGACGTTGCCGTCGGAGAGGAGGCGATCGAGCGCATCGGGATTCTCGATAAGAGCGGAGGTATCCGGAATGTACACCGTGGCGGAGGGATCCGTCGTGGACTTCATGTTGAAGAAATTCTACCACGGAAGGGCGTCCCCCTTGAACGATCTGGGCGCGAACGCCCTGGTGGTGGAGTGGGCCGCGGAGCCAACCGGGACCCGTCCGCAGCCGCGTCGCGGCCCGGGCTGCGCGGGGGCGGATCGCTCACCAGCCCGTACGTCTCGCCGGCTTCCTCCCGCGACCACGGGTACGCCCGCGCGGGTGGGAGCGCCGTGCCCAGGGGAGGAGCCGTCGTCTGTTACCATGACGATGTGCGCGGGCTTCGAACGAGCGGTGCAGCGGAGGGGTGTATGGATCGGATTCTCGTAACAGGTGGGTGCGGCTTTATCGGGTCGAATTTCGTGCGGCACATGCTGGCGCGGGACCGGACGGTAGAAGTCGTCAACCTGGATGTTCTGACCTATGCCGGGCGGCTCGAGAACCTCGAGGATGTCGCGGGAGATTCCCGGTACACGTTCATTCGCGGGGACATCTGCGACCCGGAGGCGGTGTCGCGGGCGATGGAGGGGTGCGACGCCGTCGTCAACTTCGCCGCCGAGACGCACGTCGACCGTTCGTTGCTCGGCGCCGGGCACTTCATCCAGACCGATTGCTACGGCGTGTGGGTGCTCCTCGAAGAGGCGCGCCGGCGCGGGGTGAAGCGGTTCGTGCAGGTGTCCACCGACGAGGTGTACGGCTCGATCGCCTCGGGATCGTTCGACGAGCAGGCCCCGCTGATGCCCCGTAACCCGTACTCGGCTTCCAAGGCCGGCGGGGACCGGATCGCCTACTCGTTCTGGGCTTCCTTCGGGGTTCCGGTGATCATCACGCGAGCGTCGAACAATTACGGGCCGTACCAGTACCCGGAGAAACTGATCCCGCTCTTCGTCACCAACGCGCTCGCCGGGCGCGAGCTGCCGCTGTACGGCGACGGCGGGAACGTCCGGGATTGGCTCTGGGTCGAGGATCACTGCTCCGCGATCGAGTTCCTCCTCGATCGCGGCGAGCCGGGCGAGGTCTACAACATCGCCGGGGGGAACGAGCGTGCCAACCTCGAGATCACGGAGAGGATTCTCGAGATCCTCGGCAAGCCGCAGGACCTGATCCGGTTCGTCACAGATCGCCCCGGCCACGACCGGAGGTACTCGATCGACGGCGCCAAGCTCGCCGCGCTGGGGTGGAAGCCGGCCGCGGTCTTCGAGGAGGCGCTCGAGCGGACGGTCCGGTGGTACGTGGAGCATCCCGAGTGGTGGCGGCCGATCCGGGAGCACGATGCCGAGTTCGCCGCGTACTACGAGAGACAGTACGGTGCGCGCCTCGAGGGGACCGGGCGGTGACGGACCTGCTGGTGACCGGCTCGGACGGCCAGCTCGGGCGTGCGTTGCTGGCCGAGGCGGCGGCACGCGGAATCTCCGCCGAGGGGCACGATGCCGACACCCTCGACATTCGCGACGCCGGAGCCGTGCGCGAGATGGTTGGCTGGATCCGCCCGGTGGCGCTGATCAACGCGGCGGCGTTCACGGCCGTCGATGACTGCGAGGCCCGGGAGGACGAGGCGATGGCGATCAACGGGACCGCCGTCGGAAACCTCGCCGCCGCCTGCGACCTGACTGGGACGGTCCTCGTCCAGATCTCGACCGACTACGTCTTCTCCGGGGAGGCGGACCGTCCGTACCGCGAGGACGATTCGCCGGCGCCGATCAACGCCTACGGCCGGACGAAGCTGCGCGGAGAGGAGATGGCGGCAAGCGCCCGGGAGCACCTGATCGTCCGGACGGCGTGGCTCTACGGCCTCGGGGGCCGGAGCTTCGTCGAGGCGATCCGGCGGCAGATCGGCGCGGGAGCTGCACGGCTGCAGGTCGTGGACGATCAGCGCGGCAGCCCCACCTTTGCCGGGGACCTGGCCGCAGCGATCCTCGATCTCCTCGACCACGGCGCCCGCGGCATCGTGCATGCCGTCAACGCCGGGAGCACGACGTGGTTCGGCTTCGCCCGCGAGATCGCGGCGCAGCTCGGCGCCGATGTCGAGGTCGTCCCGGTGCGGACCGGGGATGTACCTCGCGCCGCCGCCCGGCCGCCACGCTCCGTGCTCGACACGCGGCGCCTGGAGTCGCTCCTTGGCCGCTCGATGCCTCCGTGGCGCGACGCCCTGGCGCGGTATCTGGAGGCCTCGTGCGCGTCCTGATCACCGGGATCAGCGGCTTCGTGGGACCGTACGTGGCGGAGCACCTCGTCGAGCATCATCCCGAGGTCGACGTGTGGGGGCTCGTGCGTTGGAGCTCCGACCTGGCACGGCTCGAGCCGGTGCGCTCGATGATCCGCCTGGTGACCGGCGACCTGACCGATGGGCCGTCACTGGTGCGCGCGCTCAAAGGGATCGAGCCCGACGTGGTCGTGCACCTGGCGGCATCCTCGACGGTGGGAACATCGTGGGGGGCGCCTGCCGAAGTGATGCGGGTCAACGTTATCGGGCAGCTCAATCTTCTCGAGGCGGTCCGGACCCTCGAGCTCGAGCCGATCATCGTGGTTGCAGGATCGGGCGAGGCGTACGGCACGGTGGACGACGGCGAAAACCCGGTGACCGAGGAGAAGCCGTTCCGGCCGGTCTCCCCCTACGCCGTGAGCAAGGCCGCCCAGGACCTGCTGGCGTACCAGTATTTCGCCAGCTGGGGGCTACGCGTCATCCGGCTGCGGCCGTTCAACCATACGGGGCCTGGCCGGCCCGACCGCTTCGTGGCGTCCTCGTTCGCCCGGCAGCTCGCCGAGATCGAGAAGGGACTCCGTCCTCCGGTGCTGAAGGTCGGCAAGCTCGATGTCATCCGGGATTTCACCGACGTGAGGGAGATTGCCCGGGCCTACTGGCTGGCGGCGATGCACGGAAAGCCCGGAGAAGCCTACAACGTCTGCTCGGGGCGGGCGATGTCGATCGGGCAGCTGCTGAATATCCTGCTGCGCCTGTCGGAAGCTCGCGTCACGGTGGAGGTGGATCCCGGGAGACTCCGGACGGGCGATGTTCCCAAGCTCGTCGGCAGCCACCGCCGGTTCACCGCCGCGACCGGCTGGGAACCGATGATCCCCCTCGAGGAAACGCTCGCGGATCTCCTCGCCTGGTGGCGGGAGCGGGTTTGAGAGGGGCCATGGGCGCGGAAGGGACGCCGGCGGTGCGGCATCGAGGCCGAAAGCTTCCCCCGGGCGAGGGGGCGCGCAAGGCGGTGCACCTCTCCATGGCCGCCTTCGCACTGCTGTTTCGATGGCTGAGCTGGCCGGTTGCGGCGCTCGCGGCGCTCGCGGCTTTCGCCTTCAACCTCTTCGTGCTTCCGCGGGTGGTCGGTCACCGGATGGCGAGCGGCCGGGAAGACGCGGGGGATACCGGCGTGCTGGTCTACCCGCTCGTCGTGCTCGCCCTGGTCCTGCTCTTTCACCGGCCGGGGCCGGGCGCGGGCGGCCTGGGCCTCGCCGCGTTCGGGCTCTTGGCCGGCGGAGACGCGCTCGCGGGGATCGCCGGGATGAAATGGGGCCGGCATCCGCTGCCGTGGAATCCGAAAAAGACCTGGGAGGGCGCAGCGGGATACCTGCTCGGCGGCGGCATCCTGGCAACGCTGCTCCTCTGGTGGTGCACGCCGGGGATGGCGAAGCTCGCGGGCGCCGGGGCGGGGCTGTTGGGTCTCCACCTGGTGGCGATTGGCGTTGCCGTCGTCGCCGCGGCGCTGCTCGAAAGCGTCCCGCACGGGCTCGATGATAACGTGCTTCCGCCGCTCCTCGGGACGTTGATCCTCGCCGTGGCTTCCGGCATCCACGCCATCCTGCCAGCGACGCTGTTCTCCCCCGGCCTCCTGCACGTCATCCTGATCGCCGCCGCCGTCAACGCCGTGATCGCCGGGGCCGCTCTCGCGGTCGGGCTCCTGGAGCCCGCCGGGGTCGCCGCCGCGTGGGTGCTCGGCGTCGTCACCTGGGGTCTGGGGACGTGGAAAGCCTACGTGCTGCTGTGGATCTTCCTCGGCGTGGGAACCCTCGTGACGCGATGGAAACGGCGCGCCAAGCGGGAGCGCGGCCTTGAAGACGAGGCGCAGCGGGGGCTGATGCACGTCGTGGCGAACGGCGCGCTGTGCTTCCTCGGATCGATACTGGTGTGGCTGACCGGCGGCTCGCCGATGGCGGCGGCGATCGTCGCGGCGTCGCTCGCGGCCGCCCTGGCAGACACGATGGCCTCCGAGATCGGCAAGGCGCTCGGCCGGAAGGCGTACTCGTTCCCCGCGTTGAGGCCGGTCCCGCCGGGGACCGACGGTGCGATCTCGATTCCCGGGACCCTGGCGGGCCTTGCCGGCGCCGCGCTGGTCGCAGGCGCGGCGGTCGCGCTCGGATTTCTGCCGGCGGTGTGGCTCGTGCCCGTGCTGCTCGGCGGGTTTGGCGCGATGCTGATCGAGGGGCTGCTGCCGGGGCTGGGACCTGCGACGAAGGCCGGGACGAACCTCGCAAACACCGTCATCGGTGTTCTCCTCGCCCTCGCAATCCGGCTGATCATCCCGTAGGCCGTGTCTCCCGCGAACGCGTATCGACTTTCGAGCAGTGGCGCCATACACGTTCCTGATGGCGTATCCTTGTTCGCGGTGGAGGTGCATCATGCGATTTCAGCGAGTTGTTGCAACGATCATCGTGGCAATCATGGCGGTCATGGGATTCGGAACCGGCGTGGCTGCAGCTGCGGCGCCCGGGACGGTGCTTCGAACGATCAAGCTCGATCTCGTGCGCCCGACGGGCGTGGCGTGGGATGGGCATCAGCTGTGGGTGGCCGACCTCCAGACCGCGACGCTCGAGGCGATCGATCCGGCAACGGGGAAGGTCACGCGGAGACTGGACGCGCCCGGCTACGCGCCGATGGGCCTGACGTGGGACGGGACCCGGCTCTGGGTGCT
>JAADFN010000042.1 GCA_013152895.1 Acidobacteriota bacterium | reverse complement strand
CGGCATGAGCTTCGAGCCGGACCCGCGCTCGCGCGAGGGACGGATCGACGCGAATGACGCGGGCCGGCCAAAGGCCGGGCCTCCCGGGCGCGTTCGCTTCACGAAAGCCCCCTATACGCGACGCCCGGCCTCAGCTCACCGCCGGGCCGGGCGAAAACGTACCGGTCGAAACCGGGTCTACGGCAGGTGCACCGTCATGCCGCGGCGAATCGCGGATGCATTGCCGCTGACGACGGAACAGATCGAGATCTTCTCCTTGACACGGTCCACCTGGATTCTCGCGACCTTCTTGATCTCCTCGTCGAGCACCTCGCCGGTATCGGGATCGCGCAGCACCTCGGCCTTCCCCACGATGAACTGCTGGCCGGGCTGCACGCCTTCGCGCGCACCGCGGTTGATGAACACCTTGCGGCCCTTGGCGAGCACGACGGAACCGGTCCACTCGATCTTCGGCAGCTGGGACACGATGAAGTCCACGGCCTTCGCGCACGCCGCCTGGACCGCGAGACCAACGTTATCGTTCTTGTGCCCGCCGAACGCCGCCCCCCAACCACCGGTGTTGTACCCGAGGTTGAGCCCCTTGCGTTTGGCCTTCCCGACGACGTTCGTCGACGCGAGCACCTGCCCGGTCGTCGAATCGATCACGTAGATTGTGGCGTTGATCTCGGCCTGGCCGCCACGCCCCCCGATCCTGAATCCATGGATCCGGATGCCGCCGTGGCCTCCGGTCGTATTTCCCTGAACGTGGGTGATCACGCCCTTGACGAGGAGCTGGGCCGGCGTCATCTGGCCGGTGACAGGCGCCTTCTTCCCCTGCGCCGTCCGACCCGACGTCACGAAATCCTGCTCGCCGAGCGCTGCCTGGCGCATGTCGGTCTCGCCCAGAACGATGAACTTCCCCGTCTGATTGAGCATGTCGGTCAGAACGGTTCCCCATGCGTCGCCGAGGTCCCACCGGCCGCTCCAGCCGGCGCGGTTTTCAAACTTGGAAACCGTGACCGAATACCGCAGACCTCCGGCCGGTTGGGCCGCCATGGCTGGAACGGCCGCGGCCATCAGGAATAGGACCATAACAAGAACACTCGTTTTCTTCATGGTGCAGTCCTCCCGTTTGATTCATCCCATGGTAACGCAGAACGATCCTGCTGTCACACAAAAGGGCGGCGGAAACCCGCCGCCCAGCCGTATTGCCCCCGCGAGAACGCGTCAACGATAACGTTGCGCCTTCAAAACGCAGATTGCGGCCATGTTCACGATGTCGCTGACATCGACCCCGCGTTGGAGCACGTGGACCGGCGCGCCGAGGCCACTCAGGATCGGGCCGATCGCCTCGACCTTGCCCATCCTCCACAGGAGCTTGTACGCGATGTTGGCCGCCTCGAGGTCGGGGCACACCAGCACGTTCGCGTCCCCCTTGATCGTGGAGAAGGGGTACGACGCCGCCGCGATCGATGGCTCGACCGCAGTATCGGCCTGCATCTCGCCTTCGATCACCAGCTCGGGCCACCGCTCCCTGACGATCTCGGTCGCCCGGCGTACCTTGTTCGTACGCTCGTCCCGGTTGGACCCGAAGTTCGAATAGGACAGCATGGCGATCCGCGGTTCTTCGCCGAAATACATGGCCGGCAGGTCCGCGGCCAGCCGCGCGATCTCGGCGAGCTCTTCGGCCGTCGGGTCCACGTTGACGGTGGTATCCGCGATGAACAGGATGCGATCCTCGAAGAGCAGCGCGTACACGCCGGCGACGCGGGACATCCCCGGCTCGGTCGCGTGGATCTGGAGAGCCGGCCGGATCGTCTCCGGGTAATTCATGGTCAGGCCTGAGATCAGGCCGTCGGCATCCCCTTCATGGACCATCATGTTGCCGAAATACACGGGGTCGCGCATCTTCTTGATGGCGTCAGCCATGGTGACGCCGTTGCGCCAGCGCATCGTGTGGAGCTTTCCAGCGTAGGCGTCGAACTTCTCCGAGCTCCCCGGGTCGATGACTTCGACCGCGTTGGAATCAAGCTCGTGGGTAACCAGGAGCTTCCCGATCTTGGCGGCGTCGCCGATCAGGATTGGCCGGCAGAGCTTCTCGGCAACGAGCGTCTTGGCGGCCATCACGATCTTGGGGTCCTCTCCCTCGGGGAAGACGATCCTCTTTGGGTCCGCCTTGGCGCGATCGAAGATGACGTGCATGACCTCGCGGGTTCGCGAGAGCCTCGTTTCGAGTTGCCGGACGTACTCTTCTTTCGAGGTGTACGGCTTCTTCGCCACGCCCGTCTTGATGGCGGCTTCGGCGACCGCCGAGGCTTCCCACAGGAGGACGCGCGGATCGAACGGCTTCGGAATCAAGTACTCGCGCCCGAAGCTGAAGTTCTTCCCGCCGTACGCGCGCATCACGGATTCGGGCACCTCTTCCTTGGCCAGGTCGGCCAAAGCGTGGGCCGCGGCCCGCTTCATCTCCTCGTTGATCTCCGTTGCAGCGACGTCCAGAGCGCCCCTGAAGATCGAGGGGAATCCGAGCACGTTGTTGACCTGGTTGGGGTAGTCGGAACGGCCGGTCGCCATGATGACGTCGGGCCGGGCCGCCATGGCGTCCTCGTACGTGATCTCAGGGTCCGGGTTGGCCATGGCGAAAATGATCGGGTTGTCGGCCATACTCCGGACCATGTCCTGGGTCAGGAGGCCCTTGACGGACACGCCGGCAAAAACGTCGGCCCCGGCGATGGCGTCGGCGAGGGTGCGTGCGTCGGTATCGTTCGCCAGGCGTTCCTTGTACGGGTTCATCCGTTCGGTTCGCCCCTTGTAGATGACGCCCTTGGAGTCGACGAGAATCAGGTTTTCACGCTTCACCCCGAGGGAAATGTAGAAGTTCGCACAGGCGATCCCGGCCGCGCCCGCCCCCGAGAAGACCACCTTGATCTGATCGATCTTCTTTCCGGCGACCTCCAGCGCGTTGAGCAGCGCGGCGCCGGAGATGATCGCCGTGCCGTGCTGATCGTCGTGAAAGACCGGAATCTTCATCGTCCTCTTCAGCTCCTCTTCGATCCGGAAGCACTCCGGCGCCTTGATGTCCTCAAGGTTGATGCCGCCAACGGTTGGCTCCAGCATCTGGCAGAAGCGGATGATTTCTTCGGGGTCGTGGCTCTCAACCTCGATGTCGAATACGTCGATATCGGCGAACCGTTTGAACAGGACGCCCTTGCCCTCCATCACCGGCTTGCCCGCCAGCGCGCCGATGTCACCGAGGCCGAGCACCGCCGTGCAGTTGGAGACCACGGCAACGAGGTTACCCCTGTTGGTGTATTCGAAAACGAGGTCTGGATCCTTTTCGATCTCGCGGCACGGCTCGGCGACTCCCGGCGTGTATGCCATGGCCAGCTCGAGCTGGGTTGCGCACGGCTTGGTGGAAATAACCGCAAGCTTTCCATGACGCTTGCCAGTGTGGTACGCGAGAGCAGCTTCACGAGTTATCTTTGCCATCTGGCGCCTCCTTGATCACGGCCCAAACATGGGCGGGGGGGTATGAGAAAACTTTCACATGCGCACCTTAGTGCCCTGTGGCACCCCCGTCAACCACTGGTTTCGAGTTTCGTTCGTGCCTCGTGCCGGGCCCATCCCAGCTCGATCAGGCGATCCAAAAGACGGGGGTACGCGAGGCCGGAGATGTCCCACAGACGCGGAAACATCGAAATCGGCGTAAACCCCGGAATGGTGTTGACCTCGTTGAGAAGGAACCGGCCCCGGTCGCGTTCGAGGAACAGATCGACCCTCGCCATCCCGGCACATCCCAGCGTCTCGTAGCTCCGAACGGCAAGTTCGCGTGCCCGGTCAGCGATCTCCCCGTCAAGTGGCGCCGGCGCCAGGAGGGTGCAGGCGTCGTCGAGGTACTTGTCGGAAAAGTCGTAGAACTCGTGACCGGGTACGACCTCGCCGGGAGCCGACGCCCGCGGGTTCTCGTTACCGAGGACGGCCACCTCGATCTCCCGCCCGTCGATCCCCTCTTCGACGATGACGTGGTCATCGTGGGCGAACGCGAGGTCGATCGCCTCCACCAGCTTCGCCGCCGCGCGCACCTTCGAAATGCCGACCGACGATCCCAGCCGGGCCGGCTTGACGAAGACCGGGAAGCGCAACGTCTGACACCGTTCGAGCGTGGCGCCAGGTTCGCGACGCCACCCCGGCGCCTCGATCTCGACCCAACGCGCGGTGGGCAGCCCGGCGGCGGCGATCAGGCGCTTGGTCAGCCCCTTGTCCATACAGACGGCCGAGGCGGCGACGCCACAGCCGACGTATGCAAGATCGAGCATCTCGAACATCCCCTGGATCGTTCCGTCCTCGCCGAAGGCGCCGTGCAACACCGGAAAGGCGATATCGGCGCTCCCGTCGAGCAGGCGCGGATCGACCGCGTCACGCCCTTCGAACGCGGGAACTTCGTCCGGCCGCGCCGCCGCAGCGCCGAGAACGGCGGCCGAGACTTCCGGGGCTGCCCAGCGGCCCCGGCGGTCGATCGCCATCGGCAGCACCTCGTACCGCTCCCGGTCCAGCGCCCTGCCCACGGAGGAGGCCGAAACGATACTGACGGCGTGTTCCGGGGAGCGGCCCCCGAAGATCAACGCGACCCGCATCAGTCGACGGTCTGCTCGCTTGTGAACAGGAGCGAGCCCAGGCGCGCGAGAATACCGCGATCCTCGGCGGCGATGATCTTTTCGACTTCGCCCTTGTCGAGGAACATCCCGCCGCAGCTCAGGCAGACGTCGACCATGACGCCGCGGTACTCGATCTCCTCGAGCGCCATGCCGCACTTCGGGCAACGCATCCAGTGAAGCTCCTTCATGCGCTCGAGCTCTTCTCGCTCCATCTTCCGGGCGGCCTCCTCGCGCATCTTCTTGATCTTCGCGAGCTCCAGACGCTTGAAGTACTCCTCTTCCTTCTCGCTCGGCTTGTACATGCAACCCCCCTCGCCCACACGTGGGATGCCTCGACCGCTGCAACGGTCGGTTCTCTCACCGGTCATCCCCCTGCAGGCTTTCCCATTCTACGCGAGCCGCGCCCGGCCCGGCCGCTGCGTTCAGCCACGAGGGGAGATCGGCGAGCCCAACGAGCACGGCCGGCGCCCCCGCCGACTCGAGCTGGGCCGCCGACCGCGCGCCGCTTGCGACGGCGATCATCGGCACGCCGGCACGCCTCGCCGTCTCGACGTCAACTTCCATGTCACCGACGAGAAGCGCGTTGCCGGGCCGCGCCCCAACCGCATCGAGCGCGCGGTGCACCATCGCGGGCTCCGGCTTGCGCGCCCCGGCTTCGTGCGGTCCCTGGATCGAACGGAACAGCCGGGACCATCCAAGGTGCTCAATGAGCTGGATCGCCCAGTCGTCCGGCTTGTTGGTCACCAGCGCGAGGGGAGCGGAAGCTGCAAGCGTTTCGAGCGTCTCGGGAACGCCCGGCAACGGCGGGGTCGCCTCGAGAAAAACCCGCTGATAGCGTTCCCTGAAGCCACCGAGGAGATCGTCCACCGCCGCGTCATCTCGCGGACCCGGAAGCGCATCGGCCACAAGCGCCCTCGCTCCCCGTCCAACGTGCCCGCGAACCCAGTCGAGATCGACCGCCGGCAAACCACGGGCGGCCAGCGCCTCGTTCAGCGCCCGCGTGATCGCGGGAAACGAATCGACCAGTGTCCCGTCGAGATCGAGCAGGATCAACTCCGGTTTCCAGCTCACCGTCACCTCCACCCCATGAACCGGGATTCTACCCGACGCGGACGGCGGATGTGTACGTCTTCGGCGTTGGTCAACCCCGCCTCGGAAGACATCCGAAGGTGCTCCGAGCTCCAGGGACGATCACCACGCACGCCTGCGCCGATGGGAACCCGTCGACAACGGCCTCGGAACGGGCGGAACCTGTTGAACCCTCAGCCCGCGTGCCGGCGGATGATCGCAATTCCGGTCACGAGAAACGCGAGAATGACGACTGCCATTCCGGCCTCCGAAAGCGTTGGAATCGCGGTCGTAGTGCCGAGCTCGAGCGCGGCATCGTCCATCTCTGCACCGTAATACCTGTTCCAACCGTTCGAGTCGATGCCACCGTCCTCCCAGTAAATGTAACGTACACCGGCCGGATAATTCGTGAACTCGTGACTGATCTTGTACCACACTCCAGGTTGAGCGAGCGTCTGCACTCCGGTATCCCACGTGGCAAGCGCATTGTGGTTCGCATCGCGAAGCTCCACGTGGAGGTAGTACCTGCTCGTGTCATAGGGATTCGGCTGCAAAAACCATTCGGAAACCCGCACCCGTGGGGCAGAATCCAGGTAAGAGGGTTGATATCCCTTGGCCAAGAGATCGATCTCCTGGCTTCTCTTGTCCCACCCGTACGACGTCAGGAAACAGTGGTCCCCCGTGCGGGGAGGTTTGAAGTCTGTCGTGTCCACACCCCAGATGCCCCAGCCGACGCCGCCGTTTGCGATGATGGTCCACCCCGACATGTCGCCAGCCTCGGCGCCGGGATTCGCCAGCAAGTTCTGAGCAAATGTTGAAACTGTGATAAAGCTCAAGATACCAATGAAGCACAGTACAACGAACACGTTCCGAGATTCCACGATGTTCCTCCTCCCTTTCTCCGAAAACCGTCATCCGGCCGACTTTCGTGGGCGGATGTTAAATCCACATTCGAACGTATGTCAAATGGGCCACATACGGCCTTGTACACGCGAGGGTTCCGTGCCTGGACAACCTTCTTCACGCCCCCCGGGGTGCCTAAAATCGGGTGCTTTTGGAAAGCTCAGCTGACAATGGTACCGGTGCCGCCGGCACGATACATCGGTCCGGTGGCGGTATACTGGGCCGTGAGCGTTGATCATTCTGGAGGATTTCTCGATGAAACGAATCCTGATCCTTCTCGCCATCGTTGCTCTCGCGGTCCCCTTCGCAGCCGCCTCGGACAACGGCGCGGATGCCGTCGTCGGCCTGTGGAAGACCGAGCCCAACCCAAACGGGTACGCCATCGTCAAGATCACGCACGACGGCAAGACATTCAATGGCCGGATCGTCTGGCTCGAAAAGCCCCTCTACGGCCCGACCGAGCCACGACCCGGAAAGCCCAGGGTCGATCTCCACAACCCCAACCCGACCCTCCGCAACCGGCCGATCATGGGGCTTGAGATGCTCAAGGGCTTCGTCTACAAGGGTCGCAACCTGTGGAAAAAGGGGACCATCTACGACCCCAACGTCGGCAAGACCTACAAGTGCAAGATGTGGCTCGAAGGAAACGACACCTTGAAGGTCCGGGGTTACATCGGCTTTTCGTTCCTTGGACGCAACGCCACCTGGCACCGCGTCGCCGCGCTCCCGCCCGAGCCCACGCCGCCACCGTCGACCCAGGCGCCAGCGAGCCCCAAGCTCCCGTAGATCGTCCCCCGAGTTGCGGTCTCGGCACCACGCTGAGGCGCGGTTCGCCATCCTCGCCGCAAGCCGGAGCACGGCGAGCGTCCCACAATCCGGGCAAGCCCACGCTGAGGCGAAGCCGAAGCACGCCGAGCCCGCAGCATCTACAAGGTCCACGCCCCGACACCCCGAGCGAAATGTTCTGCGGGTTGCGCGGGGACGGTCCGCAACGAGGCGAGGGGCAATCCCGTCCGGGAGGTGCCGGGGGACCGAGCGCAGACGGCTTGGCGGGAGGTCCTCCGACCGTAAGC
>JAADFN010000041.1 GCA_013152895.1 Acidobacteriota bacterium | reverse complement strand
TTCGGCTTTGCCTCAGCGTCGCCTCGCTGGGGGACTGCGCGCCGTGCCTCGGCCGTTGGCCTCGGCGTCGGCTTGCCCGGATTGAAGGTGGCTCACCGTGCCCCGGCCTGCGGCCGGGCCGTCGACCTACAGCGATGTTGGGTTGCTCTGCAGTATCTCGATCTCTGGTAACGACATGCGTTCCGCCTGCCTGGGTGGGGGAACGGGCTTTTCGGCCCAGCACGTCATGCGGACGAACAAAGGGGGTGTGGCCTCAGTACGACGTGCGATGACAGTGACATACACGAGATTCTCGATTGACCGGCATTCGTGTTCGTCGAGAGTCCGCTCGGGGAAAGCTCTCTCGATGCGCATCGCACTGCGATCAGGCGGCAGCAAAGCTGGGATGTGACCCTGCATTGCCGGTGGACAGTTTCTCTTCGCAACACGTGCTCCTTGACGGTGAGATGGAAGAGGCGAATAATTGTACCCGTAACCTCCAAAGGGGGATTCAATGAAGTCTATTGTGCGGCGGTTCGATGTATGGGCGGCGGGGCTTGTGTGCGGTGCGGCGATCGTGTCGGCCGGCGCCGGAGCCCGGGCGCAGACGTTGGTACCGGTGGCGGGGAACGTGGTACAGCCAGCGCTCATTTCGGTGGCGGCAGCGGGACGTCACGAAACCGTGTTCACGGTGGCACGGTTCGGCCGGTACGCCATCGTGGCGTCGAGCGATCAGGGCGTTGGGCTGACGCTGGTCTCCCGCATGACGGGGCCGTCAGCGGAGGCCGGCACCGCCGGGAAGACCGACGGGCGCCTCGACGTGTTCCTCGATCGCGGCCAGTACAAGCTCGTGACGCACGGCGCGGACACCGGGTCAGGCACGGTGAAGGTCCGGATTCTTCCGTTTGCCGAGAAAAACGGCGGGCGGATGCCGCAACTGGTCGAGGCCAGGGAGGTTCGGACCGGGCTCGGTGACCTGGAGCAACGCTCCTACTGGATCAACGTGACGAAGGAACGGTGGATCGATATCGAGGCCGGGGGACGTGCGTTGGCCGACCTGCGGCTCTGGCGAGATGGGAGCTGGCTGGTCGATGCGGCGCCCGGGAAAGAAGATGTCACGCCGCGGGAGGGTCGGCCGCTACGGGTGTTTCGCCTCGCGGCACACCTGCAACCGGGGCTGTACCTGCTCTCGGCGTACGGGGGCCCACCCAAGGCGTGGGCCGAGGAATCGGCATCGAGCCCGCTGTTTCTCCGCCTGGGGATGCCACGTCTCGGTACGGCCGGCCGTCAATGGCACGCGATCAGCGGCATCGGGATCGACCGCTGGCTGATCCGTTCCCGGGCGCATTTCATTCGCGTGGAGGTCCCCGAAGCTCGCCACCTTGTCCTCAGCGCCGGACCGTGGTCCGCCGACAGCCCGTTCGGGCCTCCCGAGCACGTGGCCACGGTGGAGAAGAACAGCCGGGAGCCGGCCGCCGAAGTGACGGCCGGCGGATCGCCCTCGGGATGGCTTCTCGTCACCGTTCGCGGGCGTGCCGGGCAACCGTACGTGTTGCAGTATTTCAACCCTCAAACTCGGGTCCGGCTCGAATCGTCGGGACGGACCTGGGTCTCGACCGTCGCGTCGGGGCCGCCCGGGGACGCCGTAGATGCCACCGGCATCGTGGCGGAGTGGTTCCCGAGTGGGCACCTGCTTCGTGGGCCGGCGGCCGTGCAGGTCATTCATATCGGCGCAAGGAATGGTTGGGCGGTCCGGTGCAACCTTCTCGATCCGCTGACCGTGTTTCTCAAGGTCGAGGACCGGGGGTCGTACGTCGTGACGTCGACGGGTGCCACAGCCCGCTTCCGGATCGAGCCGTTTTTCGTGTACAGGCCGCCGGGGTACAAGGCGCCGGCATGGAAGCCCTCGGGGGCCTCGTGGAAGCTCGATCCTGGATTCTACGTGCTCACGGCAGACCCTGAAAAGAAGGGCATCGTCGAAATGTCCGTCAAGCCGGTATCGTTGTTCGACAATCTCCTCACCATGCTTGGCAAACGGAGAGCCCCGAGCGTCGAGCCTTCCAGGCCTGCCGTGCAGATCGGGGTCATGCAGCTCGTCCGGGACCACTCGTACACGCTTTTTTTGAACCAACGTCCCGGCGTGAAGACCGGCCTCGTCGTTCGACCGGTTCCGGTGAAAATCGAGGATCCGCTGCCGCTCTGCCTTCGTCCCGGCGAGAAGGTGCGCATCCCGGTTCGCGTCAGCGAGACGTCGATGCTGACGGCCATCGCCGAGGATGGCAAACCCGTCCGTTTCTCCCTCAACGGCGCGACGTGGAAATCAAAAGAACGTGTAAGGGCGGGAACGTATACCGTGACGCTGGCAAGCACGCGGAAGAAAACCGTATGGTGCGCGTTGCGAGCGACGCCGGTTCGTCTCCTTGCCGCGACCCCGTTGCCGCCGGTACCCCAGGCTTCGCTGGACCGGCTTCCCAACTTTCCAAAGCTCGCCGCCGGTGTGCCGCGATTCTTCGACATTGATTCCGGCGAGCGGAAGACGTTCCTTTTTGCCGCGCCCGCGGATGCCCTCTACCGCCTCGAAACCACCGGATTGCTGAACACGGCGGGCGTGCTGCGAAGCCGGGTGGTTCCCAGCTTTGCCCACGCAGGCGATGGCGGCTCGGGCCGCAACTTCCTCATTCACAGGTACCTGGGATCGGGGACCTACCAGGTGACGGTCACGACGATCGGCGCCTCCGAAGGTCATGCAGGAATCGTCCTCGATCAGACCCACGCGACGGACGGCGGCGAGCTGATCGCGGGCGAACCGGCCCGCGTCTCGCTGGCCCGGGGCGAGGCGATCGCCTACCGCTTCCGGATCGACACGAAAGGAACGTATCGTCTCCAGTCGTTCGGGCTGGGAGGGTTCAGCCGCTGCCGGCTGGAAGACAGCGATGGCTGGCCGCTGCTGCGACCCGGGGGTCCGGCAAACCTGGCTCGGAGCTTCGAGCCGGGGAGGTACCGCCTCGTCGTGCTGCCGGCGCCGGTGGCGCTCCGCCGTGTGACCCTCTTGAAACGGATTGCAAAACCAAGAACGTACCAGGGGCACGGGCCGCACGAAATTGCGCTCGATGAAACGGTTCACGCGCGGTGGATGGAGCCTGAGAAGGGGCAGGAGCGGCGACCGGACGTGTGGACGTTCCGGCTTCCCGGCTCGACTCGCGTCACGATCACCCTGAGCGGCGAGATGCTCGGCACGTTGAAGCGGGTCGATGCCTCCGGTGTGCGGGAGGTGGCGGCGGTACCGCCGGTCCGGGGGTGGTCCGGTCCGCTGAAGACTGGGACGTACCGCCTCGAGGTCCGCTGCAGCAGGCGGAACAATCGCGTTGACTACCGGCTCAAGGTCTCGCCGGATGCGCTCATGCCCGGCATGGAACGAACCGTTCGGGCGCCCGCAGAGATTCCCGTCGCGTCGGATGGCGGGGTGATTGACATCTCTTCGTTCGGCAGGCAGGATGTCTCTGGACAGCTGCTCGACGCCGCGGGCCGGACGATCGCTTTTTCCGATGACCGGCCGAACGACTGGAACTTCCTGTTGACGCTCCGCCTGCCACCCGGGACGAACACGCTTCGCGTCGAGCCGGTCGGCTCGCACCGCGCGACGACGCGCGTCAGGATCTCGCGGCGCACGGAGACGGTTCTCGCGAACGCGGCGCTCCCGGTGGACAGGGAGCTCGAGGTGTACGACGGCGTTGTCGTGATCCCCATCCAACGCGGAGGCGGGAAGGTCCTCCTGGCATCGGCGGACGCCGGTGGTGGCGAGGTGGGGTTGGCCCTGGAGCGCGCGGGGGGGAAAAGCTGGCGGACCGTGGTGACCCGGACCGGCGCCAGGCCGGTGCTCGTGGCGCCGCTCGAAGGGGTCGGGGCGCTCAGGATGCGCATCTGGTCGCTGGACAGGCGAAAGCTTGCCGTCCATCTCCGGGTGACAGCCACCGATCCACGGCTGGTCAGCGAAGGAACGCTTGCACGGGGGCTCCGTCTGAAGCCCGTGCGCGGATTCGAGCCGGGGATCGCCGTGGCCGCCGTGACGCTGACGCGTCCCGGCACGTTGCGCACCCGGGCGAGGGGCGTGCTGTGGTCGAACGCCGCGGGCGAGCCGTTGCGGATCGCTGAGCGCGGGCTGATGCCCGCTCCGAACGCGACGGGATGGCTCGCGGCGCCCGCCACCAACGGGCCGGCCGTGATCCGGGCTGTCCGCCAGGAGCTCCACACCGATGGCGCCGAGCTGACGCTCCGAATGAGCGAGGGAACGACGGTTCCGTTGGATCTCGCCGCTCCGGCGGGGTACGCGGTGGCAGTCATCGCACGCTGCCTCGATGGTCAGCCTGTCGTACGCTGGAGTGACGGACCGGCGACGCCCACGGGAGGGGGCTGGGTCGCGCGTCATGCCGCACTCGGCATGACGCTTTCCCCGTCCGGGACATTGGTCCACATAGCCTTGCAGGGTCCTCTCCCGGGACCGGTCGATGTCACCGTCTCGGCGCTGGCATTTGATCTTCCAGGCTCGCAACCGTTGAGCTGGGCCCGCTCCGACGGTTCGCTCGATCGCCGTGCCGTGGTGTTCGAGCTACCGGCCGGGCGCGCCGAGCTCACGCTCAGCCTTCCCGCGGGGGCCGTCGCGGCGATCGCCGCGGGCGGCTCCGTGCAGGACGTGATCTGGGGTGGGGGATCTGCGATCACCCAGCGGATGGATGTCCGGGGTGGACGGCTTCTCGTCGCGCCCGTGGAGGGCGGAGGACCGTTCACCGCCTGGTTGAGCCGGCCCGGCGGCAAACCGTTGGCGCTCGGTCCCGGCGCGCCGGCTCTCGTCGTGCATGGCCCGGCGTCGGAGGAGCTCCGGGTCGACGTGGCCGGGGCGGCGGATGCCTCGCGCGTGCTCCGGGTTTCCGTCGCGGACCGGGTTGTGTTCCTCGGTCGCGATGGAGCCGTGCATCGGGGACGCTCGTTGCCGATCGGAACGGCGGCGGGGACGCTCGTTCTCCGCCACGGCGCCGGGACGGTCGTCGCGTGGCTGGGGACCGGGGCCGACGCGTTTGCGGGGCTGTTCGGAGGGGGCGGCGGCAGCCCGTCGGCCGTCGAAGTTCCGGGAACGATCACATGTGGCACGGCGACGACGGTTCGACCGGACCTGGCGAAGGGCATGCTGCTCGACATCGCCGCCGATGGCCCCGCCGCGGTCCGCCTGGGTCGTGGCGCTGACGCGATCACCTGGCTTCAGGATGCCGGGAAGCGCCACGTGCTCGTCACGAGCGATCGTCCCGTGCTGCGCATCCGGCCGCTCGGCGGCCCGGTGACCGTGGGACTGGAGGCCGCGGCCGTGACCACCGCCGGCGAAGGCCTCGGCCCGGAGGCGTTGATTGCGCCGGGTGGAGCGAGGGCGTACCGGTTCGACGTGACAACGCCTGGAAAGATCGGCGCCGGGGTCAGCTCGGACCCTGACGTCGCGTCGGCCGAGTTGCTGACGGCGGGAGGATCGGTTCTCGGCCGCGGCGTCGTGTTGATGCGAAAGCTCGAGCCCGGCCCGTACATCCTGTTGATCAGCGTTCCAGCTCGTGCGGTCGGGCCGGTGCGTATCCGGCCGGCGGTCGTCGGTATCTCGAGGCCGCCCACGGGGCCGCCCGAGAAGGTCATACGCCAGTACCTCGCGAAGGAAAGGAGCCGGTGATGCGTCGCTTCATGCTCGCAGCCGTTGTGTTGATCGTGATGTCGGCGAGTGCCGTGGCCCAGACGCCACCGGCGGGAACACTCCGCCGGCCGGTTGGCAGCCAGAGTGGCCCCGTCATCGTTCCGGATCACTTCCTGCGGCCCTGGGATCCAGTGACCGTGTTTTTCACGAGGCCCGTCGGCAAGGCCCCGGGCACGCCCGAGGACAATCCCGGCCGTTTCGTCTCGATGACACCCGGGCATCCGGGCGCGTGGACGTGGATCGATGCGCGAACGTTGCAGTTTCGGCCTGCCGACGCGTGGCCTCCGCTCGAGCGGTTGACCTGGACCATCGGGCGCTCACGCTTCGTGCTCCACACGCTGATGCCGGCCCCGGTCAGTACCGTTCCAGGGGCCGGAGCGACGGATCTCGATCCCGTTCGGGAGATCACCCTGACCTTCCCGCAGCCGATCGACCCGCGGGCCCTGGCCAAGATGATCACGCTGGAGCTTCGCCCGTTGCCGGGCGCCGGCAGCGGGGAATCCCGCTGGCTGACGCGTGAGAACTACACGATCAAGGCGATGGAACGGGCGAAGCCCGACGCTCCCGCCGCGTACGTGTTCCACCTGGACACGCCGGTGCCATACGGGACGAGCGTGACGGTTCACGTACGTCTCTCGCTGGATGACAGCTCCCGGCGTTCCTTCGCCAGGATCACCTTTTCGACGGCGCCTCCCTTCCGGGTCACGGCCGTCGGGGCCGGACGCGACCGCCTCCCGATCGCCTCGGGCGGAAGCCACTACACGAAGGACGAGGCGTTGCAGGGAGGGTCAGAACGTGTTCTCGAGGTCGAGCTCTCGTCCACGCCGAGCGTGGCCGGGCCGCTGGCGGTCAGGACGCTGCTCCGCATCTCCCCGGCGGTTACAAACCTGAAAAGCTCGGTGCATGGGCGGTGGATCGCCGTCGCGGGGGATTTCGCGCGCGGTACGCTCTACCGGGTCCGGATCGTGCCGGCGCCGCTCGAGGACTCCAAGGGCAGGCGCCTGCAGGTCGTCTCTCCGAGCGAGCTGTACGTGATCTTTCCCCGGCAGACGGCGTTCTTGGAGCTGCCCTCCGGACGCGGCGTCCTGGAGCGGTACGGTCCCCAGGTCGTGCCGGTCAAGGGCCGCGGTCAAACGCGAGCCGACCTGCGCATCTACCCCGTGGATCCGCTCGACCGGAGCTTCTGGCCGTTTGCGGCCGCGCCCGTATCCGTTGACGAGTCCAGGCGGCCCCCGGGTCCAGGAGAGGACGTAGGCCCGCCAACCGGGCTTGCGGGACCGGATCCGTACGGGTTGATGCAACATCTGGTCACGCTGGGCTCGCCGCCCGTTTCCGAAATGATCGAGCTTCCTCTCAAGGCCGGCGGCGGCGCCGCGACCTTCGGTCTTGATCTCGCCCCATTCTTGAAAAAGCTGGCCCCGGCCGGCGCGCCCGGGACGTACCTCGTCGGTCTTCGCTCGCTCGACGCAGGCACGATCCGCCAGTGGATGCGCGTCCAGGTGACCGATCTCAGCTTGACCGCTGCGGAAGGCCCCGCGGGCGCCAAGCTCGCCGTCACATCGCTTTCGACGGCGCAGCCGGTGGGCGGTGCGACGGTGCGCGTCGAGGGTCTGAACGACTCAAGGACCTGGACGACGTTCCTTTCAGGGACCACGGGACCGGACGGCATGGTCTTCTTCGAGCCGTTAGGGGGTCCCTGCTGGCGGTACTCGTCGTGCCGGGTCCTTCGGATCGTTGTCACCAAGGGATCGGACGTCCTTGTCATTGATCCGACCCATCCGCCCGATCTCTTTCACGACGGAAGCTGGTCGAAGAGCGACGGTACGTGGCTACAATGGCTGCTGACGGGGCACGCTTCGGCGGTTCCGGAGATCGAGTGGCTCTCGCACATCTTCACGGAAAGGCCTGTCTACCGTCCGGGCCAGACCGTTCTTCACATCAAGGGGTATGTCCGGACGCGCTCGCGGGGAACGCTGACGATTCCCAGCCTTGCGAAAGCTTTCGTCGTGGTGCGCGGCCCGGGCGATCTGGAGTGGCGCCGGGCGGTCACGTTGACGGCGGAAGGCTCGTTTTACACCGCCTTCACCAAGAAGGACGCGCCGACCGGCGAGTACTCGGCACATCTGGAAGCCGTGTATTCGGCGACCGGCGAATCCGTGACGTCGCGGAACGTCTCGTTCCGCGTGGAGGCGTACCGGATCCCGCGTTTCGAAGTCGATCTCCACGGACCCGACCGGACGTCGCTCGACGAGCCTTTTCGCGTGTCGCTGACCGCGACGTACTACGCCGGAGGCCGGGTGGCCGGCCGGCCAGTGTCGTGGCGCGTGACCCAGTTCCCCTACACCTGGCACGCGCCCGGGCGCGAGGGGTTCGTGTTTTCCTCCGACGTGCGTTTCTCGGGTCATGGCCGCTTCGAGGCGACCCCGGAGCTGACCCGCAAGGACCGCACCGGACCCGACGGTGGTGCGTCGCTTCAGCTCAACCCGGCGATCGAGCCGACCGCGCAGCCGCGGACCTACGTGGTGGAGGCGACCGTGACTGGCGCGGACGACCAGACCGTGACGTCCACGCGCAAGGTCGTTGCGCTCCCGTCGTTCGTGCTCGGTTTGAAGGTGCCGCGCTACCTGGTGCGTGGGAAGAAGCTGGTGCCGCAGATTCTCGTGCTCGATGCGGATGGCGCGCCCAGGGCTGGGGTCGCGGTGACGGTCCGGCTCAAGTCGCGCCAGTGGCGCTCCTACCTGCGCGCGTCGGATTTTACGAACGGTACGGCCCGCTACGTCACCGACATCGTGGACACGACGGTCCAGACGAAGAAGATCACGAGCGGAGAGAAACCGCTGACGGTCGACTTCGGCGTTCGGGATTCCGGCGTGTGGGTGGTGGAGCTCGAAGCCAGGGACGCCGTGGGCCGCTCGCAAACCGTTGCGGTGGACCTGTACGCGGGCGGTGAGCAGGCCGTGACGTGGCCGAGGCCCTCGACGAAGACGATCAAGGTCGTCTCGGACCGGCAGGCTTACGATCCTGGACAGGTCGCAAAGCTCCTGATCGAAAGCCCGTTCCAGCGCGGCCGGATTCTCGCCGTGGTCGAAGCGCCGGAGGCCAACCGGTATTCCTGGCTCGACGTCGATGGAGGCAAGGCGGTCTTCAAGCTCCCGGTCAAGCCGACGTGGGCGCCGTCGATCCCGGTGCACTTCATCCTGATGCGCGGCCGGCTGCCGGGGACTCGCCTCCTTCCGGGTAGCACGACGGATCTTGGAAAGCCGGCAACCATGGCGGCGACGTCATGGGTCAAGGTCAACCCGAGGGCCAACACGGTCAAGGTCGCGCTTGAGTATCCCGCGCATTCGCTGCCGGGGAAGACGATCACCGTGAAGATCAGCCTGTCCAAGCCGGACGGCGCACGGCTCCCGGGCGAGGTCACGCTGTGGCTTGTGGACCAGGCCGTGCTTGCCCTCGGGAAGGAACAGCCGCTCGATCCACTCCGAGATTTCATCCTTCAGAGGCCGTCGAGACTGGGTTTCCGGGACACGAGGGACCTGCCGTTCGGCGAGATTCCGTTTACCGCGGCGCCGGGTGGCGGCGAGGCCGCCCTGAAAAGCAAGCGCCACATCCTGGAGCGTGCGACGGTTCGCAGGAACTTCAAGCCGGTGCCGTACTACAACCCGCGGATCATGGTCGGTCCGGACGGAACGGCGACGGTTACGGTCGAGCTCCCCGACAACCTGACGAATTTCAAGATCCGGGCGAAGGCGGTCAGCGGGCCGGACCGGTTCGGATTCGCGACCGGTGCCATCGCCGTCCGGCTTCCGCTGATCGTGCAGCCCGCGCTCCCGCGCTTCGTCAGGCCGGGGGATGCGTTCACGGCGGCGGCGATCGGGAGAGTTGTCGAGGGCAAGGGCGGACCGGGCGCGGCCGAGATTCAGGTCGCGGGCGTCACGCTGGAAGGAAAGGCGCGGCGCGAGCTCGTGTGGGCGCCGAACCAGCCCCTGAGGATCCCGTTCGAGGTCAGGGTTCCGACGCCAGCGTACGGTGCGCGTTCGGGGCTCGGAGATGTCACGTTCCGCGTGGGCGTCACGCGCCAGTCGGACGGCGCCACGGACGCCTTTGAGGTCAAGCTTCCCGTCCGTGCGGACCGGAGCGCCGTGGTGCATCGTGTGTTGAAGAATCTCGAGCCCGGCGTGGAAGTCGCACTGCCTCCGGTCGAGGGCGGCGCCAGGCCGGGGACCGTACAGCGTACGGTCGTGCTCTCGACCCAGCCCGGGCTCGTTCGGATGGCGGCGGGCCTGTCGTTCCTCATGGAGTACCCATTCGGCTGTACGGAACAGCGAATCAGCCGCGCCACCGCGTTTCTCGAAGCGAGGCGTTTCAACCGGCTGTTGGCCTTGAGGGCCGACACGGACGAGCTCAAACGGGTCGTCGACGGGGTGCTGGCGTGGATCCCAGGGGTCATCCAGCCCGATGGCCTGGTTGCCTACTGGCCCGGATCGAGGGGGTACGTCATCCTCACCGCCTGGACGGTCCAGTTCATGGCCGAGGCCA
>JAADFN010000040.1 GCA_013152895.1 Acidobacteriota bacterium | reverse complement strand
CCTTCGGTCTCGGCGTTGGCTTGCCTGGAGTGGGGCTGCGCGCCGTGATGGGCGAGACGCCCACCGCTGTCCCCTTCCTGTCATCCTGAGCACCGTCATGCCCCCACTTGGGGCATGACGGTGCTCAGGATGACAGGAATAGGAAGCGCCTCGGGGTGACTCAAGAGGCATCCCCTTGGGATGACAGATACGAGGAGCGCCTCCTCCCTCTCTTCGCCGTGTTCAAGAAGGTTGTAAGCACATGGACGGGTACCTCGGACGATACGTACGCTCCCCCGGTCCATTCTTTCGGCCAGCCCAGAGCTACTGGTATGAATCCATTGCTCCGCCCTCGGCTTGTGAAAAGATTGACAAGGACGGGCGAACCGATACAATGAGCCGCGTTTGAGGAAGCAGGGGGGGCCATGAACCAGTACATCCCAATTCTCATCTTCACCCTCGTCGCGATTTCCTTTCCCATCATTACGTTGTTGATGGCCAAGCTGGTTCGAGCCGGATCGGCGAACGCGGTCAAATCCGAGCCGTACGAGTGCGGCGTCAAGATGCCGACGACGGCCTACGACACGCGCTTCTCCATCCGCTATTACCTGATCGCGGTGCTGTTCGTCGTTTTCGACGTCGAAACGATTTTCCTGTTTCCGTGGGCCGTGATGTTCGACAGGCTGGCCGTGTTTGGCTTTATCGAGATGGTGGTCTTCCTCGCCATTCTGCTGGTGGGGTACATCTACGCGTGGCGAAGGGGGGCGCTGGAATGGGCCTGATTGAGGACCGGTTCGACAAGAACATTCTGACGACCACGTACGACAAGATCTTCAACTGGGCGCGGCGCAGCTCGCTGTGGCCGATGCAGTTCGGGCTGGCCTGCTGCGCGATCGAGATGATGGCGGTTGTCGACGCGAGGCACGACATGGCCCGGTTCGGCGCCGAGGTGTTTCGCGGCACGCCGCGCCAGTCGGACTTCATGATCGTTGCCGGCACGGTGAGCGAGAAGATGGCGCCAATCATCAAGCGTCTCTACGACCAGATGGCGGACCCGAAGTGGGTGCTGGCGATGGGATCGTGCGCCACCAGCGGCGGACCGTACAAGACGTATGCCGTGACGCAGGGGGTGGACCGCATCATTCCCGTGGACGTGTACGTGCCGGGCTGCCCGCCACGCCCCGAGGCGCTGTTGTACGGGCTGATGCAGCTTCAACGAAAGATCGATCGGATGACGATCGCACGCCGCAAGGCCTCGTGAGGACATCATGACGGACGAGAAGAACACACCGAAGCCGGAAGATCAGGCCGCCGCGCCGGCGCAGCCAGAGGCGAAACCGCCCTGGCTGGACAAGCCGGTGACGCCGGAACACGCCGATGCGATGGACGATCCGGATGTTGCGGCTCTCGCCGCCGGGGTCGAGGGCGCCGTGCTCTCGGCGGACGCCTTCGCCGGAGAGCTGACGATCACGATCGATCCCGCCAAGCTGGTCGACGCATGCCGGTTCCTCAAGAAGGAACGGGGTTTCAAGTTCCTGGTGGACATGACCGCGGTGGATTGGCCCGAGCGCGAAGAGGGCCGGTTCGACGTCATCTACTGGATGCACCGCTTCGACGATTCCCGCCGGATCCGTCTGCGGATCGTTGCCGGCGAGGAGCAATCCGTTCCCACTGTCACCGGCGTGTGGAAGACCTCGAACTGGATGGAACGCGAGGTCTACGACATGTTCGGCATTGTCTTCGACGGTCATCCGAACCTGGAGCGGATCCTGCTGTGGGAGGGTTTCAACGGCCACCCGCTGCGCAAGGACTTTCCGGTCGAAGGGATCGATACCGGCGCGGCGGTCCAACCGGATGTCTACCCCGAAGGGGGCGGGCCACTGACTGAGGAAGAGGGGGGTGCATGATGGGCGGACCGCTCGAACCCCTGTTCGACGTCGAGGAGATGGAGCTGAGCTTCGGGCCGCAGCACCCGTCGACGCACGGCGTGCTGCGCGTGATGCTCAAGCTCGACGGCGAAAAGATCATGGATGCCAAGCCGATCATCGGCTACCTCCACCGCGGCACGGAGAAGCTCTTCGAGACGGAGCCCTTCCCCCAGTGCATCCCGCACACCGACCGGCTGGATTACGTCGCCGCGGCGACCAACAACCAGGGCTTCGTCGTGACGATGGAAAAGCTCCTCGGCATCACGATCCCGCCGCGAGCGGCGTACATCCGGATGATCCTGGCCGAGCTCGGGAGGATCTCCTCTCACCTGGTGTGGCTGGCGACCCACGCGATCGATCTTGGCGCGATCACGCCGTTCTTCTACAACTTCCGTGAGCGCGAGGAGATCCTCGACCTGTTCGAGGCGTACTGCGGCGCCCGGTTGACGCTGAACACGATGCGTGTCGGGGGCGTTCCATTCGAGCTTCCCGACGGCTGGGTGGATCAGTGCTCGGACTTCATCGACCGTTTTCCAAAGCACGTGGACGAGTACGAGCAGCTGCTGACCGGGAACCGGATCTGGAAGCGGCGGACGATCGGCATCGGCGTGATTTCCGCCGAGGAAGCCATCGAGATGGGGCTGACCGGGCCGCCCCTGCGCGGCTCCGGGGTCAAGTGGGATATCCGGAAGGTGTTTCCGTACGATCATTACGACGAGATCGACTTCGAGATCCCCGTGGGGTCCAACGGCGATACGTACGACCGGTACCTCGTTCGGATGCAGGAGATGCGCCAGTCCGCGCGAATCATCCGACAGTGCCTGGACAGGCTCCCCGAAGGGCCTGTGATGGCCAAGGTACCCAAGGTGCTCCGCTCGCCGGAAGGGATGGTCTACGCCTCCGTGGAGGGACCGAAGGGCGAGCTGGGATACTTCATCGTCGCGACGCCCAAGGGGACGACGCCGTACCGGTGCCACGTGCGTCCGCCGTCATTCATCAACCTTCAGGCGTTGCCAGAGATGGTCCAGGGGCTGCTGGTGGCGGATCTCGTGGCGGTCATCGGGACGCTGGACATCGTTCTCGGCGAGATCGACAGGTAGGCGGGAGGCGAGATGCAGGCACCCTTGATCCAGTTCATCGTCATTCCGATCGTCAAGATCGTTGTCATCTTGGCCGTCGTCTTGCTCGTCGTCGCGTACCTGACGTTCGCCGAGCGCAAGATCCTGGCCTACATGCAGGTGCGCCTCGGGCCGAACCGCGTCGGGCCGAAGGGCTGGCTCCAGCCGATCGCCGACGGTCTCAAGCTTTTCGCCAAGGAGGACCTGATCCCGGCGAAGGCGGAGAAAGCCGTGTTCATGCTGGCGCCGGCGATGATCATGGTGCCGGCGTTGCTGGCGTTCTCGGTGATTCCGTTCGCGCCGGCGACCGACCTCTTCGGGTTGCTCCCCAAGGCGATGCCACCGTACGTGACGGATATCAACATCGCCCTGCTCTTCGTCCTCGGGATCAGCTCGATCGGGGTGTTCGGCATCATTCTCGGCGGATGGTCCTCGAACAACAAGTTCTCCATGATGGGGGGGTTGCGGTCCGCGGCCCAGATGGTGTCGTACGAGGTGCCGATGGGCTTCGCGATCATTGCGGTCCTGCTGATGGCGCGGTCGCTGTCCCTCGTGAAGATCGTCGAGGCCCAGCAGGCGGCGCACCTCTGGTTCTTCATTCCCGGGATCCTGGCGCTCGGCATCTACTTCATCTGCGGCGTCGCCGAGACCAACCGGAACCCGTTCGATCTGCCGGAAGCCGAGTCGGAGCTCGTCGCTGGCTTCCACACCGAGTACTCGGGGATGAAGTTCGCCTTCTTCTTCCTGGCCGAGTACACCAACATGCTCGTGGTCTCGTCGCTGGCGACGATCATGTTCTTCGGCGGATGGCTGCAGCCATTTCCGAACGTCGCCTGGTTGAGCTTCCTGGGCGTCATCCCTCCGGTGATCTGGTTCGCCGTGAAGGTGGCGTGTTTCATCTTCGTCTACATGTGGTTCCGGGGAACGTTCCCCCGCTACCGCTTCGATCAGTTGATGCAGGTCGGCTGGAAGTGGCTCATTCCCCTTTCCCTGGCCAACCTCGTGATCGTGGGCGTTGGCGTTCTGCTTGTGAAAGGGTGATCCGATGGCGGTATCTCAGTTCTTCAGCAAGCTGATCCCGACGGATCTCTTCGCAGGTCTTCGGGTGACGGGCGGCTATTTTCTCCGCAAGAAGGAAACGGTTCAGTTTCCGGAGCAGCGAAGGGAGCCGACGGAGCGTTTCCGCGGCCTCTTCAGCTACGACGTGGACCGCTGCATCGATTGCCACCTCTGTGCGCGCGCCTGCCCGATCAACATTATTTTCATCCGCGATCACGCCGAATACGAGGAGATCGACGGCAAGAAGAAGAAGAAACTGGTCGTGGACCGGTACGACATCGATGTCAAGCGCTGCATGTTCTGCGGCCTGTGCGAAGAGGCGTGCCCGACCCATCCCAAGTCGGTCTGGCTGACGACCAAGACGTACGAGGGCGCCAACTACGAACGCAACGAGGAGCTCTATTTCACGAAGGAGCGGTTGATGAGCTGGGATGGAATCAAGGCCTTTCCGGGCGTCGTGTCACCGGCGCAGGGCCAGGAGCCGGGCAATCTGGCGGGCACGAAAACCGGCGGAGGGGAGGCGGCTTGATGGCGTTTCTTTCGGCCCACTTTGTCGCAATTGTTTTTTACGTGCTCGCCGTGTTGGCGGTGGCCGGGGGCGTGGGCGTGATCACCTTCAAGAACCCGGTGCACTCCGCGCTCTCGCTGCTCGGCACGTTCCTGGCGGTGGCCGGTCTCTTCGTGCTGCGGCACGCCGAGTTCCTTGCCGCGGTCCAACTCCTGGTCTACGCCGGCGGCATCATGGTTCTGTTCCTCTTCGTGATCATGCTGGTCAACGTCAAGAGGGTCAGCCCCGAGAGCGCTTTCCTCTCGCGGCGTGCGCCGCTGGCCGTGATCGGGGGCGTCGTGCTCGGCGCGCTGATCGCATTCGGCGTCCTGGCCGGTTCGCTGGGGCGCCGCGGCGGGGGCGCGGCCGCGCTGCAGACGGTTCAGGGACATGTCGTCGGAAACACGGAGGCGATCGGCTGGATGTTGTATCGCCACTTCCTGGTCCCGTTTGAAATCGTTTCGGTCGTCCTTCTCGTGGCGATGATCGGCGCCATCATCTTTGGCAGGAAAGACGCCGGCCTCGAAGGTAGAGGGGGGAGGATGGAGCCATGATCGGCGCGATGCACTACGTGATCCTGTCACTGATCCTGTTCGTGCTCGGCGTGATCGGCCTGATGGTCCGGCGCAACTTCATCACCGTCCTGATGTCGCTGGAGCTGATTTTCAACGCCGCCAACCTGAACCTGATCGCCTTCTCCGACCGGTTGGGCAACCTCTCCGGGCAGATCATGGCGATCTTCATCATCACGGTCGCGGCAGCCGAGGCGGCGATCGGGCTTGGCCTGATCATCGCGCTCGAACGGCTGAAACGGACCGTCAACCTGGACGACGCCAACGAGATGAGAGGTTAAGCGCATGAAGTTCTACAACCTCATCTGGTTGATCCCACTGTTCCCGCTGGCCGGTGCGGCGATCAACGGGCTCATTTCCAACCGGATGGGCCTGAAAAAGTCGTTCACGCACACCGTCGCGCTGATCGGCTCGGGTCTCGCCTGGCTGTGGGGATGGACGGCCATCATCCAGTGGATGGCCGATCTCGGGACGCATCACACCGTCATCGTCACGCTGTACCAGTGGATCTCCGGCGGAACGTTGAAGATTTTCGGCGGGAAGCTCGCGCAGGCGACGGTCTCGGCCTCCTTCCAGCTCGACTCCGCGTCCGCGGTGATGGTCGGGTTCGTGACGTTCGTCGGCTTCTTGATCCACATCTACTCCATCGGCTACATGCACGACGAGGAGGACCGGCCGTACGCGCGGTACTTCTCCTACCTCAACCTGTTCATGTTCTCGATGCTGATCCTGGTGCTCGGCGCGAACCTGCCGGTGATGTTCGTCGGCTGGGAGGGCGTGGGCCTGTGCTCGTACCTGCTGATCGGTTTCTACTTCGAGAAGAACTGGTGCGCGTCAGCCGGCATGAAGGCGTTCATCACCAACCGGATCGGCGATTTTGGATTCATCCTGGGCATCTTCCTGACGTTCATGGTGTTCGGGAGCACCGAGTTCGTCAAGATCTTCCCGGTGGCGGCGGCTCACCCCCAGCAATATGCGAGCTGGGCGACGATCATCGGGCTGTTGCTCTTCGTCGGCGCGATGGGCAAATCGGCGCAGATTCCGCTCTACGTCTGGCTGCCCGACGCGATGGCGGGCCCGACGCCCGTCTCGGCGTTGATCCATGCCGCGACGATGGTGACCGCCGGCGTCTACATGGTCGTACGGTGCAACGTGCTCTTCCGGATTGGCCCGGTCGCGATGCTGGTCGTCGCGATCGTCGGCGGCGTGACGGCGTTTTACGCCGCGACCATCGGCATGGCGCAGAACGACATCAAGAAGGTGCTGGCCTACTCGACGGTGTCCCAGCTCGGCTACATGTTCCTCGGCGCCGGGGTCGGCGCGTTCGTGGCGGCCATCTTCCACGTCGTCACGCACGCGTTCTTCAAGGCGCTGCTCTTCCTCGGGTCAGGTTCGGTCATCCACGCGTGCAGCGGGAACCAGGACATGCGGAAGATGGGCGGCCTGAGAAAGGTCATGCCGACGACATACTGGACGTTCATGGCGGCGACGCTTGCAATCTCGGGGATCTTCCCGTTCGCCGGGTTCTTCTCCAAGGACGAGATCCTCGGCAAGGCCTTCGCCGCCGGCAAGTCGAACCTCAACGGGTTCGGGTGGGTGTACTACATCCTGTGGTTCCTCGGGATCGCGGCGGCGTTCATCACGGCGTTCTACATGTTCCGGCTGGTGTACATGACCTTCCACGGGGAGTTCCGCGGAACCGAGGAGGAGAAGCACCACCTGCACGAGTCGCCGTGGACCATGAGATTTCCGCTGCAGGTGCTCGGCGTCCTCTCGATCATCGGTGGGTTGATCGGCATCCCGAAGCTGATGAGCGGTCATGCCAAGTGGAACCTGATCGAGCGGTTCCTCGACCCGGTGATCCTGCCGATCGGGGTAGGAGCGGGCCATGCCGAGGCCGCCGTCGAGGTCACGCGCCACGCCGTGAGCCCGGGACTCGAATGGCTCCTGCTGGCACTCTCGTTGTCGATCGCGATCGCGGGTATCCTCGTGGCGCGGTCGTTCTACTACGGCGAGCGCGCCTTCGAGAAGCCACGGCGTTTCACCGAGCGGCATCCTCTCCTGTACAAGGTTGTGCTGAACAAGTATTACGTGGATGAGATTTACCAGGCAACGGTCATCAACGGAGTGGTCAAGCTCGCGCGGATCCTGTGGGAGTTCGACGCCAGGGTGATCGATGGAATCGTCAACGGTGTGCGGCACGTCACCGTGGGGACGAGCTTTGTATCCGCGATCTTCGACCTGAAGATCATCGATGGCCTGGTCAACCTCGTGGCAACGATCTACGACCGGGCGAGTCATTACTTCCGGCGTCTGCAAGTCGGGTTCGCGGAGGGCTATGCGATGGTCATGGTGCTCGGCGCGGCTGCCTTGCTGGCCATCTACATCATTTTTTAGGGAGCGGGGACGACGATGGATTTTCTCCAACACCAGCTGCTCAACATCATCTGCTACCTGCCGTTGGCAGGAGCCCTGCTGATCGTCTTTGGGATCAACCGGGAGAACACGAAGGCCATCAAGGCGGTGGCCACGGTGGTCGCGGGGTTGGACTTCCTTGCGGCCGTACCGCTCTGGTTCCTCTACAGGCCATCCGGCCCCGAGTTCCAGTTCGTGATTCGGGGGAAGTGGATTCCTTCGCTGGGGGTCCAGTACTACTTCGGGGTCGACGGGTTCGCCATCCTGCTGATCCTGTTGTCAACCCTCCTGACCTTCATCGCGGTGTACTCGTCGTTCACGGCGATCACGAACCGGGTGAAGGAGTACTACGTTTTCCTGCTCCTGCTGGGCACGGGGATGCTGGGCGTCTTCATGTCGCTCGACTTCATCCTGTTCTACGTGTTCTGGGAAGTGATGCTGGTTCCGATGTACTTCCTGATCGGCGTATGGGGCGGCCCCCGCAAGCTGTACGCGGCGATCAAGTTCTTCCTGTACACGTTGTTCGGCTCGGTCCTGATGCTGATCGGCATCCTGGCCCTCTACTTCTACAACGGTCCGGGTCTCGCCGCCATCGGTCTGCACGGTCTCGGAAACCCGGCGACCTTCTCGATTCCGCAGTTCTATGCGATCGCGCCCCAGATCCCGGGGTCGTTGCAGTTCTGGGTCTTCCTGGCATTCTTCATCGGGTTCGCCATCAAGGTCCCGATGTGGCCGTTCCACACGTGGCTTCCTGACGCCCACGTCGAGGCCCCGACGGCAGGCTCGGTCATCCTGGCCGGCGTCCTGCTGAAGATGGGGACGTACGGTTTCGTGCGGTTCTCTCTCCCGATGCTCCCCAAGGCAACCTTGAAAGCGGTCCCGTGGATCGCGGCGCTCGGCATCATCGCCATCATCTACGGCGCTCTCGTGGCGATGGCCCAGAAGGACATGAAGAAGCTGGTCGCGTACTCGTCGGTCTCCCACATGGGCCTGATCATGGTCGGGCTCTTCGCCCTCGACCCGGCGGGGGTTCGGGGCGCGATCCTGCAGATGGTCAACCACGGTGTGTCGACCGGCGCCCTCTTCCTGCTCGTCGGCCTCGTCTACGAGCGCCGGCACAACCGCATGATTGCCGAGTACGGGGGATTGGCCAAGGTGATGCCGATCTATGCGACGCTGTTCGCCGTGATGACCATGTCGTCGATCGGGCTGCCGACGCTCAACGGTTTCGTTGGCGAGTTCACGACGTTGATGGGCATCTTCAAGGCCAACTGGGTATGGGCCGTGTTCGCCGCGCTTGGCATTATCTTGGGCGCTGCCTACATGCTGTGGATGTACCAGCGGGTGTTCTTCGGTGAGGTGACGAACGAGAAGAACAAGGACCTCAAGGATCTCACCCTGCGCGAGCAGTGGACGCTGATCCCGCTCGTGATCATCGCGTTCTGGATCGGCCTGTATCCGAAGCCGTTCTTCGACCGTATGGCGCCCTCCGTCGACCGGATTCTCCAGCGGGTGGAGCGGGGCACGCAGCAACCAAACGAAGCGCGTCAACGGATCGCGGCCATCACGAAAACCGCGCCCCCGTCGGCCGCACAATCTCAGGGGGAGTAGGCCATGAGCCTCAGCCAGTTCATACCTTTCTTGCCGGAGATCTTTCTCGCCGTTGCCGGCTTCACGCTTCTCCTGGCGGGGATTTCACTGGGAAAGCGTGGCGCAAGGACCCTGAGCCTGTTGGCGGTCGGCTCGCTGGCGGTGAGCGCCGTCCTGATCTGGGCGGTTGGGCGGCCCGCGGGCGGCCCGCACACGATTCTCGGCGGCATGCTGTTCGTCGATACATTCGCCGTGTACTTCAAGCTCCTGACAATGACGGCGTCCGGCATCGTGCTGCTGATGTCGGCAGGGTACCTGGAGCGCTCGGAGTATTCCCCGGGCGAGTTCGACGCCCTCATCCTGTTTGCAACGCTCGGCATGATGATCATGGCCTCGGGCGCGAACCTGGTCAGCCTGTACGTCGGCCTGGAGCTGATGGCGCTTTCCCAGTACGTGCTCGTCGGGTATTTCAAGCTCGAGCTCAAGTCGAACGAGGGAGCAGTCAAGTATTTCGTGCTCGGCGCGCTCTCCTCCGGTATTCTCGTCTACGGTATCTCGCTCATCTACGGCGCGCTTGGGACGCTTGATCTTGGCGAGATCAGGGCGGCCTTGACGGTCACGCACACGGCCAACTGGACGCTCAACCTCGGGATTATTCTCGTCGGCTTCGGCATGCTGTTCAAGGTGGCTGCGGTCCCGTTCCACGTGTGGACGCCGGACGCGTACGAGGGCGCCCCGACACCGGTGACGGCCTTTATCTCGGTGGGTCCGAAGGCGGCGGCGTTCGCCATGTTCCTGCGGCTCTTCCTGGGAGCGTTTCATCCCGAGTTGGCCCAGTGGCGGATCGTCATGTGGGTCGCGGCGGCAGCGACCGTCATTTACGGAAACATCGCGGCCCTGACGCAGGACAACGTCAAGCGCATGCTGGCCTACTCCTCGATCGCGCACGCCGGGTACGCGTTGATCGGCATCGTGGCCGGGACGGTCATGGGACTGTGGTCGGTCATGGTGTACATGCTGATCTACACCTTCATGAATCTTGGAGCGTTCGGTTTCGTGATCATGCTGGAAACGCGGGGGTACGCGGGCGAGCTTGTCAGCGACTACGCCGGGCTGGCGAAACGCCATCCCGGGGTGGCTGCGGGAATGCTGATCTTCATGCTCTCCCTGGCCGGCATTCCTCCCACCGCCGGCTTCATGGGGAAACTCTACGTGTTCTCGTCGGCGGTCGAGGCGGGGTACGTGTGGCTGGCCGTGATCGCGGTGATCATGTCTGCAGTCAGCCTGTACTACTACTTCCGGATCGTGGTCGAGATGTACCTCAAGGATGGTGAGGCGGATGAGCCCGCGGCGCTGGTCCAGGATCGCTGGCTCGATGCGATGATCGGCGTATGCGTTTTCGTGACGCTGGCGATCGGTGTCTACCCGGCGCCGGTGGTCGGGATTGCCCAGAGCGGAATGCACGCTCTCGGGCTCGGATAAGTCGCGGCGGTGGTGGCGGTACGCGCGTGTGGCGCAGGCCGGACGCTCCCGCGTCCCGCTCGGGCTGTTCACCTGCGCCACGCTGAACCCGGGCGAACCGGAGCGGGCGCGTGGGATGACCGCAATGACGCCGTCCGGCCGGTCCAACGAGCCTGGAGTCGTGCCCAGCGCCGGGCGGCGCAGCGCTGTATGATGGCACCAAGGGGTTGGCAACATGAAGCGGAAGCGGTGGTGGCTGCGGCAGGCGACGACGTGGGCCGATCTGTCGATCGTCGGCATTCAGTTTCCCGTGGCCATCGCCCTGGGCTATTTCTGGGGCAGGTGGCTGGACGGAATCTTCGGGACGAAACCGTACCTGACCGGAACGTTCGCCCTCTTCGGGGTGATCGCCGGTTTCATCAACCTGTTTCGTATCACGGCCCGGGCTGCGCGAGAGGAAGAACGGCTGGCGCGGGAGAAACAGGAAACGGACGCGCATGACGAGCGGAGCGATGGCGATTGATGCGGCCTTTTCCACCACCCGCGTCATGCGGCTTGCCGGGGTGCTCGTGGCCACCGGGACGGCGATCGAGCTCGTTGTGTCGCGTTCGATGTGGCCCGCGCTCAGCTTGAGTTTTTCAGGTGCCGCGGCTATCATCAATTTCCACTGGCTGGAGGTGCTCGTTGAAAGGGTGGCACAACCTGGAGCTCCCAAATTCGGCGGCGCTGGAGTCTTCCGGATCGTTCTTCGAATGGCGCTGCTGGGCGGCGTTCTCGTGGGGCTCCTGATTGTGCCGGAGGCCGATCCAGTTGCGATCGCCCTTGGTTTTTCCACCGTCGTCGTGGCGATCTTCGCCGAAGCGTTTCGCTGGGCGTTGAAAGGAGGAGAGTAGAACGACATGCACCAAGAGTTTTCGTTCCTGTACCACCCGGTCAACAAGCTCCTGATCTCCCTTTTCGGTACACCGGGCCAGAAGTATCTCGACATGATGGGCGCCAAGCCCGGCCAGGTGTTCTGGCTTCCGGACCACGTGATCATGGCTGCGTTCGTCATCGTGGTGATTGCGGCGATCGTGATTCCGGTCAAGCGGCGGCTCTCTGTCGAATCCCCGTCGCACCTGCAGCAATCGCTCGAGCTCGTCATCTCGGGTCTGAAGTCGCTTCTGGACGATGTCATCGGCGAGGGCCTTGGCCAGACGTTCATGCCGTTCATCGGCGCGCTGGCGGTCTTCATCTTCGTCTGCAACATCTTTGACCTGTTTTACTTCTTGCAGCCTCCTACGGACAATACGAGCACAACATTCGCCCTGTCGATTACGGCATTCATCTTCTACAACGTCGTGGGCGTCCGGAAGAAGGGCCTCTTTCATTACCTGCGGCATTTTGCGGGGCCGGTCGTGCTGCTGGCGCCGTTGATGGTTCCCATCGAGATCATCTCCCACCTGGCGCGGATCCTCTCCCTGGCCCTCCGTCTGTTCGGGAACATCCTGGGAGAACACACCGCGACCAACATCTTCATTGGCTTTTTCCCGTTCGTTGTTCCGTGGCCGATGATGGGCCTTGGAATCTTTGGCTCATTGATCCAGGCATTTATCTTTATAATGCTGACCATGGCGTACATCCAGGGCGCCGTCGTCGTCGAAGAGTGAAGTCCGTAAACACCACAGGAGGAGGAAGATATGAGTCGACGTCTTGCAATCGTAGGTTTGGTTCTCGTGATCATCGTGCTGGTGGCAGGCCCGGTTCTGGCGGCCGAGGGCGGCGCAGCTCCAGCTCCCCACCAGAAGAACATGTGGCAGTTCGTCGGTGCGGCATTTGCCATCGCGATCGCGGCTGCGGGCGGGGCTATCGGTGACGGCCGGGGGATGGCCGCTGCGTGCGATGCGATGGGACGAAATCCCGGTGGCGCCGGCCCGATCCGGATCACGCTGATTATCGGTATGGCGCTGATCGAGTCCCTCGTGATTTACGCGTTGATTATCGCGTTCATGATTCTCTCCGCCTGAACGTCTTCTCGGAAGCATCTGTGCGGACCCCTTTTGGGGTCCGCTTTTTTTCAAGAGGCTGGGGATCAGGATTCGGGGATGCCGTGGGTCAGGTAGAAGGCCAGCTCCTCGAGATAGATGCGGAGATCGACGGAACGGATGAGCACGCCTTCCGGCCCCTTGACCTGGACGGGCGCAAAGTTGAGGATCGTTCGCAGGCCGCTTGAAACCATGGCGTCGCACACCTTCTGGGCGGCGGGGGCGGGGGTGGTGATGACCCCGATCTCGACGTTCCTCTGGGGAACGATCTCGGCGAGCCTGGCGGCATCCTCGACCAGTAAGCCGTTCGGCGTCTTCATGCCGATCTTCTCTGGATTGGCATCGAGCATGCCCACGATCAGGAAAGACTGGCCCGTGAACCGGGAATAGTTGGCGAGGGCCATGGCGAGGTTCCCGACCCCGACGATAACGAGACGATGCTCCATGTCGAGGCCGAGGATCTCGCGCAGGTAGGAGCGAAGCTCGACGACGTTGTAGCCAACGCCGCGGACGCCGAACTCGCCGAAGTACGCGAAATCCTTGCGGATCTGGGCGGGGTTGAGATTGAAGCGCCGCGCCAGCTCCTGGCTCGAGACAGTTTCGACGCCCAGAGCGGCGAGCCGTTCGACGCAGCGGAGATAGATCGAGAGCCGGGCGATGGTGAGGGCCGAGATGGAATTGACGTCGAAGTTACTTCGAAGCAAAGACATATTATGTCACCTGACAAGGAATCGTGCCGCCGCGTGAGCCGCGGAGAGCAGCCACGTGGGATACAGGCCGATGAGAACGACGAGGGCTGCGGATACGCCGGCAACGGCGCCGATAGCCCGTGAGGACAGGAAGTCCGGCACCCGCCGGGGCAGCGGTCGCATGTAGAGCGTGTAGACGACCCGCAGGTAATAAAACGCAGAGATCAGCGAGTTGATGACGCCGAGAACCGCGAGCCAGATCAACCCCTGGTCAACGGCGGAACGGAAGACGAAGAACTTCGCGGCGAACCCTGCGAAGGGGGGTACGCCGGCGAGTGAGAACATGCAGATTGCAAGCGCCAGTGAGGTCAGAGGCCTGGACCATCCCTGCCCCGCCAGGTCAGAGATCAGGTGGGGCTCGGCCTCGTTTTCAGACATCAATGCAATGACGGAGAATGCGCCGATGTTCATCACTGTGTACGCCGCGATGTAGATCAGGACCGCGGTGCTGCCGGCGGTTCCGGCGACGATGACGCCGATCATGGCGTAGCCCATGTGCGCAATACCGGAGTAGGCGAGCATCCGTTTGATGTCGCGTTGCACGATCGCGACGATGTTCCCGAGCGTCTGCGAGCCGACGGCGACGATCCCAGCGGCCCAGATCCAGCTGTGCCCCATGTGGAGCAGGTCGAAACTCGTTGCAAAACGCAGGAGAACGATCAGCGCGGCGGCCTTCGGGACGACGGAGAGGAACGCCGTGACGGGCGTCGGGCTACCCTGGTACACGTCCGGCGCCCAGCCGTGGAAGGGGAAGAGCGCCAGCTTGAAGGCCATCCCTCCGGCGACCATGGCGAAACCGACGATGAGGATGGGAGTAACGGTGGCGCCGGCCGCGAGTATGCGCCCCATCGCCTCGATGTTCGTCGTGGCGGTGGCGCCGTACAGAAGCGCGATCCCGTAGGCGGTGAAGGCCGCGGCGAATGCGCCGACGATGAAGTACTTGAGACCGGCTTCCAGGCTGACGTCGATGTCCTTGAAGAAGGCGTTGAGCACGTACAGCGCGATGGAGAGAAGCTCCAGTCCCAGGAAGAGCGGGAGCAGGTCGATCGAGCCTGCCATGATCATCGCTCCGGCCGTGGCGAAGATCAGGAGCGCGTAAAACTCGCCGGTCTCTTTCCCAGCCCGGTGAAGGTAGGGACCCGCCATCCATGCACACAGGAACAGGGCGACGAGGAGGCAGAGGCTGACCAGGACGAAGAGGGTGTCCGCGCGCATCATCCCGCTCCAGACCAGTCCCTGGTGGGGCAGGGCGAGCAACGCCCACGCGGCTCCAACCGCCGTCAGCAACGTCAGCTCCGAGGCGATCCGCCTGAGCTTCGGGAGGAATGCGTCGAGGATAAGGAGAACGCCAGCGCCCGCGATGAGGACCAGCTCGGGCGCCACGGCAAGAAGATCAGATTGCGTTGGCACGATCCTGCCTCCTTAATGCATCAGGAGTGAACGTACAGCCGCCTCCATGGGCGACAGGAACGTTGTCGGGTGAACGCCGATCCACACGATAAAGATGATCAGGGGCGCCACGGCGAGAACCTCGCGGAGATTGACGTCCTTGAGCGACACGTTTTCTTTGTGGGCGAACGGGTTCCAGAAGACGCGTTGCACCATCCACAACATGTAGATGGCGCCAAAGATCAGCCCGAAGGCCGCAAGGATGGCTGCGACGGGGTACCTGTGCCACGTCCCGGCCAGGATGAGAAACTCCCCGACGAACCCGTTGAGCCCGGGAAGGCCGATGGACGAGAGCGTCACGAGGAGGAAAAGGCCGGTATAGACCGGGACGACCTTCGCGATCCCGCCGAAATCCGCGATCATCCGCGTGTGCCGCCGCTCGTAGAGGACGCCGACGAGGAGGAAGAGAGCCCCCGTCGAAAGCCCGTGGTTGACCATCTGAAGGACGGCGCCCTGCGTCGAGGCGATCGTTCCGGCGGCAAGGCCCAGCATGACGAACCCGAGGTGACTGACCGACGAGTAGGCGACGAGCCTCTTCATGTCGGGCTGCACCAGGGCGACCCACGCTCCGTACAGGATACCGATGACCGCCAGGGTGAGGATCAACGGCACGAACGCGTGCCACGCCGCGGGGAACAGCACCCGGTTGTACCGGAGAAACCCGTACGTTCCGAGCTTCAGAAGGACACCGGCCAGGATGATGGAGCCTCCGGTCGGCGCCTCGGTATGCGCATCGGGCAACCACGTGTGGAACGGGAACATCGGGACCTTGATCGCGAACGCGAGGGCGAAGGCGGCAAAGACGAGCATCTGTGGGCTCGAAAAGAAGGAGTGCCCCATCGGCAGCTGGTGACCGGCCCTGAGCAGGTCGGAGTAGGCGAACGACCAGACGTGGCTCTGGGCGTGGCTGAACCAGGCCAGGTACAGGATGCCGACGAGCATGAGCACCGAGCCGACCATCGTGTAGATGAAGAACTTGACGGCGGCATAGATGCGACGGGGGCCGCCCCAGACGCCGATGATGAAGTACATCGGGATCAGCATCAGCTCCCAGAAGATGTAGAAGAGAAACACGTCGAGGGCGAGAAACGCGCCGATCATGGCCGTCGTCAACATCAGCAACGACATGTGAAACGCCTTGACGTGCTCGCTGATCGAGTGCCACGAGGCCAGGATGACGACCGGAATCAGCAGGGTCGTCAGCAGCACGAGCAGCAGGGAGATGCCATCGATGCCGAGGTGGTACGAGATTCCAAGCTGAGGAATCCACGGAATCTTGGCCGTTTGAAGCTGGAACCCGGCGACATCGGGGTTGAAATTCACCCACAGCAGGGTGGAGAGGGCAAACTCAACGAGCGAGATCAGGAGAGCCGCCCAGCGCTGGATTCTCTCGAGCCGTCCCGGGATCAGGGTCAGGATCAGCGCACCGGCGGCAGGTCCAAGCGTCACGAAGGTCAGCAGGTGCTCGATGTGCACAATCGCCTCCGACTACCAGAGAATGACAATGAGAAGAAGCACGCCCATGGCCACCGAGAGGGCGTAGTTCCGCACATTGCCGGTTTGCAGGAATCTCAGAATGTCGCCGGTCAGCTCCGTCATGAATGCGGAGCCGTTGACGAGGATCCCATCGATAATGACAGCGTCGATCGCCTTCCAGCAGAACCTGAAGATCCGGTAAAGAGGTTGAATGACGACGGCGCCGTAGATCTCGTCCACGTAGTACTTGTTCAGGACGAGCTTGTACAGGAGCGGGTATCGTTCGGCGAACTGTCGCGGCTTCTCGAATGCACGCTCGCCGTAGTAGAACGACCGCGCCACCAGGATGCCCGAGATCGCGATTGACAGCGAGATCAGCAACAGCAGCCACTCGACGCCCGGGCTGACCGCGTGATGGCTGATCTCGGCCGCCATCTCGCCGGCGTGACCGCCACCCAGGGGAATGACGACTGGATCGAGGAAATGCTCGATCAGGTTCCAGCTTGCATGACCGGTCATCAGCTTCGGGATCCCGATCAACCCCCCGACGATCGAAAGAACGCCAAGCACCTGCAGCGGCAGCGTCATCGTCCACGGCGACTCGTGCAGGTGGTGCTTCTCCTCTTCGGTTCCGCGGAACTCCCCGTGGAAGGTCATGTAGACGAGCCGGAACATGTAGAACGCCGTGATGAACGCCGCCGCGATCCCGAGGAACCACAGGATGTAGTACACCCAGCCGAACCCGTTGAGGTTCGAAGCGCCGGCGGCGAATGTCTTGCCGAGGATCTCGTCCTTGGAGAAGAACCCGGCGAACGGGAAGATGCCCGAGATCGCCAGGGTCGCCGCCATGAACGTCCAGTACGTCGTCGGCATGATCTTCTTCAAACCGCCCATCGTCCGCATGTCCTGGTTCCCGCTGCACGCGTGGATCACCGAGCCGGCGCCGAGGAAGAGGAGCGCCTTGAAAAACGCGTGGGTGACGACGTGGAAGATGGCCGCGCTGAAGGCCCCGACTCCGGCGCCGAGGAACATGTAGCCGAGCTGCGAGATGGTGGAGTAGGCGAGGACCTTCTTGATGTCGTTCTGCGCCATGCCGATGGTCGCCGCATAGAGCGCGGTGATCCCGCCGACGATGGCGACGACGAGGAGGGCGGCCGGCCCGATCCGGTAGATGACGTTGCACCGTACGACCATGTAGACGCCGGCAGTCACCATCGTTGCAGCGTGGATCAGCGCCGAGACGGGTGTCGGGCCCGCCATCGCGTCGGGCAGCCAGACGTACAGCGGGATCTGCGCCGATTTCCCGACGGCGCCGACGAACAGTAACAATCCGATGGCGGTCGCCCATCCCGCGTACTGCTGCGGATGGGCCGCGGCCGCTGGGAGGAACGTCGTGAAATCGGCGGATCCAAAGATGGCAAAGGTCGCAAATATCCCGAGGAGGAACCCGACATCGCCGACCCGGTTCGCGATGAACGCCTTCTTTCCGGACGCGGCGCAGTATTCATCGTCGAAGTAGAAACCGATCAGCAGGTACGAGCAGAGCCCGACGCCTTCCCAGCCGACGAACATCAGGGGGAGGCTCGAACCGAAAACGAGGATCAGCATGGAGAACATGAACAGGTTCAGGTAGGCGAAGAACCGTGCGTAGGAGGTGTCGCTTTCCCCGTGCATGTAGCCGATCGAGTACACGTGAATGAGGAATCCGACGAACGTCACGAAGGCGACCATCACCACTGTCAGAGGATCGAACTGGAATGCGGCGTTGACCGTGATCTTTCCTGCCGAGATCCATGTGAAGTAGTGCTCGACCACGACCTTGGCCGGCTGGCCGAGGTAGTCGATGATGGCCCAGTACGTGGCGATCGTCGCGAGCCCGACCGATCCGATGCCGACGACGTTGACCACGCTCTTGCGGGCCTTGAGCCACCCGAGAAGCAGGTTCAGCACAAAGCCCGTGAGCGGGAGAAGCGGAATGATCCAGAGGGAGCCCAGCATGGAACCTCCTACCAGCGCAAGATGTTGAAACGGTCGACGTCGATCGTTTCCTTACGGCGATACATCGCGATGAACAGCGCCAGGCCGACCGCCGCCTCGGCGGCAGCGACGGCGATGATGAAGAAGATGAAGATCTGGCCGTTGATGGCCGAGGCCGCGTGGCCGCCCTGGCCGGCAAAACGGAACGCGAACGAGGCAAAAGCGAGGTTGGCGGAGTTGAGCATGAGCTCCAGCGCAAGAAAGATGGAAATCCCGTTGCGGCGCAACAGCACGCCGATCGCCCCGATCACGAACAGGACGGCTGAAAGGTAGAGGATCCAGGCCGAGGGGATCGGAATCATGGTGGGGTTCATCGCGTCTCCTTTCTGGCCAGGACCAGGGCGCCCACGAGGGCCGCCACGAGAAGGAGTGAAACCAGCTCGAACGGAAGGAGATGAGTCGTCATCAGACTGCGGCCGATGGGGAACGCGGTGCCCTGTCCGCTGCCCGGCGCCACGGCCCCGTTCGCAGGGGTCAGAGTGGCGATAGCCAAAACCGCTGCGACCCCGATGGCGATCGAGATCACGACGCCGAGAACGGCCTGGAGCCGCCTCCCGCTCCCGAGACGGTCGACGGAACGAATGTTGAGCAGCATGATGACGAAGAGAAAGAGAACCAGAACCGCGCCGGCGTAGACGATGAGCTGAATGGCCGCGAGGAAGTCCATCCCCAGGACCGCGTAGATCGCCGCCATGGCGAAAAAGACGACCACGAGCGACAGGACATTGATGATCGGGCTCCGGTGCGCGATCGCCAGGATACCGAAGACGATCGCCAGGGCCGCTGCAGCGAGAAAGACGTACGTCACCATCAGGTCCTCCTACAGGATCCCGCGCGCCATCGCGATGCCGATCCAGAGGAAATTGACGACGGCCAGGGGAATCATGACTTTCCAGCCCAGCGCCATCAGTTGATCGAAGCGGAAACGGGGGAGCGTCCACCGGACCCAGACGAAGAACCACAGGAAGAACGCCACCTTCACGGCAAAGACGACAAGGGAGAAGATAGCGCCGACCCACCCGGACGGCGTGGCCACCCCGGGGAGCGTCCATCCTCCGAAGAACAGGAGCACGATCAGCGAGGACGACGTGACCAGGTTGATGTATTCGGCCATGAAAAACGACGCGAACTTCATCGACGAATACTCGGTGTGATATCCCGCGACCAGCTCGGCCTCCGCCTCGGGGAGATCGAACGGCAGGCGATTCGTTTCGGCGAATGCGGCCACCATGAAGGTGATGGCGCCGATGACCTGGGGGAAGACGTTCCACTTGGGGATGAATCCGAACCACGTTCCGGTCTGCGCCATCACGATGTGGTCGAGCCTGAACGACGAGCTCGCCATCATCACGCCCACGACGGAAATCGTCATGGCCAGCTCGTAGGAGATCATCTGTGACGACGAACGAATGCCGCCGAGGAGCGAGTACTTGTTGTTCGACGACCAGCCGGCCAGCACGATCGAGTAGATGCCGAACGCCGCCAGGGCGAAAATGTAGAGGATCCCGATGTTGAGATCTGGAGCGACGATGAACCCGTGGACCTTGTACCCGAAGAGCGTCAGGCCTTTCCCGTATCCGAAGGGAACCACGATGAACGTCGAAAGAGCGACGGCGAGCGCGATGGCGGGGGCCAGCATGTAGAGAAAACGATCGACCCCGTCGGGGACAAGGTTCTCCTTGGTAATCAGCTTGACGGCATCGACGACGGGCTGCAGGAGACCCCACGGACCGACGCGGTTGGGGCCGAGACGATCCTGAATCAGTGCGGAACCGCGGCGCTCCACCCAGACCATGATTGGCACGGTGGTCAAGAGCACCCCGATGACGACGGCCAGCTTGATCAGCGTGACGATGGCATCAGCCCACATGGGCGACCTCCTCGAGAACGGGAACGCCTGGTTCATTGGAGAGCCGCCGGTACGTCATCCCGGCAAAGGCCGGCACTTCGGCGGCGAGCTCCTCGAAGATCTGTTGTGGCCGCGTGACCGGCCCGGGATCGGCGCCGAGCGCCCGGGCCATCAGGGTGAGGATGTCCCAGGCCGCCTTCGCCTCGTCGCTGGGATGAGCGCCCCTCTCCGCGAGCTGGACCCGGCCGGTCGACGAGGTGTACGTTCCTTCCGCTTCGAGCCATGAGGCAACAGGAAAGACGAGATCCGCAGCCCGAGTCATCGGCGTGTGTGCGTTGGCCATCGCAACGATGGGCTGGTTCTTGATGGCCTGGATGATGTCTTGCGAGGCGAGCAGCGGATGGGCGCCCGCATCGAGAATGACGACGGGGCCGCTCGATGTGATCAGGAAATCCTGGAGCCGGGAGGCATCTCCAACGTTGAGCCCGATCAGGCGCGCGCCGGTGGCATTTGGATGCGGATCCTCGCTCCGGATCCACTCTTTGTGGGCGTTCTTGATGGACCGCCCGGGACCGGTCTCGACCGGAACGAGCATCTTGAGCCCGAGCTTCTCCGCGAAGAGCTTCTTGGCGAGGTACAGGGCCTCATTGGAGAGGTTGGCCGATGCGATGACCCTGGCGTCCGTCCCGGCGCCGATGATCCTCGCGAGCTCCTCGAGCGCATCCGACCACGTGGCTGGAGCCAACTGGCCTCCGGAGCGGATGAGGGGCCGGTCGATATCGCGGGCGTTGAGATCCTCTGCGAGGAACCGGCCGTGATCGCACATCCACCAGCCATTGATCTCCGCGTTCTCGCGCGGCATGAAACGGTACACGACGCCGTTACGATGCCCGATCATGATGTTGCAGCCGATGCTGCATCCGGGACAGATCGACCGCGTTTCCTCCAGGCGCCAGACCCGGGCCCGGAAACGGAATTCCTTGACCGTCAGGGCGCCCACGGGGCAGACGTCGGCCGCGCACGCCGACCACGGGTTGTCGTACGGCTCGCCATTGAAGGTGTCGATGTACTGGTGGTTGCCCCGCGCCTTCATCGTCAGGTCGTGCGTCTCGGAAATCTCGCGGGTGAAGCGGATGCACCGCGTGCAGTGGATGCACCGGTTCTGGTTCTGGATCACGTGCGGGCCGAGCATCCGGCGTTCGCGCTCGGGATATGTGCGTTTCTCCTCGACCATGTGGGTCGTGTCCAGGCCGAAATCGAAGGCGTAATCCTGCAGGTAGCATTCGCCGGCCTGGTCGCAGACCGGGCAATCGAGCGGGTGGTTGGCCAGGAGGAACTCGAGCACGGCCTGGCGTGCTTCGGTGGCCCGCTCGCTGTTCGTCGAGATGTTCATGCCGTCGCGGACCTGGGTCGAGCACGCGGTGGCAAGCTTGGGCGCGCCATCGATCTCGACCATGCACACCCGGCACTGGCCAACGACGCTGAGAGCGGGGTGGTAGCAGTAGTGGGGGATCGTGATGCCGGCTTTCTTGGCCGCTTCCAGCACGTTCGTTCCCTCGGGAACCTGGATCTCGTGACCGTCGATCGTAACCGATACCATGGTAACTCCTACATTCCAAAGGTTCCGCGGCCGGAACGAACCGGCAGCGCCGGAAGCTTCTTCTTCGGAAGGGGTTTGGCCTTCGCGATGGCTTGCTCGAACTCGCCCCGGAAATGTGTGAGGACGCCCGTGATCGGACCGCAGAACGCGTCTCCCAGGGGGCAGAGCGTCATGCCTCGACTGGCGAACTGGCTGATACGTTCGAGCGTCTCGAGGTCCTCGGGACGTCCGTACCCGCGGCGGATCCGGCGGACGATTTCGAGAGCCCAGTTCCCTCCCTCGCGGCAGGGAGTGCACTGACCGCACGACTCGTGCGTGTAGAACGTCAGGAGGTTTTCGAGCAGCCACACCATGTCCGTCGTCTCGTCGAGCACGATCAGCGCGCCGGAGCCGAACATCGAGCCGGCCTCGGCGACGGAGTCGAAATCCGCCTTGATGTCGATGGCCGAGGCGGGCAGGACCGGCGCCGAGGAGCCGCCCGGGATGAACCCCTTGAGCTTCTTGCCGTCGCGGACCCCGCCGCAGTGTTTCTCGATGATCTCCCGGTAGGTGACGCTCAGGGGAAGCTCATATACCCCGGGGCGGTTCACGTGACCGGAAACGCAGAAGAGCTTCGGTCCCGTGTTGCGCGGGCGTCCGATCGAGGCGAACCAGTCGGCGCCGCGTTCGATGATGTGTGGAACGCACGCCAGCGTTTCCACGTTGTTGATCACGGTGGGGCAGCCAAAGAGGCCGACGACGGCCGGAAATGGCGGCTTGAGGCGCGGCTGGCCGCGCTTGCCCTCGATCGATTCCATCAGCGCGGTTTCCTCGCCGCAGATGTAGGCGCCGGCGCCCCGGTGAACATAGACATCCAGGTCGTAGCCGGTCTTGAGGATGTTCTTCCCGAGGTAGTGTTTCTTGTAGGCCTCGGCGATAGCCTGTTCGAGGATCTGGACCTCTTCGTAGAACTCGCCGCGGATGTAGATGTAGGCGGTATGCGCGTTGATGGCGTAGGACGAGATGATGATTCCCTCGATCAGCATGTGGGGGTCGGTGTGGATCAGCTTCCGGTCCTTGAAGGTACCGGGCTCGGATTCATCGGCGTTGCAGATCAAGTACTTCGGCTTGGGCAGGTCCTGCGGGACGAAGCCCCACTTGACCCCGGTCGGGAACCCGGCGCCGCCCCGGCCGCGCAGGCCGGACTTCTTGACCTCCTCGCGGATGTCCTCGGGGTTCATGATGAGGGCTTTCTTCAAAGCGGAGTAGCCGCCAAGCTTGAGAGAGGTGGTCAGCGCCTTGGAATTCGTCTCGTGCTCGGCTCTCAGCAGAATCGGTTCCATGGGTCCCCCGTCACTCTGGAAGCTCATCCAGAATCTGATCCAGCATCTCGACGGTCACGTTTGTGTAGTAATCGTTATTGATTTGAACAACCGGTCCCTCGCCGCACGCCCCGAGGCACTGGACACCGAGAAGTGTAAAACGTCCATCGGGGGTCGTCTCCCCGGAATCGATGCCGAGCCGCTCCTTGAGATGCGCGGTGAGACCGGAAGCGCCGCAGAGCTGGCATGAGAGCGTCGTACACACCTGGACGAGGTATTTCCCGGTGGGTTGCGTGTTGTACATCGTGTAGAAGGTTGTCACTCCCTCGACGAAGGCGGGCGAAAGCTCCAGCCGCTTGGCCACGGCCTGGAGAACGCTTGCGGGGAGCCATCCCCACCTTTCCTGGCACAGCCACAGGACGGGAAGGAGGGCGGCCTGCTTGGTGGGATAGCGCCGGAGAAGAGCGGAGATCTTCTTCTCCATCTCGCCGTCGAAATGAACGTCCCGCAACATCTCGGGCGGCGTCATCGTGAGCGGCTGGGTGTGAGCGATGCTCATGAGTCACCTCGTTGGGTCGATGCGTCGACGTGAGGCTTCCGGCGTGCCCAGTCGAAAACACCTTTTTTCCACAGGAAAACGTATGCAAGCGCGAGGAGCGCGGTGAACGCGAGCATGTCCCAAAAGACCGTCATCGAGTGACCGGCGAGGAAGCCGCGATACGTCACGGCCCAGGGATAGAGAAAGGCGACCTCGACATCGAGGACGACGAAGGCGAGGGCGACGAGGTAGAACTTCACGGGGATCTGTCTCTGCGCCATGCCGAAGGGAGGAACACCGCCCTCGTACGGCTGTCTCTTCATCGGCGAGTGCGTTCGGGCGCGTTGCCCGACCAGCACGGCGAACCCCATCATGCCGGCAACGACCAGGCACGCGATGACAAAAACCATAAGAACTGGGAGGAACTGAACGGCCATACATCCACCCCCATGTGGCCATTTTCACAAGGGGCATCCTAACGGCGTCTTTGATGCGCGTCAACTCTTGGCCTGGAAACGGGGTGGTCTTGGAGCGGAGCTCCATGGCGATAAAGGCATACGCGGCGCAGGGATGGTTGCAATCTCGTGGTAATGGGATTATCGTCGCGCCTCGTCGGAGGAGATGGGCGGGAGTAAAGTGGAATTGTTTCTCCGGATTTCCGGTTTTCATGTGAGGACGAGCGAAAGAGGGATCCATGCAGATTACACGAACGGAGGAACACGGCATTCGCCTGATCATGCGCCTGGCTGCAGAGCAGAAGCAGATGACGGTGGTCGAGCTCGCAACGATGGAGAATATGCCCGAGCCCACGGTGGCAAAGGTACTTCTTCTCTTGAGGCGCGGCGGCCTTGTGACCTCCGAACGGGGCCGGAGGGGTGGATACAGGCTGGCACGTGGCGCCGACGAGATCTCCGTGGGCATGGTTCTGCAAGCTCTTGGAGACCCGTTGTTCGAAGGCCGTTTCTGCGGCGGGCTGCTGGTTCCCCCGAGCCAGGGATGTCCCCGCTCGCAGGGGTGTGGTCTGCGATCCGTCTGGCGTCACATCGAAGCCATGATCATGCAGGTCCTTTCAGGTACGACCCTGGCCGACCTGCTCCACAGTGAAACGTCCGTCACGAGTCATGTCGCACAGCTCTGGGCCGAGGCCCGGACGATGGATGCCGAGAAAGAGACGATCACGGCCGGGGCCGGGCGCCCCGTACAGCCAAACGAAGGAGCGCCGCATCGATGAGCACAGCACAACGAACGCCTGTTTTTTCGTGCGAGGATCTTCACGTCTACGTTGATGAGAAAGAAATCGTCAAGGGCGTGAGCCTCGAGATCTATTCCGGCGAGAAACACGCCCTGATGGGTCCCAACGGCTCGGGGAAGTCGACGCTGGCGGCCGCCCTGATGGGGCATCCGGCCTACCGCGTCGAGGGAAACATCCTGCTCGGAGGTGAGCCGATCGGCGATCTGCCGGCGAACGAACGGGCCCGGCGGGGTATGTTCCTGGGCTTCCAGTATCCCGTCGCCGTGCCGGGGGTGAGCGTGGCCAGTTTTCTCAGGGCGGCCCTCTCCGCCCGGAGGGGAAAGGATGTGCCCGTCCGGGAGTTCCGCGCGCTGATGGATGATGCGTTCAAGGTCCTGAACATGCCCCGTTCGTTCATGGCGCGATACCTCAACGACGGGTTCTCCGGGGGCGAGAAGAAGCGGCTCGAGATCCTGCAGATGATGATCCTCAAGCCGCTCTTCGCCCTTCTCGATGAAACCGATTCCGGGCTGGACATCGACGCGTTGAAGGTCGTCTCCGAAGGGATCAACCGCGCGGCCGGCAGTGAGACCGGCGTTCTGCTCGTCACGCACTACCAGAGAATCCTGAACTACATCGCACCGGACGCCGTCCACGTTTTCATGGACGGCCGGGTGGTCCGTTCCGGAGGCCCCGAGCTTGCCCTCGAGCTCGAGGAGCGCGGCTACGACTGGCTCGAGCCGGAAGCTGCGCGGGCGGCAGGAGGGGCGCGATGACCTCCAAAGAGCGTGCGATCGCCGATGTCAACACGGATTACCTGGAGAAGTACGGGTTTCACGATCCGGAAGAATACCTTCTCAGGACGCCGAAGGGACTGAGCCACGAGGTCGTGGAGATGATCTCCCGGTACAAGAAAGAGCCGGGGTGGATGCGCGAGATCCGGCACGGGGCGCTCGATATCTTCCTGGCGAAGCCGATGCCGACCTGGATCGATCCGTCGATGCTCGCCGAGCTCCGTTTCGACGAGCTGTACTACTACATGAAACCGCTGGGAAAGCTGACCCGCGACTGGGATGAAGTCCCGGAGCGGATCAAGAAAACCTTCGACCGGCTCGGCGTTCCCGAGGCCGAGCGCAAGTTCCTGGCCGGGGTGTCGGCCCAGTACGAATCGGAGGTCGTGTACCACTCGTTTCGCGCCGATCTCGAGAAACAGGGCGTCATCTTCCTGGACATCGATTCCGGGCTCAAGCAGTACCCGGAGATCATCAAGAAGTTCTTCGGTTCGGTCGTGCCGGCTGCGGACAACAAGTTCGCCGCGCTCAACACGGCCGTCTGGTCGGGGGGGTCGTTCGTCTACGTGCCACCGGGCACCAAGGTCGAGATCCCGCTCCAGGCCTATTTCAGGATCAACTCGAAGAACATGGGACAGTTCGAGAGGACGTTGATCATCGCCGACGAGGGCGCCTTCGTTCACTACATCGAGGGGTGTACGGCCCCCGTCTACAGCTCGGATTCCCTGCACTCCGGAGTGATCGAGCTGATCGCGATGAAGGGCGCCCACATCAGGTACAGCACGATCCAGAACTGGTCGACGAACGTCTTCAACCTGGTGACGCAGCGTGCCAAGGCATACGAGAACGCCATCGTCGAATGGGTTGACGGGAACCTCGGATCCAAGGTGACGATGAAGTATCCGGCGGTAATCCTCGCGGGCGAGGGCGCCCACGGCGAGGTGCTGTCGATCGCGTTCGCAGGTAACGGCCAGCACCAGGATGCCGGCGCCAAGATGATCCACCTGGCGCCGAACACGACGTCCCGCATCATCTCCAAGTCGATCTCCAAGGGTCAGGGACGGTCGTCGTACCGGGGCCTCGTGAAGATGACCCCTGGCGCCACCGGCTGCAAGTCCCACGTGGAGTGCGATGCGCTTCTGATCGGCGCCGAGGCCAGGTCAGACACCTACCCGACGATGGAAATCGCAGAGAACGATGTCAGCGTCGAACACGAGGCCCGCGTCTCGAAGCTGGCGGACGAGCAGCTCTTCTACCTCCAGAGCCGGGGCCTGAGCGAAGACCAGGCCCGCCTGATGATCGTGAACGGGTTCATCGAACCGTTCGTCAAGGAGCTTCCGATGGAATATGCCGTGGAGCTCAACCGCCTGATCGAGCTTGAAATGGAGGATTCCGTTGGCTGACGCTTCCGCCATCATGCCCGTTGCTGCAACCGGTTTCGACGAGGCGTTCGTCCGGTCGTTGTCCGGACGGCTCGAGGAGCCGGCGCCGCTGCTGTCCAAGAGGCTGGAGGCGCTGCGGATTCTCCGCCAGTTGCCGCCGCCCGACCGGTCAGCCCACCTCTGGCGTTACACGAGTCCCGGCAAGCTCCTGCCGCCCGGGCCGCCCGAGGTCGCCGATCCGGGCGCCGGCCTGGTCGAGGCGCCATCCGTTCCCGATGGCGGCGCCGTGGTTGTCGTCGCGGCGGGACGGGCGCCGCGGATTACGATCTCGGATGCTGCCGCGGCGGCAGGGCTCGAAATCCTTCCGGTGGCTGCGTCCGCAACCGCCGTTGCATTGCTCGGCCGCGGCGTCCCGAGCGCCCATGGCGTATTGGAAGCCCTCAACGCTGCCGGGTGGACCAGCGCGCTGCTCGTCCGCGTTCCGCGTAACGCCGTCATCCCCGGGGCGGTCCACGTGGTGACGTTGGCCGGCCCCGGCTGGTCTGCGCCCCGGCTGGTCGTCGAGGCGGGGATGAGCGCCGTCCTGACCCTCGTCGAGGATCACCGGGGTGGTGGCGAAGGGGCCTACATCAGCGCCGTGACCGAGACATCGCTCCATCCGGGCGCCAACGTCCGGCACGTGCTCTTGCAGCGGCTCGATACCGGCACGGTGGCTCACGCGACGACCCGGACCGCCGTGGCTCGCGACGCCTCCCTGACAACGGTGCTGGCCTCGTTCGGCGGCTCGCTGGTCAAAATGGACGTGGGAGCGATCCTCGAAGGTCCTGGAGCGGCCAGCGAGATCGTGGGCTTCGTCCTGGGAGAGGGGAGCCAGCACATGGATCATCACACGGTCCACGAGCACATGGCCCCCAACACGCGGTCGAACATCGACTTCAAGGTCGCCTTGACCGGCCATGCGCGCTCGGCCTACACCGGCATCATCCGGATCGACACGGGTGCGCCAGGCTCCGAGGCGTACCAGGAGAACAGGAACCTGCTCCTGTCCGAACGGTGCCGCGCTGACACGATTCCCGAGCTGGAGATCATGACCGACGATGTATCGTGCAGTCACGGAGCGACCGTCGCCCCCCTGGACCCGGAGCAGGTCTTCTACCTCCAGAGCCGGGGTATTCCAGGCGCCGAGGCGCAACGCCTGATCGTTCGCGGGTTCGTCGACCCGGCGCTGTCCCGCATGCCCCCAGGGCTGCGGGAACCGCTCGAGGCGATCATCGCGCAGCGCATCGGGCGCTTTCTGCACGAAGACGATACTGATGATGAGGGTGGGGTGGCATGATGAGCGCGGGTAAGATCCCTCGAACGCTTCCATTCGTCTGGCCGGAGCTTTCCGGTCACTTCCCGGCGCTCCGGCGCACGGTGAACGCGCACAGGCTCGTGTACCTCGACACGGCCGCAACCGCCCAGAAGCCGGAGACGGTGATCCGGGCGGAGCAGGCGTACTACCGGGGTGTCAATGCCAACGTGCACAGGGGCATTCATACGCTTGCAGAGGAAGCGACCGCCGCGTACGAGAATTGCCGGACGCGGGTCGCCGCGCTGATCGACGCACCGGCGCCGTCTTCGGTCGTGATCACCCGCAATGCAACGGCCTCCATCAACATGGTGGCCCGCGGGCTGGAGCACACCCTCAAGCCGGGGGACGAGATCTTGCTGACCGAGATGGAGCACCACGCGAACCTTGTTCCCTGGATCATGCTGGCCGGCCGGACCGGCGTCGTTCTGCGGCACATCCCGATCACCGACGGGGGAGAGCTGAGGCTCGACGAGCTCGTGAACCTCCTGGGCCCGAGGACGCGGATCGTGTCGCTGGTCCACGTTTCAAACGTGCTGGGAACGATCAACCCGGTGGCCGAGGTCGCCGAGGCCGCCCACCGCGTCGGGGCCATCGTCGTCGTCGATGCGGCCCAGGGGGTTGGCCACATGCCGGTGAGCATGAAGGCTCTCGGCGCCGATGTCCTCGCCTTTTCGGCGCACAAGTGTTACGGGCCGATGGGGCTCGGGTTTCTCGTTGCCCGGCCGGACATCCTGGATACCATGGAGCCGATGGAGGGTGGGGGCGAGATGATCAACGAGGTGTTCCTCGACCGGGCCACCTGGGCCGATCCTCCCCTGAAGTTCGAGGCGGGAACGCCGAACGTTGCCGCTGCCGCCGCCTTCCCGGCCGCCATCGATTACTTCGAGGACCTGGGCCTGGAGAACGTCCGGGAACACGAACGGATGATCACCCAGTACGCCCTCGAAAAACTGGCGGAGTTTCCCGGCCTCGTCGTTTTTGGGCCTCGGGATGCCGCGCGCCGCGGAGGGCTTGTCAGCTTTCATGATCCCGAGGTGCATCCGCACGACATGGCGACCCTGCTGGACCAGGCGGGCGTCGCGGTCCGCGCGGGTCACCACTGCGCGCAACCGCTCCACCGGAGGCTGGGGGTGGTGGCAACGACGCGGGCATCTTTTGGCATCTATTCCACGATCGATGATGTCGATGCCCTGTGCGAAGGGATCCGCTTTGCAAGGAGGTACTTCAGCTGATGAGCGCAGACATGTTGGACCAGCTCTACCGGGAGGTCATCCTCGATCACCATCGCCACCCGCGGGGGCGTCATCACCTGGAACGCGTCGATGTCGAGGAATCCGGGCTCAATCCCTCCTGCGGAGACGAGGTCACCCTGCAGCTCGAGCTCGACGGGGACATCATCACGGACGTCGCCGTGATCGGACGGGGATGCGCCGTGTCGACCGCGTCCGGTTCGATGCTGGCCGAGCTGGTCAAGGGCAGGAGCATCGACGACGCCCGCAAGATCGCCGAGATCTTCAAGCGGATGATGCACGGCGATGATCCTCCGAGCGAAATGGATCTTGGCGACCTTGAAGCCTTGACCGGCGTCCGCCAGTTTCCAGTGCGGGTCAAGTGTGCGTTGTTACCGTGGGTCACCCTGTTGCGCGCTGCCGTGGATGCCGGTGAAAAGCACGCGGCTGCAACGGCTGGAGAAGAGGAGGCAACCGATCATGGTAACGGTTGAGCAGGTCAGGGCGTGCTTGCAACCGGTCAAGGATCCGGAAATCGGGCTATCGATCGTCGACCTCGGCCTGGTCCGGGGCATCGAGGTCGATCCCGAAAAGGGGAGTGTGACCGTCAAGATGACGCTGACATCCCCGATGTGCCCACTCGGTCCGGAGATCGTCGAGGCTGCCCGCTTCGCCGTGAGCCGCCTGGAGGGTGTGTCGAGCGCCGATGTCGAGCTCGTGTGGTCGCCCCCATGGGATCCCCGCATCGATGCCGACGACGAGGTCAAGGCGATGCTCGGCATCTGGGACTGATCCTCCGTAGAACGAGGCGGAACTTGCAGCATCGGCCGAAACGGTGTGAGCTGGACCTTGCCAGATGGTTGTTCAAGGTTGATAGACGTGGCAACGATGGGCCGTCGTTCGCAAGAAACGAATCCGGGGAGCCAGAGGGGTCGGAGAGGAGCAAGCTGACGGTTCAGCGGGTGGCGGGTGAAACGTGACCACAGATTCGAGCGCGCCGCGGAGGCGCTCGACACGACACTGAGGGGAAGAGCTTGAGTCGCAAGTCGGAGGGCAAGGAATCCACACATTGTTCGAATGTGATACCTGCTCCGGATGTGGCACCGAATGTTGCAAAGATGCCAACGGAGCAGAGATAAGCGCCGTTGGGAGGTAGTGTAGTATGGGAATGGCTATGCTGGGTCGCGTCTTGCCGGCCATCGAACGCTTTCGGATCCGAAGGCGTCTTCGGGCATTGCAGAAGGAATACTATCAGGCGCCCCAGAAGAACGACACCTTGATTCTCCAGTACTTTCGGGAACTTCAGCGTGCTCGCTCGCTTGTTACCCGTGGGCCAAGCGGACCTTGCCTGCACCTTGGGTGCGAAGATTACCATATCGAGGGCTGGATTAACGTCGATATAATCAACTCGCCCGCCGTGGACCTCCAGGCGGATCTCTCACAGCCGCTCCCGTTCTCATCTGGCTCGATCGATTTCATCCACTCGGAGGATCTCCTGGAGCATCTGGAACGTGATGCCGGCCATAACCTTCTTGCAGAATGCTTCCGCGTTCTGCGGCCCGGGGGCGTAATGCGGCTGCTGACGCCGGACCTCGGCCGGCTCGTCGCAAACATCTACCTCCATCCTCGTGCTCGGCATTTGGCGTGGTGCGGCGCCTACCTCGGGGCTCAAACACCGTGCGAAGCGCTCAACATGCACTGCCGCATGGGGGGCGAGCATCGGTTTGTCTATGATTACCCCTACTTGAAGGACGTCCTCACCGGTATCGGCTTTCGGGTTCACCGCGTGTCTTGGAACCGCTCACGTTTCCCGCGTTTGCGGTACCTGGATCTGCGCGATTTTGGTTTAAACCTCTTCCTCGAGGCAGCAAAACCATGAGTTGACTCTTCCAAGCCCTACATTCCGCACATCGAGGGCGTGATTTCTCGTGAATTAGTTCGATGTGGGGGTGGCCGTTTGCCGGTGCCAGGTATCACAATCACATGATGTATGGTTCGATGAACGCAGGTGCTGAAGGAGGCTTGGAAGATGGGGAGGAGGCCGAGGGTATTTGTGGAGGGTGGGGTGTACCACGTGTACTGCCGGACGGCGCACGGGGAGCGGGCCTTTGAGGATCAGGGGGAGGCGGCGGCCTTTGTCGAGGTGGTCCGGGAGATCAAGGAGCGGGACGGGTTTCTTCTCTATGCCTGGAGCCTCATGGCAAATCATTACCATCTCGCTCTTCGGAGCACCAGGGTTTCCCTCTGGCGGAGCATGGCGTCCATCAATGTTCGCGTCACGAAGGGTTACAATCGCCGGAAGGAGCTCCTGGGGCCGCTGTGGCAGACGAGATACCGGGCGAAGATCGTCATGGATCAACGCTACCTGGAACGGCTGATTCTCTACATCCATCTCAACCCGGTGGCCGCGGGCCTGGTCGAGGATCCGTCGGACTACCCGTGGAGTGGCCATCTCGAGCTGATGGGAAAACGGAGGCATCGCCTTGTGGACATCGATGAGGCCTTGCTGAGCTTCGGTACGCGGCGCGCCATGGCGCGAAGGGCGTACTCCGAACGGTTGGCCGCGAGCCAGGGGGCCGAGTGGACGCTCGGGGATCCCGGTGAGCTTCCGTGGTGGAGGAGAAGGGGAAAAGAGGAAGACGAGATAGAACCGAGAGAGGACGTGCCCTACCTTGACTACCTGGGAAGGAGCACTGCGCCTGAACGGCCGGTCCTGGGAGCGGGGGTGTACCTCGAACGAGCGTGCACGGCCCTGGGCGTCGATCTTGAGGAGATCGCGGGTAGGGGCAAGACCTCCCGGCTACGCGAGGCGCGCGAGCTGTTGGCCGTCGTTGGCGTGGAGCGGTACCACCAGGGGGTAAGAAAGCTTGCCGAGGCGCTCCACAAGAACCCTGGGAGTGTCAGCCGCTGGGTAACCGACGGAGCGGCGAGGATGAAACATGACGACAGATTCGAGCGCGCCGCGGCGGCGCTCGACACGACGTTGAGGGAAAGAGCCTGAGTCGCAAGCCGGAGGGCAAGGAATTCATACATTGTGCGAATGTGATACCTGACATCCGTATCGTTTCTCTTTACAGTCTGCTCAAAGAAAAGTTGATTACCGAAAAGGAGTATCTCACCACCAAGAAACAGATCCTGTCCAACGCGCGGCACCACACGCGCAGCTAACGAGAACATCCATCGTATCGGTCGTCATCCCCCTCAAGCGTTGACAGAAATGGCGTCCGATCGTACGATCGGGGCGGCCTTGGGGCTGTAGCTCAGGTGGATAGAGCAGAGGTTTCCTAAACCTCGTGCCGGGGGTTCGAGTCCCTCCAGCCCCGCCACTTCTTCGACTCCAAACGCAACGCCTGCAAAGCGCGTCTGACGATGACGCGACGAACCTCCGGGCCGGCTGGAGCGTCCAGGCAGGGACTTTGCTACAGGTCCTGTCTCTGGCGGTGTGTCATCAACTCGATGTTCGTGCGGTAGCAGTCCTCGCACAGGGTGCGGCCCCGGTGAAACTCCGCATCGTTGATCGTCCCCAGGACGTAGGCTGCGTCGACCTGACGAAGGCACTCATCGCAAAGACAGCTCTCACACTTTTCATAACGCCACACTGGCCCGCTCATGAGACCCTCCTTGATCATCAGCCCGGGGTGTCACACCCGCCCCGGCCCAAGGATACGAGAAACGAGGCGCCGTGTCATCACGCTCGCACGACGGGCGGGTTGTTCGAGGCGGCATCGAAAAGGCCGGGCTGCGCCCGTTCGCTGGCTGGGCCTGCACTCCCCGGCGATCCTCGACGTGGCCGGATCATGGGACCGTGATGCACGTTCGTGGCGTCAGCGAACGCCGGCGCCACCGGCACCCTGGTCAGAATGGAACGTCGTCGGTATCGGTGTCGTTCGGATAGCTCGAGCTACCGCCGGAGACCTGGGTTCCAGAATCGGACCGCCTGCCGAGGAATTCGATGGTGTCGGCGTAGATCTCGGTCGAATAGCGCTTGATGCCGTCCTTTTCGTAGCTGCTCGTACGGATACGTCCCTCGACGTACAGCTGCTTTCCCTTGGTCACGTACTGGTTGCAGATCTCGGCAAGCTTGCCCCAGACGACGATTCGGTGCCATTCCGTGTGTGGTTTTCCGTCGGAATCCTTGAAACGTGCCTCCGACGTGGCCAGCGTGAACTTCGCGAGATTGTTTCCGTTCGGAAGAGCCCTGAAGTCGACGTCCCTTCCAACGTTTCCGACGAGAATGACCTTGTTGATTCCCATGTGTTTCTCTCCTCCCGCGTGGATGAATATGTACTCTACCACAGCGGATGATACTCTCTCCGTATGAGCGAGGATCCAGTGTTGGGGGACGTTGCTCCGCTCACCGGTGCGGACTCATCTGCAGCGGATGTGACCGCGGGGATGGTGCACCACGCGTCGCGCATGGTGATGGTGACGATTCTCAGCCGGATCACTGGATATCTCAGGGACAAGACGCTCTCCTATGTCCTCGGCGCCGGGGTGATGTACGACGCGTTCATCACGGCGACCCGTATTCCGAGCACGTTCAGGATGCTGCTCGGCGAGGGGGCGCTCCATGCGGCGTTCATTCCCTCGTTGACCCGTCTCCGGGCGCAGGGCCGCGAGGGCCGCGAAGCCAGGGAGCTCGTGCAAGGCGTCATGGCGGCGCTGTTGCTCATTCTCTCGGTGGTCGTCGCCCTGGGCATTCTGGGTTCCCCGTGGCTCGTGCGTGCGTTCGCCCCGGGATTCTCCTCGGTTCCCGGCAAGACCGCGCTCGCCGTTCTGCTCAACAGGCTGGTGTTTCCGTACCTGATCTTCGTCTCGTTGGCGGCGCTGTGCCAGGGCGTGCTCAACAGCCATGACAAGTTCATCCTTCCGGCCGCGGCGCCGATTTTTTACAACCTCAGCATCGTCAGCTTCGGATGGGCGCTGGTCAGGGGTTCGAAGAACCCGGTGCCCTTCCTCGCCGGCGCCGTCCTGATTGGCGGCTTCTTGCAGTTCGCCGTCCAGGTCGGGAGCGTCCGGTCGCTCGGGTACCGGCTCAAACCGGCGTGGCGGCTCGCGACCAGCCCGGACGTTCGCAAGGTGCTGCTCCTCATGTTGCCGGGTATCCCGATGCTCGGCATCTACCAGCTCAACCAGTTGGCCTCCAATTTCTTCGCTTCCTTTGCGGGCAACGGCGGCGTCGTCTACACGTTTGCCGCCTACAGGGTCACCGAGCTGGCGTTTGGCTCGATTGTCGTCCAGATCACGACGGTCTTTCTTCCGACGCTATCGCGGCATCTGGCCGAAGGCTCGCCCCATGCGCGCCAGACTCTGCTCAACACGATCGTTCTGGTCAGCTTCGTGACGATTCCAGCGGCAATCACGATGGCGGTCCTGGCACACCCGATCATCGGCCTGCTCTTCGGGGGCGGACGATTCTCGGCCCTGGACGTGAGCATCACGGGAGCGACACTGGCGGCGTACGCGTTCGGCCTGATCGGGACCGGTCACGCCAAGGTGATGGCGAACGCGTTCTTCGCGCATCGCGATACGAAAACGCCGATGCTGGGGAGCATCTTGCTCCTCGTCGCGTTCGTCGCAGGGTGTGCCGCGATGGTCGGGCCGTACGGGACGCCGGGAATCGGCTGGTCGAACACGATCGCGATGCTGGCGTATGCAACGTTCCTGACCGCGCTTTACGCGGGCAGGTACGGCTTTGGACGCGCCGGGGGAAGCATGCTCGCCGTGGGTCGTCAGCTGATCGGCGGCGGCGCGCTGGGAGCCGCGTTGTGGCTGACGCGTCCGTGGCTCGCCGTGGTGACTCGAACCACGCTCGCCGGCGCCTTCCGGCTCGTCGCCGTCCTGGTCCCGGCGGCCGTGCTGTACGCCGGGATCGTGACTCTCCTCGGCGGGGGAGAGCTTGCCGTCCTGCGCCAGGGGCTTGCGAGACGAGGGGACGGCCCGGCATGAGGCTGGTGATTCAACGGGTGTCCCGTGCCGAGGTGAGGGTGGACGGGCGCGTGGTTTCAAGAATCGGGGCAGGTCTTCTCGTTCTTGTGGGGCTTGAACGCGGTGATGGCGAGGAACAGGTTGCCAGGGCGGCCCGGAAGGTCGCGTCGCTGCGCGTATTCGAGGATGATGCTGGCCAGATGAACCGGGGACTTGACGAGATCGGCGGGGAGATCCTCGCGGTGTCCCAGTTCACGCTCGCCGGCTCGATGCGCAAGGGACGGCGTCCGGGCTTCGATCGTGCGATGCCATCGGAAGAGGCACGCCCCCTCTTTGAACGGTTTGTCGATCTCCTTCGCGCCGGCGGCTGCCGGGTGCAAACCGGAGTTTTCGGGGCTGTCATGGAGGTCGAGCTCATCAACGACGGACCGGTCACGCTGCTCTGGAACGATCCTGGTTGAGGGATGGATCAGTTCGAGGCCGCCGCCTTTGCCGGGGCTGCCCAACGCTTCTGCCACGCGTTCCACATCTTGACGGCGTCGGGCATGTGCCGAAGGGCGGCTGCAATCTGGTTGTCTCCCGTGACCATCTCGCGGTACCCGGCTTCAAGGCCCAGAGTCGAGTTGAGCACTTCGATCTTGATAGCGCGGCGCAGATCTGACATCGCCTCGGGATTTCTCTTGACCTTGGCCTGGAGGTCCGGGTCAAGGAGCTTCTTTTTTTCGACGAACGTCCAGAATCTCGTGAGAACGCCGGGTGTCACGGCAAAGGCGCGGCCGAACTGTGGATAGTTGGCCTGTGGCACGTTTTCCAGCAGCTCGATGGCGAACTGGAAAAAGGCGGAACGCCCGTAAAGCTGGGCGACACCTTCGTCGAGCTGCCTGGCCTTCACCTCGATGTCGGGCGTGATGCCGCCTCCCCCGCGAACGGGGCGGCCATCATCGGTGTGGTACTTCGCCGTGGCCGGAGCGGCCCCGGTATTGGCGTTCTGATGCGTGATGTACTCGATGTACGAGTGGTAGTCTCGCTGGATGCATCGCCCCGACGGCGTGTAGTACCGGGCCGTGGTCAACGCGAGGCCGGTGTCGCGAATCGTGAAAACGGTCTGCACGAGCCCCTTGCCCCAGGTGACGTCCCCAACCAGGAGGCCACGATCGTGATCCTGGATGGCGCCGGAGACGATTTCCGAGGCCGACGCCGAGCCGGTGTTGACCAGGACGACGAGGGGACCGTTGAAGTGGATCCCCGTGCCGGGTGCCTTGAACGTCATGTTGCTGTCCTTGGTGCGTCCGCGAGTGAAGACGATGAGCTGGCCTTTCCTGAGGAAGGTGTCGCTGACACCGACGGCGGCATCGAGCGATCCGCCCGGGTTGTTCCTGAGGTCGAAGATGAGCGACCGCATGCCCTGTGTCTCCAGCTCGTGGATTTTCTGATGAACCTCTCGCGAGCTCGTGGCGGAAAACTCGGTCAGCCGGATGTAGCCGACGCCCGGCCGGAGCATGAACGCGAAGCGAACGGAGTTGGTCGGAATCCGTGCGCGGGTGATCGAAACTTCGAGGGGCTGGGAAAGCCCGGGCCGCACGATCGTCAGCTTGACGACCGTTCCCTCGGGACCGCGGACATGGTCGAGAACGTCATCGAGGGTCATCTTGGCGGTTGACTGTCCGTCGATGGCGCTGATGACGTCTCCGGCCCGGAGACCAATTTTCGCGGCCGGCGTTCCGGCGATGGGCGCGAGGACGGTGACCTTGCCACCGCGCATCGAGATGATGATGCCGACCCCGAAGAACGAGCCCCGTTGACGTGCCTTCATCTTGGCGAACGCGGCGGGATCGAGGAAATTCGAATGGGGATCGAGCTTCTCGAGCATGCCGTCGATGCCGGCATACACGAGGCTCGAGGGTTTCTCCTTGTTCGGGAGCCACTCGAGCATGGTTGACACGATCCGGGCCGACCTCATGACGATACTTTGCTCATCCGCATTGTGAGTGCGTTGACCGAAAAGGCTTCCAGCCAGGGCACCGCTGGCAAGGAATCCAATGACAATCAGGACAATTGACCGTGTTCGAACGTGCATGTGTCTCGGCGCCTCCCAGGGCTGAACGTGAAGCCGGTGGGTACCGTGCTTCACCGGTGAGACTGTAGCGTACCCCGAACCAAATCCCAAGACGGGCCACGATGGATCGTTCGTGCCCGATGTGTCGATTGCGGCGAAAGGCGCTATACTTTCACCTGGAGGTGGCCATGTTTGGCTCCGTCGGGTTTCCCGAGCTGATGTTTATCTTTGTGATCGCCCTGCTCCTGTTTGGGCCGCGGCAGCTGCCAAATATTGGAAAGTCGCTGGGCCGTGCGCTCGCGGAATTCAAGCGGGCCTCCAACGATTTCAAGCGAACGATCGAGGAAGAAATCGCCACGGACGAGATCAAGAGTGTGCAGAAGGACCTTCAGCAAACGGCGGCGGATGTGAAGCAGACGTTGAAGGTGGAAGCTCCCCAGGAGGCGGATGAGTCTTCGGGTGGAGACGCGCAGGACACGAACGAAACCGCAAAGCAGGAGAGGGAGTGAGCGGTTCGGCGCCAGAGCTTCTCGAGGAAAACGGCAGCCGGACGGATGACGAGCTGCCGCGGATGACGTTGATCGAGCACCTGGAAGAGCTTCGGCGGAGGCTGATCAACATTATCGCGGCCGTTTTCGTCGCGTTTCTGGCGAGCTGGTACTTCGCACCGGCGATTTTCCACTGGCTCGAAGTCCCGATCATGGAGTATCTCCCCAAGGGAGAGAAACTGGCGTTCACGGGTCTTGTCGATCCGTTCATGCTCTACATCAAGGTCGCCCTGCTGGCGGGCATCTTCTTCGCCTCCCCAATCATCCTGTGGCAGGTATGGCTCTTTTTACGCCCAGGACTTTACAAGCATGAGCGCCGGATGGCGGCGCCCTTCATCGTGTTCACAACGGTCTTTTTCCTCGGGGGCGGGTATTTCGGATATCGCATCGCGTTCCCCATGGTCGTGCACTTCCTGCTGACGGTCGGAGACAACTTCCGCCAGGTCGTCACGATCGAGAACTATTTCTCGATGATGTCCAAGACCCTCCTTGGGCTTGGGCTTGTCTTCGAGCTCCCGATTTTCATCTTTTTCCTGGCGCGCATCGGCCTCGTCACTCCCCGCCAGCTCCTCCGCTGGTTCCGCTGGGCCGTTCTCATCATTTTCATCGTGGCGGCCGTGATCACGCCGACGCCCGATATCGCCACCCAGTCCGTTTTTGCTCTCCCCATGATTGGCCTGTACTTGCTGGGAGTCTTGATCGCATGGATTTTTGGGCGGAAACGCCACGATGACGACGGGGCCGACGTTACCTGACCCGGCGCGGTGCGACCGGGCCACCGGACGGCTCTTGGGAAAGATGAAGAGAGCGTGCCGCCGGTGGTCTTTGATGCCCCCGGGCGCGGCGGTTGCGCTTGGAATCTCCGGTGGAACCGATAGTTACGCCCTCGCGTGGTTGGCTTCCCGGTACAACAGGATCGTCCGGCCACGGTGCAGGTTCATCGGGATTCACGTGGCTCTGGACGCCTCCGGGCGCACGGAGGGGCTCCCGGCGGCCGTGACCGGGTGGTGCGAGAGCCTGGGAGTTCCCGTGGACACCGTCGAGCCGAGATTCGATCCCGGCAAGACGGTGCCGGGGGGTTGTTTCACATGTGCCCATGTCCGCCGGAGAACCCTACTCGAGGCGGCGAACGAACGTGGCTGCGACCGGGTTGCGCTCGGCCATCATGCGGACGACGTCGTGGAAACCTGGCTGATGAGCCTGATGTACACGGGAACGCCCGATGTCTTGCCGCCCGTGAGGAGCTACTTCGGCGGCGTCATCACCCTCGTGCGTCCCCTCTACGAGCTACGGAAGGCCGAGCTTGTCAGGATGGCGCGCCTCTGCGGCTTTCCGCCGCCCGTGCAACGATGCCCCGAGCACTCAGACACCAAGAGAGACCTCGTCCGGGCGGCGCTGCGGCAGCTCGGGCGGGATGAAAGAGACGTTCGAAGGCATCTTTTCTGGGCAGCCGTTCGATCTTTTGAGCGTGATAGAGTCGTTACCGATACATGAGATGGATCTTGAACATGATTTGGAGAACGTTATGAACACGTGGGAAGAAGCAATGGCTTTGGATCTCAACGCAACATCTCCCGAAGAGATTCTGCTCGGTCTCCTGTTGAAGGACCTCCTCCACGGGGGCGCCTACGACGTCGATGTCGATGAGCCGCACATCTCCTTCAGCGTCGACTACGTGTGCGGCGACGAGCTGGAAGGAGACGTCTACCGCCTGTTGATTGCTGCCGAGGTCGAAGGGCCCCACGAGCACGACATCGTCCGGCAGTTCACAGAGGAGCTCCTCGATGAGCTGGTCGAAGAGGCCGGGCAGCTCGCCGAAGCCGCGGAGGATCTCGGAGAGATCGAGATCAGCGACATCGAGATGAAGACGGTTCCCGAAGACAAGGAGCGGTGGGACCTCGTCATCCCGGATTGGCTGGCTCCGGAAGGCGCCGAGGTTCCTTTCGGATTCAGGAGCTTCAAGGCCGGGGGCACCGAGCCGTGGCCGTCCGACCAGGTCCTGGACGTTCATGGCCGGGTCCTCCTCGTTCCCGTTGGGAACGTGTTCCGCGTGATCGGAACGCCCCTCCCGGACCCCGACGAGACTGAAGAGGACGAGGACTAGCCCGCATATCTTGCACACTTCCCGGTGCGACCGTGAATACGCCAGCCACCGTGCCGTTTCTCCCGGCGGCAAGACCGGCAACGTGCTACAGGCACGGAATCGCGTCGAGCCAGCACCCATCGCCCGGGAGCGTGCGTGGTTGGCCTCAACTGGGGTACGTGCCGTTGACACGGGGCTAACATGGGCTATACTTGGGATATACATGGAGGGATGCATGCCGACGAGGATTCGGAAATGGGGGAACAGCCAGGGTCTCCGGCTTCCCAAGAACGTGCTGGAAGAGGCGCGGGTAGACGTGGGGGACGAGGTGGATCTGGTCGTGCGGGATGGTGCCATCGTGATCGAGCCGGTCAGGAAGCACCGCGGTCGCCACCGCCTCGAAGAGCTGGTGGCGAGGATCCCCGAGGATTACGAGGGTGGCGAGGTGAGTTGGGGTGGGCCCGTTGGCAGGGAAGACTGGTAGATGGCGGGCTACGTCCCGGAACAGGGAGACATTGTCGCGATCACCCTGGATCCGCAGGCCGGTCACGAACAGAAGGGAAGGCGGCCCGCCCTCGTGGTGAGCAAGGGTCTCTTCAATCGCGGCACCGGACTCGCCATCGTATGCCCTCTGACGAGAACCAGGAGGGGATTCCCCTTCCATGTTCCCGTCCGCGGGGGCGGGGTGGAGGGCTTCGTCATGGTCGAGCAGGTCAAGTCCATTGACTTCCGGGCGCGCCGGGCGGTCAGGATCGAGCGCGCCTCCGACGACCTGCTCTCGGAAGTGCTCTCGATTCTGGATGCCTGCTTGTACCTAAGATGAGCGATTCTCACCGGCGATCTGCACCACGCTCTTGCGCTCTGGACACGTGCGACGATGCTCGATATACCTCTGGGTATGCCTCCGCTCGTCGCACGCACCGGAGCATCAAGATCTTGGCGCATCTCATCCGGCAGAATCGCTCATCTTAGGTTGTACTGAGTCGGGATGCCGGGTTCCGGCCCGGACTCTTCATGAGGGTTCGTCGCGAAGGGTTCAAGACGTTGTGAATGGTCGTGCGCTCGCAAGATTCCTGAGCGCAGGCGTGCTTCGAGCACGCCGGGTGAGGGAATCGAGAACGCGCCGCCTGGCGGGATGGCAAGGAGCTCCGCGGAGGCGTACGTGTACAGGCCGAGCGGGGAGCGGCTCGGAGGACCGTCCCAGCCCCGACGCCCGGAGAATGGCACGCGGGACGCCAGGGGCGTGGTCGCCACGCCGTGGAGTGCTGTTATTGGCGTAAGATCGTTATTGACGTAACGATTTTACGCTTATATCATAATAGCCATGCCCTCCTGCAGGGCGATCGTTCTGGTACCACGAAAAACGAAAGGTTTGCTTTCGCTTTTCGTGATTGTTCCGTGCGAGGAGCACGACCCAAGAGGCTCGGGGATGGTGTCCGTCGAGAGGACGGCGTGCCGGTAAACGTCTGCCTCCAGGCAACATCGGAGGCAAGGGAGGCAACGGTGGATGCTCGGCACGGAGCTGGCCCCACGGATTCTTCAACATCGCAACGCCCCCGTGGCCCGAGGTGGCTTGCGAGCTCCCATCCAGGACGCTGGATGGGAGCAGCGTGGTTCCCGATGCAGAAACGAGCGATTTTTCTGCAAG
>JAADFN010000039.1 GCA_013152895.1 Acidobacteriota bacterium | reverse complement strand
TGTAGCTGACGCGTCCGGAATCGTGCCACATCGAGTGTTCCGGCCCGACGGCCGGGTAGTCGAGCCCCGCCGAGACCGAATGGGTGGACGCTACCTGCCCATCATCATCCTGCAGGAGCCATGTGTAGGTCCCGTGAATGATGCCGGGTCTCCCCGAGCCTGCGAACCGTGCCGCGTGCTCACCCGGTCCACTCCCGCGGCCCCCGGCCTCCACGCCGACAAGGCGCACCCTTTCGTGGGGAACAAACGCCGAGAAGATCCCCGCGGCGTTGGAGCCCCCTCCGACGCAGGACGACGAGGTCCGGCAGACCCCGCGTCGTCTTGCGGAACTGTCCGAACGCCTCGCGGCCGATCACCGACTGGAAGTCCCGCACGATCGTCGGGTACGGGTGGGGTCCAAGGACCGAGCCGAGGATGTAGTGGGTCGTCCGCACGTTCGTCACCCAGTCGCGCAGCGCCTCGTTGATCGCGTCCTTCAGCGTTCGCGACCCGGACTCGACCGGGACCACCTCCGCCCCCAAAAGCCGCATCCGGCGCACGTTGGGCGCCTGGCGCCGCATGTCCTCCGACCCCATGTACACCCGGCACATCAGCCCGAGCAGCGCGGCCGCCGTCGCCACGGCCACGCCGTGCTGCCCGGCGCCGGTCTCGGCGATGACCCGCTGCTTGCCCATCTTGCGGGCCAGCAGCGCCTGGCCGAGAGCATTGTTGATCTTGTGAGCCCCGGTGTGGCACAGGTCTTCCCGCTTGAGCCAGATGCGGGCGCCGCCCATGCGGGCGGACAGCCGGCTTGCGAGGTACAGCGGCGTCGGCCGGCCGACGTAGGTGACCAGCAGATCGTCGAGCCGTCCCTGGAACTCCCGGTCGCGCCGGGTCCGCTGGTATGCCTTGGCAAGCTCGGCCAGCGGCGCCATCAGCGTCTCCGGCACGAAGCTGCCGCCGTAGACGCCGAAATATCCCTTCTCGTCAGGTCCAGCTTTCATCGTCCCCCCGATCCGCTCCCGATTGTAACGCACCGCTTCCCGCCGCTCGAACCGCCCTGACGAACGCCTCCATGCGGCCCGGATCTTTCGACCCCGGGGCGCGTTCCACTCCGGAGGAGACGTCGACCAGCGCCGGACGGATCCGCCGCACGAGCTCGCCCACGGTGCGCGGCGTCAGTCCTCCGGCGACGCCGAACCGCAGATCCCCGGGACGGCCTTCGAACAGGGCGGGATCGAAGGCAACCCCGTCCCCGGCTCCGGGATCGAGGAGGGGAAGACACCGCCCGGCCAAACGGCGCAGGCCGCGCCAGTCGATGGGATCTTCGAGCGGCACGCGGCGCAACACCCGAGGGCCGAGCCGGTCGAGGTATGCCTCCGGCTCCGATCCGTGCAGCTGGACCCAGTCGAGATCCAGCTCCCGCCGCAGATCGAGGATCAACTCCAGCGGCTGGTCCCGAAAAACGCCGACCCTCGCCGCGCCATCGATCTCGCGAATCCACAACGCCCGTTCCGGGTCCAGCGCCCGCGGGGTCCCCGGCACGAAGACGAACCCGAGCAGGTCCGCCCCGGCGGCCACCGCCGCCCGCGCATCCTCCGGCCGCCTCAGGCCACAGATCTTGACCAGCGCTCGTGTCATCTCACCACCCTACCAGACTGCTCGCCGTCGGCATGGCGCCCGGGTGTGACCCACCCCAGCCGGGCGGAGTCATGCAGCTCCACTGCACCGGTCGTGAGGTCCGTCACGGAGACGACGCCCACCGGGATGCGGCCCGGCACGCCACTGACGGAAATGCGAAGCTCTCGCGCGTCCGTGCCCAGAGGAACCTTCAGCTGCCGAACCTCCCATGCGCCCAGCCGGACCCGCACATCAAGAACGGGTTTCGTCCCGGCAGCGGCGCTCACGTTCGCTGCGGTCGGTCTCCCGGTTGGGTTGACGAGGATCAGCGCCGCCCGTTTTTCCCCTTCTGCGAGCGGAATTCCGACGCTCCACGGAGTCTTCGATATCCGTGCACGCTCGCCCGGCGACAGCACGGGAACGTCGACCCACGAGACCCCCGTGCGCGTCCAGCGTCCAACCCTGCACCGAAGCGTAGGCGGCGGCTCCGCGCATGCCACGAGGACGGCGCCGGCCGAGCGCACGCCGAAGAGGGCGGCCACGACATCGTCGAGCACGAGCGTGCCTGCGGCCGGAAGGGTGACCTGCGCCCAGACGCGCGGCAGCCGGTCCCTCGCGCGGGGAAGCAACGTCAGTCCGATACGCTGCACCTGCCGGGTCTCGTTGCGCATCGTCACCGTTGTCGTCCAGCGACTGCCGCCAAACCCGTCCACACCTGCAACCGCAGGGATCAGGAGTTCGTGTCCTGGCATGGACGGAGCGCTGGAGGACGCTATCAGGGGCGCCAGTCGTGCGCCATGGGGGCCCTCTCCTGCCAGCTCCACGCCCCGCACCCCGGAACGGACCGGCAACGTCATCGCATCGCCGCCGCGCAGCGAGAGGACCAATCGTTCCCTCCGGTAAACCCGCAGCCCTCCGGAAAGCACTCCCACAGTCGCATAGGTCGTCCCCGAGACCGACGCAAGCTTCACCCACCGTCCGGGCGGGAGATGCCATTCGGCCGCCGGCCGGATCGTGGCGCCAAAAACCTGGAGATCGCCGATTCGAGACATGTGCTCGCGCCATTCGCCGCGCTGACGCCCGGCTCGCTCCGCTCGGCTCACTTCGTGATGGAGCACAATCGCACCCTGGATAGACGCAAGCACGACCCCGGCGATCAAGACGCGGCGGCGCCATCGTCGTTCCTCGTCACTCGCAAGAATCACGGCCAGGAACGGCAACGCGATCAGCACGCGGGCGTAGGCGTTGACTTCGGAGTACACCCGGATGTTGAGCGCGGCCGCCAGCGCGGAGAACAGCACAAAGGTCATGAGCACCGGGGTCAGCCGCCTCCTCCAGATCAGGTACGATCCGGCGGCGGCCACCAGGAGCAGCACCCACGCCAGGCCCATCCATTCGAGCCGTGCATGTCCCCAGCCCGCGTCCATGAGCCGCCGTATCTTCTCCGGAACCCAACCGAACGGAAGGCCGAAATTGGCCCACGCGGAACCCGCCCCCCGATGGGTGATCGCACGCACGTAGAGCCGCCACGATCCCAACGCGGTCACCGGGACGGCCACGAGGACGATCGCCCGTGTCCACCTTTTTGCCTTCAGCTCGGGCCACGCGAGGCCTGGAACCGCGAGCACGGAAGTTTCCCGGGCAAGCGCAGCCAACGCCCCACCTGCCGTTGTCAGGGCAAGAGGGGCCCTTCGTTCTGCGAGCAACAGCGCTGCGAGCACCAATGTGAACGCCGCGGCGTCCGGCGTCGCCCGCAGCATGCTGACAACGAGACCGGCGTTGATGGAAAGCACGGCAAACCACAGCAGCCGCCACCGGGACGTTCGAAGCCACACGAGCAGGAGGGCCGGTCCCGCCAGCCCGAGGACCCAGCACCACAGGACATAGGCGAACGGGCCCAGGCGCGGCGACCCCCCGGCGCTCGCCCAGGCCAGAAACGGTACGAGAATGCGCCCGGCACGATACCCCGCGTTGTCCAGCCCCCGGATCGTCGCCGCCTCACGAAGGAGTGGATCAGAGGCAAGGGCGGCATAGAACTGGCCGTCATACCCGGCTCTCGAAAGCTCGGGAACGCCCGCCAGGGCTGATGGACGATGGAACTTCCAACCGAAACGCGCAACGCCGCGGAGGTCCCCGCCGAACCGGCCTTGAACGAGGACGATCAACGCCGCTGCCCAAAGCAGGATGCAGATCACGGCAGCAATGCTCTCCCACACTCTCCGCGAGGCAACCGTGGAACGTACGTTGGGGAGTGGTATGCGGCGAATCCACTCCCAGCAACACGTCGCCGCCCCCGGCGCCAGCAGGATCGCAGCCGCCGTACCGGGCGTCACAATCAGCCGAAAGCCCAGGACCCCGACCAGGAGCCAGCCTGCGGCGAGAATTGCCGCGGCCACTGCCACCGCCCCGGCGCACCTGCGCACGGGCACGCATGCGTTCCGGTTCCTGTCGTCCGGCCAGATCGCGAGAAGAATGACTGTTGCGAGCAGGAGCAGAAAGAGAGCCCACCGTGAAATCCAGGAGGATCGCCCAATCGCGACGCCCCGCCGCACGATCCAGGCATTGAGAACCCCCTCCATGAAACCGGCGACGTTGGTGATCTTGATCCGTGCGATGTGTATCGAAACGTTCCTCGCGCCTGGCTCATCGAGCTGCAGACGCGAGCCGCCCCGCTTCAGCCAGAGCCGGTACGTCCTCCACCTGGCGCCGACTTCGAAACGCGCCTGCGGCCGGCCGTCGACGAGGAGCCATACCGGCGTCCGGCCTTCCCCGGTGCGCGCTTTGACTTCGACCCTGGAGCCCTTTTTCAGCGTTGCACCACGCACCGTCAACGGTCTGTGCCCGAGCCAGGCGACTGGCGCTATGGGGCTTGGAACCGTGTCTTGACCATGGGCCAGTGTAACGAGAGAGTCGCCGCTCCAGCTCGCGTACACACGCACGAAGGAACCGAGCAGCCCACCGCTCACCATCAGGATCGCCGCAATCAGCGCCGCGATGGCGAGAAACCAGACAACCGGCTCCTTCCCCTCGCGGGCCACTGCCAACGGGATCCGCAATCGTCTTGCTACCATGAGGCCCCAGGGTAACTCATCACGTTCCCGTCGATGTTGCTGAAGCCCCATCGGGGGCTGAGCGTCGCGTCGATCCTCCCGGTATCATGCCACGGGAAGAACGGAGTGAGGCCGCACGTGCCCCGGCCCGTGACCGGCCTCCCGTTGCTGGCGCCAGGTGATGCCACAAAGCGGCGATGGGACTCAGCGTGGATGGGGCAGCGGGATGACTGCGCCCCCCCAGATGTTGGTTGCAGCTTCGCTGACGACGACGGCGAGGCTCTTCGCGTTGGCGGGCCACCGGAGCGCGCAGCTTCCCCTCCACTCTCCCCGGCGGTCGACGAGACGGAGAGGCCGAGGTTTCCATTGGGTCAGGAACGGGGCCACCCTCCCAAAGTCGGCGGCGATTGTCATCCGGATTGCGGCTGGGCCTTCGCCGCCGCCTGTGGCTCGCCGGCCAGCGCCGGTCCGGCCGCGAGCGCCACGACACAGAGAAGAAAAGACAGAATCGTGTGCCACGCCTTTTGTTTGTCCATGCGTTGCCTCCTTCATACCCGACCCTTTACCAACAGAATACACCTCGGGACAATAATGTACACACCGCGATGATCTGTGCGTCTCTTGTAGCATGCCGCCGATGTCTTCCCGCCGTCCGCCCGTGTACCATGCGGGTATGGAGATGAGCCGCGAGGAGTTCGAGGAAACCGTGGCCGAGGCGATGGACCTGGTGCCGTTCGCCTTCGCCGAGCTTTTGGACAACGTCGTGATCCAGGTCCGCGACGCGCCGACCCACGGCATGGTCGAATCGGTCGGCCTCGACCCAGCTCGCAGCACGCTCTTCGGCCTGTACAGCGGGGTGTCGCTCGACCGGCGCGGCGGTGGCTACGGCAACGTGCTCCCCGATGCGATCTTCATCTTCCGCTGGCCGCTCCTGGCCGCCTGCCGCACCCGCCGCGAGCTGATCCGGCAGATCCAGCTGACATTGCTGCACGAGATCGGCCACCACCTCGGCTTCTCCGACGCACAGATGCACGCCTGGGAAAACGCTTTTGCAACGATCGAGCCCGATCAGCGCTGACCAGGCCCCCCCGCCCACCTCAGGCGAGCCGAGGCCAAAGGCCAAGGCACGGCGAGCCCGCAGCAGCCAGGCCGAGTCCACACCTCCGGCGTCCCCACGCAACCTCCCCGGCAACCCGGCGACCCGGAGCGCTGCTTCAAATCCGAGCGATCCCACGAGCAGCGGCGCACGCACCAACACCGTGCGGCCGGCCGGGGCGTTGCCCCGGCGGCAGCGCGGGCCGTTGCTGCATGGGCCCTTGCAAACACCGAGTTTGAACGCTTCGAGATCGAGTGCGCGGCGGGAAACACGCAGAGTTGGCGGGTCGCTGAGGAGCCGGCACAGATCAAGGGGGCGTTCTCCGATCACGGCCACGACCTCGGATGCGGTACATTCTCGCCATGCGCTGGCCGCCCGTCCTCGTCGCACCGGTCTTCCGCCCCCCTTCCGAGGCCACGTCGTTGATCCTCCAGCTCACGGTTGGTTGCTCCTGGAACCGCTGCACCTACTGCGCCATGTACCGGAGCAAGGAATTCCACGTCCGTCCCGTCGACGAACTCGTCGAGGAGATCCGCGGCGCCGTCCGGGCGCTGCCCGGTGTCCGGCGCGTCTTCCTGGCCGACGGCGACGCCCTGGCCGCGCCTGTCGAGGTCCTGGAGCGGGTGCTGGAGGAGATCCGGCGGGAGCTCCCGGACGTCCAGCGGGTTGGCCTCTACGGCGACTCCCGCTCGATCCTGCGCCACGGTGCCGAGGAGCTCTCCCGGCTCCGCGAGCTGGGCCTGGGCATCGTCTACTTCGGCCCCGAGACGGGGGACGAGGCGACGCTCAGGGCGGTGCGCAAGGGCGCCACCGTCCAGCGCCAGCTGGAAGCCGCACGGACCGTGACGTCAGCCGGCATCAAGCTGTCCATGATGGTGCTCCTGGGACTGGCGGGTCTCGAGGGCTCCGAGCGTCACGCCAGGGCCACGGGACGATTCATCACCGAGGCCAAACCCACCTACGCCGCGGCGCTGACCGTCACGCCCGTCCCCGGCACCGAGCTCTTCGACGCCGTTCAAGGGGGCTCCTTCCAGCTACCCGACCGCTGGGGCATGCTTCGGGAGCTCGTGTGGATGCTTGAAGAGATGGAAGGCTACCGCGGGCCCTTCCACGCCAATCACGCCTCGAACTACCTCCCCCTCAAGCTGCGCCTGCCCAGGGACCGTGAATCCGCGCTGGAGCTGATGCGCCACGTCCTCGAAACCCGCGACGAGACCCGCCTCCGCCCGGAGTGGGCACGGGGGTTGTGACAGCCCCCCATCCGTGCCGGGCTGAGCCACCTGGCGATCCCGCGGAGAATCGCGCATTTCGTGAAGCGTACGAGCGCCCGGACCAGGCGCTGTTGCTCCGGTTCGCCCATGACCCGGCCAAAGAAGAAGGTCGATCGCGACACGGAGCCAGCCCTCCCGACTCAGATCGCCAAATCGCCAGGCCTGGCGCGCGATTGGAGCCGGGCGGAAGGATCCGCGGTAGACTGGTTTCATGTTGGGGTCCATCGAGACGGTTTGTGCTGCGCTCAACGAGGCGGGGGTCCGGTACCTGATCGTCGGTGGGGTGGCCGTTGTGCTGTACGGGCACCTCCGGACGACGGTAGATCTCGATCTCGTCCTTGATCTGCGGGAGGAGAACGTTCGGAGGGCTCTCCAGGTGCTTGACGGGCTCGGCTACGTTCCGCGCCCGCCGGTTTCCCTGGAGCTCTTCGCCGACGAGAAGGAGCGGTCCAGGTGGATCGAGGAGAAGAACATGATGGTTTTCTCGTTGTGGCATCCCTCTCAGGCCGCCTTCGAGGTCGATCTCTTCGTCCGGGAACCCTTCGATTTCGACGCCGCGTGGCAGCGGAAGACCCTCGTGGAGCTCGAAGAGACCCGGGCTCCCGTGGTCAGTCTCCAGGATCTCGTGGAACTGAAGGAGCGCGCAGGGCGTCCCCAGGATCTTGCGGACCTCGAGGCGCTGCGCTCCCTGGAGGAGGACGCGGATGGGCCGGCCTGAGCGACCTTCCCCCGACGACGAGAGCTTCACCTGGTCCCCGGAGGCCAACAGGAGGCGTCAGGCGCTCCTTGGGCTCCGGATGACGGCCGCCCAGCGCCTCCGTTGGCTGGAAACGACAGTGGCCGAGATGCGGAAGATCCTCGGGAAGGCGCGAAAGAAGGGTGCCAGTCCCTAGCGACTTACCCACGAGCTACAGCGAAAACAGGGGCGAGAGGAGGTCCAGACGCGCGGTCAGGCAACGCCAGCGACACCGCTTCCGCGCCCATGGGCATCGGTACCAGTCGCAACCATGAAGCGATCCCGCGGTATCCCGGTGGCAGGA
>JAADFN010000038.1:7821-16083 GCA_013152895.1 Acidobacteriota bacterium | reverse complement strand
AGCTTCCGTCCCATCATTTCCTCCTCCGTTTCGAGTTTCCATTACCGGCGATGCGCCGATCGTTGGCATCCTTCTCTTGGTACAGAGCACGTCCGGAACGACTTTGCTCACCCGGGAGCGTTCAACGAGGCTCGAGCTCCCCAGCCACGGCCCCGGCGTTGCTGCTTCCCGAAAAGGACTCTCCTCAGATCGTCGTGCTGCTGGAGCCGGCATGGATCACCCGGCTACTGCCCGAGTTGTTGATGTCCAGCAGGTTGCGCCCAGGTGTTGACCGGCCAGTTGTTCGCGTTGCAGACCCTCGTGTCGCGTACTGCTGGGGGCCGGCCTTGCCCGGCCCCAGTCCCGCCGAAGGCAGGAACACGTCCGTTCCGGCAAACGATGCCCACAGCGGCAAGTCCGCCACCAGCACCAGGATACCCACACGACAACACCGGTTTCTCCGCCTTATCAGAACCTCCCCTGCCTTTTCGTACACTGGTAGAAGAGGCCCTGCTTCCCCAACCTGCTCAACCGATGAGATCGGATCCGCGCAAGGCGGCCGCCCTGCACCGAGATTCCGCCCACGCGTTCCACTGACCGATGACAACCCACCCCACCCAAACCGTCACGGACATGGAGCAGGAGACGGGAAGCATCCACATGACAGCATGTGACCCCACCACGCCGGCCGGAATCTCCCGGCGTTCCCGCTGTCTTCCGCCACTTCCCAAGCGGGGCTCCAGGGTCACCGCGCCAGCCAGCCCTCCGCCCCCTTTTGTCAGGCCGTGGGCCTCTCGTGATAGGTCAGGTCGAACACCGTGTCGGTCAGCCAGCGCCAGAAACCCTCGTTGTCCATGAACTGCTTGAAGAGCTCGGTATCGTCCTGGAGCAGCGCGGTCATCACCCGGCCCAGCGCCCTGTCGTGCTCGATGCGGGCGTTCTGACGGTCCTGACCGCGTTCCGGTAGGCCTCGTCAGCGGCCACGCGCGCCGGAATCTCTTCCGTGATCAGCCTGTGCACGCGGTCAGCATCGCTCCAGGGGATGTTGCCGAACTGATCGTTGAAAGCTCGAATGATGTTCGACAACCGATCGAGCTCCGGCTCGGGCCTGTGGCCGCCTCCAAGGGCCGGGACCGGCTCGATCGCGGCGTCCTCATCGGCCAGCTGGATCGCCATGGTCGAGCGCTTCTCCACCCGATAGCTGTCCATGTCGATCGCCTCGAGGATCCCCCGGGAAAGGTCCTCCTCTTTGGGTGCGGGAAGCTTGGGTACGAGGAAGGTCAGTAAGATCGAGAGCGTCTCCCAACCGGCGTTGGTGTAGGGCAGCACCTGCGAAAGGAACCCGTAGGTCCGCAGAAACGCCTTGGCCTTGCCCTTGAACTCGACCTGGCCGTCCTCGTCGAGCTCCTCCCGGTAAGTGGCCACGCACGCATCGAGGATCGGGTCGAGCCGGTCACGGTCGGCACCGTCCAGGTAGAGCCGCACCAGCTTCCGGTGAGTAGACCTGCGCGCCGTCCAGGTCGGCCTTGAGGTCGTGCAGCTTGTCGGGATCGGTCTCGTCGGCCAGGATCGTCGTGCGGTAGTAGGGCTCGAAGGCCTTGCGGATGGTGTCGGCATCGTTTTGAAAATCGAGCACGAAGACGTCGTGTTTCTTCGGGTGCGCACGGTTGAGCCGCGAGAGCGTCTGCACGGCCCTCACACCCGAAAGTGGCTTATCGACGTACATCGTATGGAGCAGCGGCTCGTCGTAGCCGGTCTGGAACTTGTCGGCACAGACGAGAAAACGGTAGGGATCCTCGCGGATCCGGTCGGCGATCTGGCTCGACGGAAAACCGTTCAGCGAGGCCTCGGTCACCGTCTGCCCGCCATACTCGTGCTCGCCCGAGAAGGCAACGATGGCGCTGTAGGGGCTCTTACGCTCGGCGAGGTAGTCGCGGATCGCGGTCCCGCTTGTACTGCTCCACCGCATCGGCCACCTCCGGCTGCGTCCCGCAGGAACGCGGAAAGCTGGGCGAGGTCCACACAGTATTCCCGGTCGTAGTCCTCAGCACGGCCACCAATCCATCCCGCGCCGTAGGTGGCCGGCCGATCGTGGGCATCATCCGCCCCGGGATCACAGGACCACCCGGTCAGCGCCACGCAGATCAGCCGTTCGAGGCCCCGTTCGGAGGTGTCGGTGGTCATGGAGATCTCCTTCCGGCTCCTCCGATCAAGTACCCATCAAACAACGGGCAAACAAACAATACAGCGGCAACTCCTTTCCTACCAGCCACCTGTGCAACAACAGGATACCCGAAAGGAGCCTCCCTGAACCGCACCATCAAACAACCTCCGTCCGATCCAACTGCTCCCCAATGATTCAGGCCTTTACTCGATGCTTTACTCATATGGCCGAATCCGACCCGATGGAGTAAAGACATATTCCGTTGATTCAACGCACCTTGGAGCCCACACTCAGTTCCGAGGGCTGACTTCCCGATTCGTTTCCACAACTTTCTCGCGGCGTTCCTCCGTGCTCGTTCGGCGATACCGTTACCCACGCCGGCTTCACCCTCGTACTGCGGTTGTGGATCTCGTCCGACCGGCGAACGTTGGTGCTCGTTGAACCGCTCTTTCTCCGTTTCATCCCGATACGCAGCCACTGGCCTGCCGGGTCCGGCAGCCATCAAACAACCAGCAAGCAATCTGCGTGCTGCTAAGGCATGAAACGATATCAACTTCGGTCGATCCGCCCATCGACACATCGCTTTTGGGCACCGCATCATCAAACAACCTCCTGTGGATGCGGGGAAGGTGCGGCCCAATACGGCACGTAACGTCGGTTCCTCGTCCCCTCAGTGGGGTTGGCAATGACGATCAGGCCCGATTCGACGGCCTCCCCGAGAAGACGCGACGCAGTGGCGATGTTCTTGTCCTCGATACCCAGCCGTTTCCGCAACGAGGCGTTGGTCATCAGCTGGCGAGTGACATAACACAAGCACGCATGCAGGTAGCAGGCGCGTATCCGGTCCGCCCTGTCCATGTCTTTCAAATCCTTGTAGGCAAACAGTACCGTCCGGGTGAAGCCTTCCGCTTTCTCGAAGAGCGGAGCGGGGAGTTGGAACAGTTCCACTTCGCGGAGGACCTTGTCGATGCCGCTCCCCCGTTCCTCGCAGATGCCGAAACGACGCATCATCGAGGCAAGAGCTTCATTTCGCGAACGCGGCGGCGTGTCCACGAAACGCTGTGTATCGACGAGCGGCTCGCCGGGATTGGCGATCTCGATCCTATCGTCGAAGATCTCCACAATTGGTCCGGCGCCAGTCATGAAGAAGTCCTGGTGGATGAGCGCGTTCGCCACGAGCTCCCGAACTGCCAGCTCGGGGAACATCGGCACGTTCCGGCGCAGGGCGTGTTCGATGACCTCGTTGGCGGGCAGCAGGTTGTTGATGTACTCAACCAGCCCTTCGAAGCCGCTGGCATACCCCTTGACGCCCTCCTGTTCTCTGAGGGCGTCCGTCCGGCCGTCGCCCCGGTACTGGACAACGCGAACCGCCTTGCGGCGCAGCGAATGGAATGTGTCAAGTTGTTTGGCGAACAGGATCGCGCCGAGGTTCGTGACGATCCAGCCACCGCCGTCACTGTTGTGGATCAGCCGGTCGTCCGCGAGCGCGTCGAGGATGCCCTGCCGGTTGGCCGGCAGCGGCCGTTCCAGCAGATCGAAGTACGCCGGGTAATCCAGCCAGCGAAGCACATCATCGTCCGTCGCACGATCGGCCGCGACGCCCTCCTCGAAAGGCGTCTTGTCGAAGATCCGCCACAGAGCCCGTTCCTTCTCCGGGAAATCCTTCAGCTTCTTCTTGTAGGTGCCGACGCGGATGAACTCCTGCCCCCGGAAACGCACGGGGTGGTTCGCGGCACGCGCGATCTCCAGCACGACGACCCTTCGCCCGTCGATCTCCACCACAAAGAACTGGAAGTCGATCTTGGGTTGCAGAAGCCGAAGCAGCCAGCTCTCCAGCTCCTCGTTGCCGACCTTGGTCGCGTGCGGATCGAAGGTGGTTCCCACCACGGCGTGATCCTCATCGCGCACACCCCACACGAGATAGGCGAAGGCCTTGCCACCGAGCGCAGCCGAGTTCGCCAGCGCCGAGATGTACTCCCCGATGCTCTCCGGCCTGGCATCGTTGACCTTGAGCTCGAGCCACTCCGTCTCCTTGGGCAACGCGCACAGCTCGCGGACCAGACTCTCGAGATAGCCGGCGGATCGAATGCCGTTCATGCGCTTTCCCCCTCGGGGAGGGGATCAAGAGCACCGGGTCGGTCCTCCGCCGCCCAGCCGTTCTCGACCTCATCCATTGTTTCGGGCTCCTCGTCCTCCTCCGTCAGCCGCGCCGCCACCTCCCGCACGTCGAGATTGCCCCTCACCACATCGGCGATCAGGCGGGTGCGGAGCTCGTTGAGGAGGGAGATCTCGCGACGGGTGGCGTCGACGCCGCGATCAATGCGCGTCGTATGGCCTTCCAAGAAGCTGACGATCACGGCTTGCTCCGGGAGGGGAGGCACCGGAAGCCATTGACTAGCGAAGGTTCCGTACCGGAAATCCGTCGAACGTTCGCGTATTCCTTTCGAGAGTGCAAGGATCCATTCGTTCCGCGCCATTTCTCGAACAACCAAGGCGAAGAAGTACGCATTCGCCCCTGGACGAGGCACGCACACTGCGTATACCGGTGTTCCTTTCCCGTCGGAATCAGCAACCCCGACGGCTCCCGCAAATGCGTCCATTGCGTGAATGACGAGGTCACCTCTACGAATGCCTTGGTAACCAATCTCCTTCAACGATTCCGTGAAGCCTTGAGTCCTCCGGTTCCTCCGGAGAGTGACAACTCCATCGCGAAAACACGTTACGACCTCATCCATTGGTCGAACCGGTCGTTCAACCTTCGTAAAGAGTGTCTTCGCACGCCGCACTTCCCAATGCGTCGGCACCTCGCCGAGCCACTCGACGCCGGAATTCTTGTAGGCGGGGTACGGCTTCAGGTCCACCAGCATCAAAGCGCCTCAAACCATCTTCGAATCTTCCGTGCCATCAATAGGCGGCGCTCGGTTAGAAATCGCTCGTAGTCGAACGGATCTCCTTCGAGCATCCACAACGGGATCGCGTGCGCTTCCAGGTTTTTCTTCAGCTCCATCTCATCGCTGATACCGCCGAAGCGTTTGGGTCCGCCGTTGACCTGTTCGATGAGCTCCCCGAAATATACCTCTGGTGCCTTATCTCGAATGGCGATATTGATCTCGCTCTGGGTAATGACAAAATTCGCGATCTGGTTGTACTTGCCTCGCGTCAATCCCATACGTTGTTTCAGGTGCTCGCGCGGGAAGACGTGATGCTTGTCGCCCTTGTTGAGGATCAGATCACGCACGGTGATGTCGGTGGAGAGGAAACCCTTGTCGCCGAGCTTCGCCTGGGCGGCCTGCCAGGCGATGAAATAGGGACTCGTGGATGCCGAGGTATCCATCAACTGGGGCAACATTCCGGTCCAGAAGGAATCCGGAAGCTCGCTGTCCAGGACCGCCTGCTTGTAGGGAACAACGCCCTGGGCGTCGATCTGCCGGATGTCAACGTCAAAAGCCGTCTCGGGACTGCCGCCGTAACGCCTTGTCATGATCGACATGGCGTACCAGCGACGCACGATGCTCTCGATTTCAGCGGCCGGCAGTCCCTCTCCGCGGCATCGCAAGTACAATATGTACGAGAAGTTTACAGCGTTTTGGCTGCGGATCAGCGCACTCGTAAGGAAACCCGCCGAGCGAAGGATCATGGTCAAACGATTGAAGTGGCTCTGATTCATGAAGGCCAGGACGCCGTTTTTGAGACGGGCGAACGACCTCTCCGCTATGGCCTCTTCATACTGGCGGGTCTCGAAGTTCCGACCCGAGAGCAGCGCCACCAGGTCCTGCAGTTTTCCCCGTCCGAACTCCGAGGTGAAAGCGACGCGCAGGATGTCCGTGTAGGTTGGGTCGTAGAGGTCATCGTTGACATCCCTGAGCCAGCGCATCTTGGGCCAATATTCTGACTGAACGAAGTCCGGGTCATTGTTCTCGATGGAAGATGCGAAATCGGGCGAAACAGCAAGGTGACTGAAATAATCAATGGCCTTGCGGAGCACGTTGCCGCCGTAGCTCTCGTTCACCGCGATCTTCGACATGGCAAAGTCCGCCTGTGACAGCTCGACCCCCGCCGAGTTGACCCGGATGAAGATCTCCGTGACCGTCTCGATATCCAGATCTTCGGCCAATTCGATGAGACCGATGTGGTTGTAGACAATCTTCTTCAGGCGTTCGAGCACGTGACCGATCGCTTTGCGATCGCTCTCGGGATTGCGCGCCACGTATCCATCGACGAAGTCGATCAGGGATGCATTCGGTGCGAAGAGGTGGCTTATATCCTCTATCCACGCTCTGTCCTTGGCGATCGCCGGGTTGCGCACCTCGAATCTTTCCTCTAATGGATGAAACGCGATCCGGATCCGCTTGGTCTCGTAATTCTTGTCGAGCACTTTCTGTCCGAGCAAGGCGGCCATGAGTGCCGTCATCCGCTGCTGTCCGTCGATGAGGATGCGCTTGCCAACTGACAGGGTGCCGTCCTTGAGCTTGACGTCGGGATTCCGCCACGTGATCAGGTAACCAACCGGGAAACCGTTGTAGAGAGAATCCATGAGGTTTCGCACCTTTGTAGCATCCCACACGAAGGGTCGCTGAATCTCCGGGATGGCGACCTCGCCGGATTTGACCCACGCCAACAGGGTCTCGATGGGATGTGGTGTCACGGAATATCGCTGCGTAGCCATTACCGATACCCCCCAAATATCTCCTCCAACACCCCCCGAGCTTCCTCCTCCACGGCTACCAGCTCCGCCCGGATCTCCTCAAGGCTTCGCATGGGCTTGGGCTTGTAGAAGTAGCGGGTGAAGCTGATCTCGTAGCCGATCTTGACCTTGTCCGGGTCGTACCAGGCGTCGGGGGCGTAGGGGAGGACCTCCCGGGTGAGGAAGGCGCCGATGCCGCCCTCTTCGAGGAGCGGCACCTGCTCGGTGTCGCGCAGCTCGGTGTCGGGCTCGTACTCAACGACGGCGGGCTTGCTGTCGATGGTCGTTGGAAACCGGCCGTGCAGGGGATCGGGCGTGGCGCCCTTCTTGTGGATCTTGCGGATGACCGGCGGCGTGTCGTCCGCACGCTCCCGGGTTTCCTTGAGTCTCTTGATCTCGGCCGCCTTGTACGACCGTCCGGGGTCGATGCCCTTGAGGCGCAGCGGACGCTCGACGGTCACCTTCCAGTAGCCGAAGGCCTCGTTGGGGAAGATCCTGCTCTGCTCGGTCTCCTCGAAGGCCAGGAAGGTCTTGCAGATCCGCTCGATGTCCTCCTCCGAGAGCTCGCAGCTCTTCTTGCCGAGGTTCTTGCGCAACGGCTTGAGCCACTGGGTCGCGTCGATGAGCTGGACCTTGCTCTGCCGGTGCTCCGGCTTGCGGTTGGTCAGGACCCAGATGTAGGTGGCGATCCAGTTGAGTTGAGATGAGCTCATGTCACGCCCTCGTGAGGGTCGTGGACCGCGTTTTCCACACCTGCTGCACGCCATGGGCCCAGCGTTCATTGTCGTGGAGGCGCTCGCCACGGCAGGGGTAGTTGCCGATCGCGTCGGCGTTGCCGTTCTTCCTGTCACGATTGACGGAAGGAGCCGCGTTCAGTGCACTGCTGCCAATGCAAATGTACAGCTTTTGCTCGCAGGCCAAGCTACAGAACATGTGAACGGTGCTCCTCTCCACATGCGTGGCTGTTATCAACGTATCCAAACTGTCCTCCCGGTAGGCCGTGGGCCCCTCTTTGCTTTCGTGGTGTGCTCCTCCTTCAAGTGAAATGGTAGCAGGGTCTTGGGCCGTGTTCCCAACCCGTTTCCGTTGATATAGTACTAGTACGCGATACTGTAATCTCAGTGTCAGGCTGGAGAATTCGTTGTGAGGCGGATCAAGTGCGCCCATGGGAAACCCTTGCCTTCGTCAATCGTTTAGCACAACCCGTTGCTGCCTGCATCGAGAGCCACGCTGTTCCCATCCATGACCGCGTGTGGGTACAGGGCCGGTTGGACAAACACGTGCGGCGGACACTGTTTCTGCTCCGGGTGCAGTCTGCGCCGGCTGTCAGGTGAAACCGGCCGACCCAGGGAAGATCTACAATGGACGCAGGAAGCACCACCGCGGCACGGTCTCCACGTTGTGGTTGTAGACCTCGGGCCGGGCGGCGACGATC
>JAADFN010000038.1:0-7768 GCA_013152895.1 Acidobacteriota bacterium | reverse complement strand
GCCTTCGTCGCCTGCATCGAGGCGTTGCAGCGGTCCGGGCCGTCCGGGGCGACACCGCTCAGAGCAGGCCGCGCAGCTTCGGGTTCTTCATGGCGGCCGCGCGCACCCGCTCGCCCCCCCGGGCGATGGCCCGCCCGAGCGCCGCCCTGGCGGCCCCGTGGTTGCCCAGCGCGAGCTCGAGGCGGGCCACCTGGAGCAGCGCCCCGGGGTTGTCCCTGCCCAGGCGCCGCCACTGGGCCAGGGCCTCACGCTTGCGTCCGAGCCGTTCGAGGACCTGGGCCCGGAGGATGGCGGCCTGGATCAGTGCCGGGCGCTGCTCGAGAGCCTGCTCCACCAGGGCCAAGGCCTGCTGCGGGCGGCCGGCACGGGCCAGGAGCGCACCGAGGTTGTAGGTCGCCTCCACGTTGTCGGGGTCGAGCTGGTGGGCCTTGGCCACGCACGCGATCGCCTCGCGGAGCTTGCCCTGCCGGGAAAGCAACGAGCCCAGGTTGTTCCAGCTCATGGAATGGTCGGGGTCGAGCTTGATGGCCTGCTCGTACAGCGCGAGGGCCGCCTTGGGATCTCCCAGCCGCTCGCTGACCACGGCCAGGTTGTAGGCAATGGCGTGGCTCGTGGGATCCTTCCGGTGGTACTCGGCCAGCAGGTCCCGTGCCTCCTTGACCCTTCCTGAGCGGTTGAGGCAGTTGCCGAGCCCCGAGGCCGCCAGGGAGGAGTGAGGATCGATCTTCAAGGCCTTGCGGAAGGCGGCCTCGGCCGTGGGGTAATCCTCCCGGTCGAGGGCCAGATCCCCGAGCACGGTGTAGGCCTCGACGTCGTTGGGCTGGATGGCGAGGAAACGGTGCACCGTGGCGACCGCGTCGTCGTACCTGCCCTTCGTGCCGAGGATGCGGGCCGCCCCGAGATAGGCCGCGCCGCGGTGCGGATCGAGCTCCATCATGCGGCGGTAGATCGCCAGCGCCTTGTCCTGCTCGTGGAGGTGGCCGAGGACCATGGCCAGGGAGCCCATGGCCACCACGTTGTTGGGATCGTCCTCGAGCAGTGCCTCCGTCTCCCGCTGCGCCTGCTCGTACTGACCGCCCCGGATCAGGCTCTGGGCGTGCTGGAACTGTTCCCAGAACGTGATCCGGTCCTTGGGGTCGGGAAGCTCGCCCTCCTTCCCGGCCGGTGCGCCCCAGACGTAACCCAGCGAGGCCAGCTTGCGCCGCGTCTCCTGGTCCACCTGCCCCTCCTGCTGCTCGCCGTGTGTGAAGGGGTCGTCCCGAACGATCGTCTTGAGCTCGGCGAACATCTTGCGGGCATCCTCGGGCATGGTGCCGTGGCGGAGCAGGTTGTTCGTCTCTCCGGGGTCCTTCGCCAGGTCGTAGACCTCGGGCCGCGGCGCCAGGATGACCTTGGTGGTGGCATCCCGCATGCCACGCAGCCCCGACCAGCCGAAATTGAGCCGGGGGACGAAGGTCTCCAGGTAGGCGACCCGGTGGTCGGGATGGCCGTGCCACACGGGCACCAGCGAGGTGCCATCGAGGTTTTTCGGCACCCCGATGTGGGCGAGCTCGAGCAGGGTCGGCGCGATGTCGATGGTGCGGACGAGCTCGTCGATCCGCATTCCCGCCGGTACCCCCGGTCCCGAGAACAGCAGCGGTACGCGGGTTGTGGACTCGTAGATGAAGAGGCTGTGGGTCTTCTCGCCGTGCTGGCCGAGGCCGTCGCCGTGGTCGCCGGTGAAGGCGACCACCGTGTCGTCGAGCAGCTTCTCGTCGTCGAGCTCCTTGAGGATGTAGCCCAGCTCGTGGTCGGCGTAGGCGATCTCCCCCTGGTACGGATCGCCGGGGAGCTTGGCGGCCCACTCGGGCGGCGGATCGTAGTCGGCGTGGGGGTCGAAGAAGTGGACCCACAGGAAGAAGGGCCGGTCCTTGGGACGCTGGCTTCGGAGCCAGCGGACCGCACGCTCCGCCGTCCGCTTGGCCTTGACCTCCTTGAACATGAACATCTTCTGCTTCGGCCCGCCCGAGAGATCGTCGTCGTAGCTGTCGAAACCCTGGTCGAGGCCGAAACGCGAGTCCAGGACGAAGGCCGAGATGACGGCGTGGGTGGCGTAGCCGGCGTCGTGGAAGCGCTCGGCCAGTGTGAGGTCGCGCCCGGGCACGATGTAGGTCCCGTTGTTGCGGACGCCGTGATGGAAGGGGTAGAGGCCGGTCATGATGCTCGTGTGGGACGGCAGCGTCAGCGGCTGGGGCGTCACGCAGGTGGAGAACCACGTTCCCCGGTGCGCCAGGGCGTCGAGCATGGGCGTCACACCCTTCTTGCCCATGGCGTACCCCACGTGATCTGCCCGGGTGGTATCAAACGTCACGAGAAGAACGTTGACCGGTTTTCTGTGGCAGGCGGTCATGCCCACGAGGGCGGCCAGCACCAGGGCGACGCAGGTCTTCCGAGTCACCGTCCCAGGATACACACACCGACCGCGGAACGGCCAGCTGGCGGTTACACCGCCGGCGTCTCGACCGGGGGGGACCACGCCACCGTGGGTCCGGCCAACACCAGGTGCAGGCGCACAAAAACCGCCCCAGCTTCCCGGGGCGGCCGTTCGTCTCTCGATCGTCGTCCTACTTCGGCGGGTGCCGCCTGGCCTTTCGGGCCTCCCGGCGCGCAAGCTCCGCCTGCGCCTGCGCCGCGCTCGCGTAGGTCAGCACCTTTACCCGCCGGATCTCCCCGCTCTCCCGGTCACGCTTGACCTTGACCAACACGCCCCGCCCGGGCGCCAGCAACGACACCCCGTGCCCGGTGTGCCGCACCGCCCGGGGTCCGGGGGCCTGCGCCGCGGCCCGCTCCCCCTTCGCTCCACGAACGTGGCCCTCCCGGACCACCAGCACCGCCTCGGGCACCGTGATCGTCCGGCCCCCCTCGAGCTCCAGCGTCACCCGGCCTTCCACGGCCTGCACTGACGCCACCGCACCGGCATACACCTCCCGGTGCCCGGCCCTCGGCTTCGCCGCCATGGCCGGCACCGCAAGCAGCACGGCCAGCAGCACTGCCAGCGCCGCCCCGGCCCAGCGCCGCCGGAGCACACCGACTCCCAGCAGCAGGATCAGACCCGCGAACACCGTCACGCCCCACGAGCCCAAGACCGGGATCTCCCGCGGCTCGTTGTCACGGATCGTCACCACCGCCGTCGCCGGATCTCCGACGAAGCTCGAACCCGGTGGATTGCTCAGCTCCACCGTGAAGCTCTCGTTGCCCTCCGCCACGGCATCGTCCACGATCGGCACCACGATCTGCCGCGAGCCCGTATCACCGTCCGCCCAGCTCAGACTCCCCGACGTCGGCGTGTAGTCCCCTGGCGCCACCGCCGTGCCGTCCATGGTCGTGTAGCTCACCGTCACCGCCCCGTCGCTCCCGCCCGTCCGCGTTGCCGTCAGCGTCACCGACCCATCCCCCTCCCCAACGCTGTACGAAGCCTCCGCAAACTGCACCGTCCCGGGCGAGGGCGCATGGATCGCCGTCACCGTCGGATCCGACGTCCCCGGCTGGTTGGGATCGTCCGTCAGCGTCGACCCCGTCTTCGTCGCTGCCACCGTCCCCTGGGTCTCGACCGACGTGCCGCCGTTGACCACCACCTGCCACGTCACCGTCACCGCCTCCGTCGGGTCGATCACGCCAACGGCCACCTTCGGTGGATCGTCCGACTGCACGATCCCCCGCGTCGTCGTCACCGAGCCCGGCACCACCGTCGTGTTGGCATCCACCGGCGCCGTGAAGCTCGCGCTGGCGTCCCCGCAACCACTGACCGTGATCTGGGCCGTGTACTCGAGCGTGTCGCCCCACGAGGGCCCCGGCGGCGCCACATCGTTGGCCACCGACGCCGTCAGCGTCGCCGAGACGCTGACCGACGGCGCCGCCGAAAGATAGTTGGCGAAGTCGACGTGGCCGATGCCGCTCGCCTCGTTGTCGTCCCGGATGTGGCTGTCGATGACGGTCTCGTCCGTCGTCCCCCACCAGTTGCTCTCGGCCCTGACATCGGCGTCGTCCTCGTTGTAGAAGTCGTACTGCCCGACGGTGCCGTTGGTCCCGTTCCCCGTCAGGATGTTGTTCCCGGGCGACGAGAGGCTGCCACCACCGAAGTCCGCCGGCGGATCGTTGCCGTCCCCCAGACGAATCCCGTTGTCCCCGTTGTCCGTGATCGTGTTGCAGGACACTTGAATGCCGTTTGAGCCGAGATCGTTCGACTCCACATACAACCCATCCTGATCGTTTCCCTTGATCACATTGTCGGTGACCCGGGCGTCCAGCGTGTTCGAGGTTTGATCGCTGAAGGAGAGGTACATCCCGTCCTTTGCAGACCCCGTCACCGTGTTGCCCCGGATGAGCACCGTCTCGTCCACCGAATTCTCGTCGTTCCAGGAATAGGCCGGGTAGGCGACGATACCGTAGTCCCCGGCATCGGTGATGGTGTTGCCCTCCATGGCCAGGTTGAAGGTGCTGCCGTTGCCATGATCCGAAAACGACATGGATTCCATCGAGAAATAGATCCCGGCGTGTGTCGGGCTCGTCACGGTGTTGTTTGAGATGACCACCGAAAGATCCATCCCATCGCCGTCCGACATCTCCGACATCTCCCAGTCGAGCGCCCAACTCGCCCCAGTCACCGTGTTGCCGGAGATGGTCGCCGCACCCTCGAGCTGACCGCCACTCCAGTCGGTGAGAGAGATCCACACGCCCTCGCCACCGTTGGCCGTGATGGTGTTGTTGGTGATGGTCGGGGAGATGACGTTGCGTTCGGCCGAGTCGGAGACCGACATGGTCGTCAGTGAAAGCCTGACGCTGCACCTGCTCGCACCGGTCATGGTGTTGCCGCTGATGGTCGGTGCCACCGTGTAATCACCGTCCATGTCGTTGTAATACCCCTCCATCAGAACGTTGAAGTCCGTCCCGTCCATGGTGTTGTCGGTGATGACCGGTGCAAGCTTTACGTTCCCTTCGTAGCTGTATCCATACAGGGAAAGCTTCACATTGGTCCCAGCTCCACTCTGCATGTCGTTTCCCGTGATGGTCGGGTCGAACAGGAGGCTGCCTGCCCCGTATTCCGGATCGAAATCGGCAAACACATCGTTTGTACCGGTGTTTTCGAACGTGTTGTCTTCGACCCGGCCGCCGACGGTGCCCTCGGCAGAGGTCTTCATGGTGTAGGCGACCGGATAGCTGCAGCCCGTGAAGGTGTTGTTGAGGATCACGGGGGAGAACACCTGCCCCTGGCCTTCGCCAACGGACTCGTTCCACACCCCTGCGCCCAGGCCATCGAAGACGTTGTGGTCGATGGTGGCCCTGAAGGTCCCGGCATCGCTCGAAAGGTCCCGGTACCTGATGCCGTTGTCGTAGGTGGAGTTAGCCTTGAAGACGTTGTGGTCGATCCGAGGTGATATCGTGGCGGAACCCACCCAGACCAACACGAGGTTCGTATCGGCGGTCCCATCGTCCTCCAGCGTCACGCCGGCCAGCCGGGTGGAGGACGACAACGCCGTGTCGTTGTTGAAGAAACAGCTCGTTCCCCCGGGGGACCGGATCACGACCTGCGATGGATCGTCCACGTCTCCGAGAATCACGACGCCATCCTTCAATGCCAGCGGAAAGGTCTCGCCGTTGTTCGAGGTGTCGTACGTCCCCGCCGCCACGTGGATCACGTCACCGCTCGCCACCTGGACCAACGCGTGGGTCAGCGTCTTCCACGGCGACGTCGTCGACAACCCATCGTTGCCGTCGCTGCCCCCTGTATCGACGTAGTAGTCCGCCGCCCACGCCTCGGGAATGACGACGGTACCAAACGCCAGGGTCAGCACCAGCCACATCCCCACCGCGCGGCGCACCACGCCCCATCGCTCCGCTCGGCTCAAGATCGTGACCTTCATGCCTCCTCCCCTCGATCCATGACCACAGGATTCTCACCCGGGACTGTTGCGACAGATATTATTGGCCACTCGCCGAGCTCGTCAAGCTTTTCATACAGCTTTCCCAAGGTTTCGCATTTTCTGAGACACATCTTCAGGTAAGTTGGTCCTTCTACACGTCAACGTCTTGGAAGATAGATGCCGGCGATCGCCCCGGCCGAGGTACTGATGGCCCGCCGAACCCTGGCCGTCGTCTGCCCATCTCGAAAAGCCGCGCCGGTTGGCCGGGGCGGCCTGTCGTCTCTCGACGGTCATCTTGCTTCAACGGGTGCCGCCTGGCCTTTCGGGCCTGCCGGCGCGCAAGCTCCGCCTGCGCCTGCGCCGGCGTATCGAAGGTCTCCACCTTGACCCGCAGGATGGTCCTGGTCTCCCTGTCCCGATTGACCGTCACCCCAACCGCCTTCCCCGTCTCCAACGACCCAATCTGCGCCCCACGGGTGTGCCCGGCTTTCCGCCGTTCGCGGAGCTGCCGCCGCCGCTCTTGTGTCGGATGCGTCCTTCGCGCTCCCCTGACCGGCCGCTCGTGATCCGCCCGCACCACCAGCCGTGTCTCGCGCACCGTCACTGTCTCCGCGTGTGGGTACAGGGCCGGTTGGACAAACACGTGCGGCGGACACTGTTGCTGCTCCGGGTGCAGTCTGGGCCGGCTGTCAGGTGAAGCTGGCCGGCCACCGTCTCCACGGAATCTCACCGGGGCTGGAGCAGGGCCACCAGGGGGAGGTTCCATCTCGGATGCCGGGTATCGTAGAGCAGCTTGAGCCGGGAACCGGGTTCGAGCTCCCGGAGGCCTTCATCCCACAGAAGAACCGTCCGGCGCCGGTGCTCCTTCCCCTGCGGGTCCACGAAGCGGTACACCACCTCGGTCGACACGCCGAAGAATGGCCTTGCAAGGCCTGCGTCGGGCTTGCCGATGGCTTCGAGCACCGCTTCCCCGAGCTCTCCTCGGCGGAGGAGGTACCGGCGGCCGCAGGCCCTCGCCAGGCACCACGCCAGGGACAGCAGGCCGAGGAAGGCCACGCCAGCCGCCGCGGCGGGGATCTGCCACGGCGCCCCCATGGCGAAGAAGATCACCGAGTAGGCCCCCCCGACGCTGCACAGGCCGACACCCACCCAGAACGCCATACCCATCGTTCCTCTCAGCAGCCTGCCAAACGTCCCCGGCGGAATGGACCGGGGAACCGGCTCCGCCAGGGTCCGGCGCAAGGGAGCGGGAAGCGGAAGCTCCTCGAGCTGCCTCTCCCACTCCGGACCGGCCGCCCAGGGGCTCACACCGCCCCCTACCCGGCCCGGATCCGGAGGAACGCCTCCTCGGCGCGGTAGGAGGAGCGGACGAAGGGCCCGGAGATTACCTCGAGACCCAGTGCCTCGCCGGCGGCCGCCAGATCGGCCATCTCCTCGGGATGCCAGTAGCGTCGGACCTCCATCTCGCGAGGTGTGGGACGCAGGTACTGGCCGATGGTGACCACCTGGCAGCCGGCCGCAGCGAGGTCCTCGAGGACGGCGAGCACCTCGTCGCGGGTCTCGCCCAGCCCCACCATCAGCCCGGACTTCCGCACGATACCCGGGTCACGCTCGGCCACGCGCCGGAGCACGTCCAGCGCCCAGTCGTAGCGGCCCGAGCGGCGGACGTCCCGATAGAGCCTGGGAACGGTCTCCACGTTGTGGTTGTAGACCTCGGGCCGGGCGGCGACGATCCGGTCCACCTGGGCCAGGTCGCCGCGGAAATCGGGTGTCAGCACCTCGACGGCCGGCGGCGCGTCGAGCCGCCGTAGCTCCTCGATGCAGGCGACAAAGGCGCCGGCACCGCCGTCGGGCAGGTCGTCCCGGTC
>JAADFN010000037.1 GCA_013152895.1 Acidobacteriota bacterium | reverse complement strand
GATCCTGAACTCCCAGCCGCAGGCCCTCTTTCCCACCGGATCGGGCGGGCAGTGCAGGCACGTCGTCACGATCCTCGGGTCCACGGTGCGTGCGAAGGTCGAGAATTCGACGATCCCGACGCTCTTGCACGGGAAATCGGGAAGCCCCTTGCGCCGCCGGGCCTCCTGCACCCGGCACGAATCCATGAAGAATCGCAGCACCGTGCGTCCGGCAGACCATTCGGCGTGCTGCCGGTTGATGGCGGCGTACATCCTCAGGCGCAGCGCTCTTTCGAGGGCGGCGAGCCCGCCACCCGGCTCGATGCCGAACGTCCGCATGATGCGGCCCGCCTCGATTGCGGCGAACCGTGCCCACGACGCGGTATCGAGCTCGATCGCGGTTTCGATGCCGTACCGTTCCTCGGCCGCCAGGAACCAGCATCCATCGTGCGCCAGCCAGTTCTTGGCGAACATGTCGACGACCTTGAGAAGCTCCTCGCGCGACATCCCGGAAAATGCGCTCATCGTCCCTCCTCCCGGCCTGAGATGGTACTTGGTTTTCCTGCCCGCCGCACCATCCAATCGCGTGGAGATTCGGAGGGTGGAGCTGTCGCTCATCCGCTGGACATGGGCCGGTTCGATGTGTCCCGTCACGGTCTTTCCAGCACCGGGGAAGGGCCGGCCTTGCCGGCGGGCCGGCGAGGTTACTGGTTCTGCAGACCGGTCCGGATATCCAGGAGACGGCCGAGGCCCTTGAAGTCTACTGAGATGCGAAGGTCCTTCGAGGGGTAGTTGGTAAACTCCAGGTCCCGGTACTCGACGGTGACACCCCAGCAGCTTCCCTGGTAGCGGGCGACGATTCGCTGTTGGAGGAACTTGGACTGTTGGACGTCGTAGCTGAGATGCAGGCGGAGCTGGAAGGGGCGGTTGGCGCCCGAGAAGCCGAACGAGGTCCGGATCTGCGAGCTCGTCCGCTTCCCCGTCTGCGGAACGTATCCCTGGTACCAGGTGAAGTTCAGGAATTTCCCTTTCCGGAACATGGAGGCCGACAGCGAGTCAGAGCTGAGGTTGTGGAAGAGGGTGTCGAACTCGGCGCGGGCTTCGACGTAGATGCCCCCAACGGGAGTGATCCGTAGAATGCCCCCGAGCGGACCGCGCCGCGAGGATTGCGTGCGATCGAACGAGAAGTCGAGCGGTTCGCTGAACGAGTAGTCCTGGTACACGATGAACGAACCCAGCTCGCGGGCGCTGTGTGAGCTCTTCATCCGTCCGAAGAGCCGGTTGGCGATGCTGACGCGCACCTTGTTCGTCACCAGGGTCGAGTCGACCTCGTCGAAACGGGGGATGCGCGAGATATCGCCGGGATCGGAGACAAAGCCGTACTCGAGCCTGGGCTCGATCAGGTGTTTGAACTTGGTGAATGGTCCCCAGGAGTGATGGATGATCCGGCTGAAGGATGGCCCGACGATGTCCAGCCCGGCCTCGACGTATGAGCGGTCGATGCTTGAATCGAGGAATGCGGTGTGCTGGGCGTTGTAGCTCTTCGTGTAATAGGTGCTTCGCAGGCCGAACCGCGGCGTGATGCTCAGCCATGGCGGGCTGGGCAACGTGTACGAGAGCTCCGGGTGGGCGTCGAGGCGCTCGTAGGTTCCCGACAACCTGCCGCCGCGGTCGACGTTGAAGAGGTTGACCGACGACACCAGTGACCAGAAGAGCGACGTTTCACGGATCCGCGTGGGCCGGACCCTCAGCTCCACCTCGGGGAGCTGTTGCAGGATGATCTGGCTGGAGGTCAGGTAGGTTTTCCGCCGGTCCATGCGGATATTCAGGTTGTATGGACCCCACGCCCGCGTCATGTAGACGTACGAGTACAACGATCGAAGCGTGTTCCGGTTGAACGTGTGTTCGTACTCCCGGAAGAAATCAAGGTCGGACATGTCGTGCAGCTCGGATACCAGGTGAAAGCCGAGAAAGTCGTCCTGCTGGTACTTCCCGTCGATCTTCCATTCGGTCACGCCGGTATCGGGATCACGGACGACATACCCGGTGACATCCCCCTTCGCATGCTCCTTCGGCGTCCACCGCCACTCGTTGCCGATACCGAACCATCCCTGCGAATACGTGTCGACGTAGATGGTCGTGTCGTAGCTGCGGGCCAGGGCGAGGTACAGAGCATTCCCAATATACATGCCTCGCCGGTTCGAGTAGCCGAAGGTTGGCACGAGGAGGCCGCTGGTACGCTCGGTCTTGACCGGCCAGAGCAGGTACGGAAGGTAGAACACCGGCACGCCCTTGACCTGCAGGCTGACGCCGTGGAAATGGCCATACCCCTCCTCCTCGATGAGGGCGCGCTTGATCTTGAAGCGCCACGGGGGCCGTGCCTCCGGTGAGCACGAGGTAAACGTCGCATCGAAGAGCTTGAAGCGGGTAGCGTCCAGCTTGTCGATCTCCTTCCCGGTGAAGTAGTACTCCGGCGCCGCCTGCCCCGTCGCGTTGATGAACTTCCCAGTCTTCGTTTTGAGGTTGTAGGTGAGCTTGGAAGCTGTGAAACGGCGCGGCCCCTGGTCCATGATGACGTTGCCGCGGGCCACGAGCTCCATCGTCTCGTTGTCGAACTGGACGTCGTCGCAGGTGATCTTGATGTCCTGGTACAGGATCTCGACGTGCCCGCTACCGTGCCACTTGCTCTTCTTGATCCACTCCTGGTGATCGGCCCGCAGGGTGACCGGCCCGGCGGCCTTTCCAACCGGCGGTCCGGGCAACGTTCCGGCGAAAGCTGCCCCGCTCCACAGGATGGCTGCAGCGGTGACCCAGGCGCCCAGCCAGCGCACGCCAGGTGCCTGCCGGGCGCTGCGCGGCCCGCTCGCGCCTCGTTTCCAAAACCAGCTCACCGTTGCCATTCCCCACAAGAGAGCGTTAGGTCCACCACCGGCGTATTGTACCGGTTTCTGCATGGCGTGTCCCTGCCGGGTGGGTAGTACGGGTGATGCGATCTGGCCGGCCGGAGCGCTGCACGTTCGCCTGGATCTGGCCACGGTCATGCACGAGCGTCGCCACGACAGCGGATCAGTGGGTTGACACCGGACGTTGAGCCCTGTCCGCGGCGCTCGCTGAGACCTGCCACAGGCCGGCGGCGATGAGGAGGGCGCCGGTGACCTGCGGCCAGCCGGCGCGCTCGCCGAGGAAGATCGCCGCGAGGATGCCGGCCGCGAGCGGCTGGAGCGTCGTGTAGGCGGCCACCAGGGTCGGCGTCGAACGTGCCAGTGCCCACGTGTTGATCAGGTAGTTGAGCGCCGTTGGAACGAGGACGATGTACGCCATCAGGATCCAGACGAAGGCGGGAACCGAGGCGAACGGGATCGCCGCGAGGTGCGAGGCCGACACGGCCGTCACACCGAGACCGCCGAAGAGAAACGCCCATGCAATCACGGTCGTGACCGGGAGGCGGTGGAGCAGTCGCCGCATCACCACGAGGAACGTGGCGTAGCTCAGGCAGTTTGCGAGGATCATCGCGTTGCCGGCGAGCGTCCGGCTTCCAAGCTCGATGCGGCCGGGATCGAGCATGACGAGGGCGCCGGCGACGGCCAGGACGATGCCCGCGAGCTTCCTCGGGTTGGCTCGTTCGATGCCGCCGACGATGGCGATGGCGGCTGCAAAGACCGGGATCGACGGCATCAGGATCGCCGCGTTCGTCGCCGTCGTCCAGCGCAGGCCGAAGATGAACAGGAGCTGGTTGGCGAAGACCCCGAGAAGGCCGAGCAGGGCGAGCCACGGCAGGTCCCGGCGCGAGGGAATGAGGCGGTCGTGGCGCCAGGCGAGCAGGAGGAGGATCGGCGTGGCCACGAGCACCCGAAGGCCCGCAACGGTCAGCGGATGCATGTGGGCGAGCACCGCCTTTGCGCTGACGTGAAAGGCCCCAAAGTTGAGCTGTACGAAGAGCAGCCCGGCGTGGACCCGCCAGCCGGGATCTGGACGGGCGAGGTCTTGCTCAGGACACATCCGCCCACCTCGTCGCTGGGCACAGGCACGTGGCCGCGTTGCCATCTGTTGGTGCTTCGATCACACGCTCCTCCGGGCTCCACGCTACCACGTGCTCACAACCCGTCGGCTACGAATGCGAATGCAGAGAATGGGCTTTCGGGTATCCCATCACCGGCCGGCTCAAGGTCGATCCCGTGTCGCTATGCAGGGTCGTTGTGGCCGTTCTGGTGCGCCAGGCGAAGTCTGGTGTGTCTTACTGACTGGAAGGAGTCAGTCTGGTAATTGGTCGTTCGCCATATCGCGGCGGCCCCTCAGGCGAGGGTAACCGGACCTGGGGAGCGGGCCGACAGGCCCGTCCCCTCTACTCTACCGTTGACTTGTTCGTGGGAAGGGGGCGTCTCGTGTACAGTGCTGTCATGAAGGGAAGAGGGGTTGCGTTCGTTTTCGTGGCGGCGTTCGTTCTTGGGGTCGCCGGGGTTCCCATCGCGCAGGCGCGGACGCCGGAGCCTCCCGGGTTGGTCGCGGTTTCCGGCGGGCATACCGTGGAGGTCGTCTCACCGGTGACCGGGGCGGTGACGAGGTTCGATGCAGGTCCCGTGGGCTGGCTGTTTCCGGGGCCCGGCGGCGTGCTCTTCGCTCCGGACCTCGTCGACGGCACGACCCTCGTCATCGATCTGAGGAAGCTCCGGATAATCCGGAGGCTCAAGGGCGTGACAATGCCCCATTTCGGCCCAGAAGTCGCGGACCGGTACATCGCCGTCGCCGGGGATGTGCTCGTGCTCAGTTACCCGGAACGGGCGATGATCGCTCGCATCGGGGCCCGGATCACCCGGCCCTGGCAGGTCCTCATCGCGAAGGATTGGACGACGGCGCTGATCCTGGAGCGTACGCCCGGCGTCGCCGGGCCGCCGGTTCTGTGGGCGATCGATCTCGTCGACCGCGAGGTCCTCCGCAAAACCCCGCTGGACCCAGACGTCACCTCGATGGCGTTTTCACAAAGCCTCGGCGTGCTGGCCTTCGCGACGGGGGCTTCCGGCGTGCGGCTCGTCGATCCTGCTACGCTGGCAACCGTGCGCGTGATTGCGGCCGGGGGCGTGGTCAAGGACGTGGCATTCTCGGGCGGAGGGAGCGTTCTGCTGGCAGCAGTGGCGACCGGCCATACGGGGACGGTCGAGTGCTTCCACCTGAAGGTGAAGCGCAAGGGCTTGGCCGTGTCCCGGCGCAAACCCGTCACGCTCGCCGCGTCGCCGGCTCGCCTGGCGGTCGCGCCGGGCGGCGTGTGGGCCGTTGTTGCCACGAATGCTCCGGCCCTCGCGTTTTTCAAGATCGGTCACAAGAAAGTTGCTCGCCGCGTGCCCCTCTCCGCAGCGCCCCGGGATGTCGAATGGTGCGATGTGGCCCGCCCGGGGCCGCTGATGCCGGAATGGTCGAAGTAGGGCCGTCCCTCAGGTACTGGAAGCCACCACAGCCCGCTTCCAGGAGGAAAAGAACGGTTCCGGGATCCGGACGGGGCGGCCGCTCGTCCTCGAAACCGCAAGATGCTCCGTTGTCCCCGTGGCGGCCACGACGCCATCTGCAACGCGGGCGGCTTGGTATTCGAAGACCATCCGGCGCGACTTGACCATGCTCGTGCGGGTGCGGATCTCAATCTCTTCATCGTACCGGATGGCCTTGAGATACCGCACCTCCGACCGGGTCAGCAGCAGCTCCACGCCGGCCTGTTCCAGGCCGGAATACGGCATGCCCAGCTGGCGCGAAAACTCCGAACGTCCCTCTTCGAACCAGACGAGGTACACGGAATGATGCACAATTCCGGCTGCGTCCGTCTCGGCGAATCGCACCCGGAACCGGACCGAGAACCACCCATCGGGAGGCATCGTCATATCCATGCGTGTCATCGTAACGGCCCTCCCCCTTCGAGACAATCTCCAACATCCTCGAACCGCCCCGCAACCACGCACCCCGGCGGGGCGTGCCGCCCATGAGAAGGCGTTTGTCGAGTGGGTGCGGCGGTGACGAAGCCGAGGTGGTGTGCCGCTCGCCTTTTCCGGTGTTCATGGCCAGGCGAGCCTGCGAGCCCGGCGAGAAAGTGGTCATTCGGGAGACGGAGCCCTATCCGCGCCCCGGTGGCAACGCTGAAAAATGATGAGGTATACTGGAACGTGGAAAGGAGGGACGATGTCCACCGTCCGGGCTACAGTCGAAGTTTTCGGCCAGAAGCTCGGGGTGCGCGCCGACGGCGACGCCGCCCGGCTCGAAGAGCTGGCGCGGTTCGTCGACCGGAAGATGCGCGAGGTGGCGGGTCAGTCCTCCGCTGTCGACACGGTCAAGGTGGCGATCTTGACCGCCCTGAATATCGCGGACGAGCTCTATAAAGAGCGATCAATGGATCAGGACGCCCGGCAACGGGATCTTGAGCAACAGGCGAAACGTCTGGTCAACAAACTGGAAGAGGTTCTGGGAGATGGGGAGACCCATGATGCAACGTAATCTAGGACAAGGAGGTCCCTGCACAGTTGGTGATGAGCAGAACTATTGCTGAACCAACACCTATTTGAGGGGTTGCCGGGTTCCGTCGTCCCGTGGGGCGGCGGACAGGCGCCCGCCTGTGGTTTCGCAGGTTCAAATGGGTATGCTCACACGGCTGAAGCGGGGACCTCCACTTCAACTCTTCCGAGGATGATCCGGCGCTCTCCTGGAGCTTGAACGTCCCGATCGCTCCTTGAAAAGGGGGTTATCGTGCAGACGACGTGGATACTCGCCATCGGCGGAGCGCTGGTGGTGCTCGGGTTGGGGGTTGTGCTCTGGCTGTGGATCCGGGCCCGCCGCTCGGCAGCCAGGATTCTTGAGCAGGCAGAGCGAGAAGCCCGGCGCCTCGTGGCCGAGGCCGAGGTCGAAACCAGGAGGATTCTCAAGGATGCCGACGTCGAGGCGCGGGAACGGCTCCTGGCGGCGCGGACGGAATTCGAGCGCGAAACACGCAACCACCGGATCGAGCTGGCGGGGATCGAAAAGCGGATCGATCAACGCGAGGTGGTCCTCGAAGAACGGCTCCTCGGGCTTGCGGAGCGGGAGCGGCAGGTCGAAAAGCTCGAGGCCGATCTGGGCGCCCGGGACAAGCAGCTGGCCGAGAAGGAGGAGGAGCTTGCGCACGCCGTCGAGGAGCAGCACCGCCGTCTGGAGCAGATCGCCGGTTTGACGAAGGATCAGGCCAAGGCCGAGCTCATGCATGCGATGGAGCACGACGCGCGCATCGAGGCTGCCAACATGGTCAAGCGGATCGAGGACGAGGCGATCGAGAAATCGAAGGAGCGGGCCCGGCGGATCATCTCGATGGCGATCCAGCGAATCGCGTCGGAGCAGGTCATCGAGAGCACGGTCTCCGTCGTCGATCTTCCCTCCGACGACATGAAGGGCCGGATCATCGGCCGCGAGGGGCGCAACATCCGCGCGTTCGAGCAGGCGACCGGCGTCGACCTGATCGTGGACGATACGCCGGAAGCCGTGATCCTATCCTGCTTCGAGCCGGTCCGGCGGGAGATCGGGAGACTGGCGCTCGGTCGCCTGGTTCAGGATGGGCGCATCCATCCCGCACGGATCGAGGAGGTCGTCGAAAAGGTCCGCGCCGAGATGGACGAAAAGCTTCTCGCGGACGGTGAGGCGGTGGCGCTGGAGATGAGCATCCCCGATCTCCACCCGGAGCTTCTCAAGCTCCTGGGCCGGCTCCAGTTCCGTTCGTCCTACGGACAGAACGCCCTGAGACACTCGATGGAGGTGGCGTGGCTGGCCCATCACATGGCCGCCGAGCTTGGCGTCAACGCCGAGGTGGCCAAGCGAGCCGGGTTGCTCCATGACGTTGGAAAAGCGATCGATCGAGAGCTCGAGGGGACGCACCTCGAGCTGGGCCGGGAGCTTCTCAAGCGGTACGGCGAGTCCGAAGCCGTTATCCACGCGATGGAGTGCCACCATGGCGACTACGATCCCCAGAGCGTCGAAGCGGTGCTCATCACGGCTGCCGATGCCCTGTCCGCCGCGCGTCCGGGCGCACGGCGGGAGATTCTCGAGAGCTACATCAAGCGCCTGGAAAAGCTGGAGAGCTTGGCTGCGGAATTCAAGGGCGTGGAGAAGGCATACGCGATCCAGGCCGGCCGCGAGCTGCGGATCGTCGTCGAGTCCGGCAAGATCAGCGACGAGGAGGCCCTTTGGCTCGCCCGCGACGTTGCGAAGAAGATCGAGGCGGAGCTGACCTATCCCGGTCAGATCAAGGTGACCGTCATCCGCGAGACACGCGCCGTGGAGTATGCCCGTTGATCCGGATCCTGCTGGTTGGCGACGTGATGGGATCGGCGGGACGCAAGATCCTCAAGGCGCAGCTCAACGCGATCATCGACCGCGAGATGGTGGACTTCGTCATCGTCAACGTCGAGAACCTCGCGGGGGGGTTCGGCATCACGCCGAAAACGCTGGAGGAGATCGACGATCTCCCGATCGACGTCCTGACGACCGGGAATCATGCCTGGGACAAGAAGGAGGGGGTTCCCCTCTTCGACGCCCACCCGTCCCTGCTGCGACCGGCGAACTACCCGGACGGGAACCCGGGCCGGGGATGGTGCGTCGGAGAGACGGCAGCCGGGGTTCCGGTCGCGGTGATCAACCTCCAGGGCCAGGCGATGATGCGGCCGATCGACAATCCGTTCCGGGTGGCAGACCGGGTGCTCGACGAGATCCGGACGTCGCATCCCGGGCTGACACTGATCGTGGTGGACATGCATGCGGAGGCGACGTCGGAGAAACAGGGGATGGGCTGGTACCTCGACGGGCGCGTCACCGCCGTCCTCGGCACGCACACCCATGTGCCGACCGCTGATGAGCGGATTCTGCCGCAGGGAACCGCGCTCCAGACCGACGTCGGCATGACGGGCGCCTACGAGTCCGTGATCGGAATGCGGACCGATAGGATCCTCGAACGCTTCCTGTATAACACCCCGCGCCCGTTCGAGACGGCCAAGCGCGATCCCCAGCTCCACGGCGCCCTCGTCGAGGCCGACGAAACGACGGGTCGTGCGCTGACCATCCGCCGCATTCGCGTCGATGGGATGTGACAGGTCCCGGGGCGCCATGGACGGCCGCAGCGAACCCCCGGTGAGCCGGACGCATCCAGCCGTGTTCGTGGACCTTCCAAACTGGATCGGCGACGTCGTGATGTCCCTGCCCGCCGTTGCCAGGCTGGGAGATCGATGGCGCCCCGGCGAGATGGTGTTGGGATGCCGCCCCCCCGTGGCGCGGTTGCTCGGGCTGGTTTTCCCGGGATCGAACGTCATCGCCACGGATCGCCGCACGTCGCTTCTCGCCACGGCCCGCCGCCTGACGGTGGGACACGGACGGTTCCACACTGCCGTCACGCTGCGTCACGCCACGCGCGCGAAGCTCCTGGTACGGCTCGTCGCCCGGCGGACGCTCGGCAGCGCCGGTGGAGGGGGCGGGATCCTCCTGACGCAGGCCTTCCCTGTGGACCGGGACCGGCATCAGGTTCACGATGCGGACCCGGTTCTTCGCGCCCTTGATCTTCCGCCGGCCGATCCGGCGTGGCGACCCCCGTTGCCGTCCGTCCTCGCCACGGAAGGGAAGGCGGCGCTCGAACGGGCCGGGGTCACCGGGAAGATCGCGGGCCTCGTTCCGGGCGCGGCGTGGGGGGATTCGAAACGCTGGCCCGTCGAGTCGTTCGGTCGCCTGGCGCGGCTGATCGGTGAGATTGGCCTGACCCCCGTGGTCTTCATCGGTCCCGGGGAGGAGTGGCTGGCCGCCGAGATTTCGGAAGCCGCCGGTCGCCGGGTCGCGAACGTCGGTCCCGATCTTGACGTCGCGGGGCTTTTCGGCGCCCTGGCCGGGGCACGAGTCGTCATCAGCAACGATTCCGGTCCGATGCACCTCGCGGCGCTGGCCGGCGTCCCGATCGTGGCGCTCTTCGGTCCGACCGATCCACGCCGGACGGCGCCGCTGGTGGAGCCTCGCCGGGTGCTCTGCCGTGCGATGGACTGTTCCCCCTGCTTCAAGGCGAGGTGCCCGCTCGGGCATCAGCGTTGTCTGAAAGAGATCACGCCGGAGGCAGTGGCCGCCGAGGCGCAACGTCTCGCCGGGATGTGACGACCCGCCACCCCGGTCCGCAGGGGACCAGGCTCAATCCGAAGCGGCTGGCGAGCCCGGCGGTGTGGTAGTACGCCTCCCAGCGGTCGGCCAGGATGACGGCGTGACCGGCGTCGCGCGCGGCGTCGATCCGGGTTGCCAGGGCTTTGACCGGGTCAGGCGCTCCATCGGCGTCGTCGACGGCAGTCGGAACGAGATGGACGTCGGGCCGCAGCCTTCGGGTACGCTGCACGAGCGCGAGGACGGCCCCGGGATTGAAATCGGCCAGGATGACGGCGCCGTGCGGCGCGGCGGCCAGCAGCGCCGTGGCGTACCGCCCCGGGCCGTGGTCGCCCGCCTTGATGGGGCAGAGGAAATACCAGGCGTTGCGGCGCCCGGGAAGACGGCGGACGCCGAGGCTTCCAAGGCCGGCGGCCGTGAGGATGAGCGGAAGCAGCACGTATGCCGCCGCCTGGAAACAGACGTGACCAACCCGTCCGGTTCGCGAAAGCCGCGGGGGCAGGGCGATGAGAAGGGCCGCAACGAGAAACAGGATCATCAGGTGAAGGCGAAACGGCGAGTACAGGCACAGGAGGCCGGCGTACGCCGCAGCCACCACGAGGCCCGGACGTGACGGGGACGCACCGGAGGGCCGTTTCCCGCGGGCCAGGCTCCACAGGCCGAGGGGCCCGAGGTTGAGAGCGAGGAGAGCCACGACGATACCCAAACCCTGGATCGCCCTGCCGGGATCGAGGAACTCCTGGATGTGCCAGATCCACGACGCGGCCCGGCCGGAGACGTGGCCGGTCAGGGGATCCGGGCCCGTATGGAGCACGCCGAGCCAGACGGGCGCCAGGGCGGTGGCGAACGCCGCCCACAGGGACAGCTTGCGCCGCTGGCGGAACAGTGAGGGGAGGGTGATGACGATGCTGAACGGATGCGTGGCCAGCGCGAGCCCTCCAAAGAGCCCGGAGGCCGCAGATGTGGACGTTGTTTTCCCCTCGAAAACGAGGCTTGCCAGGGCCAGCGCAAGCGCCGGCGCGTACGATTCCGCCAGGCTGGACGACCACCACATGGCGTGGGCCACGAGCAGTACCGCGGCGGCGGTGTGAGCCCGTGCGGCGGACTGGGTGTGTTTGAACGTCACGATCCACATCAGGGCGACGGCAGCTGCGCCCGCCAGCGCCGAGAGTAGATGCGCCGCACGGACGGCGGAGAGCCACGGGACGAGGTGGAACCAGCCGTCGGCGAGCAGGCTCCATGCGGGATGATCTCCCGGGTTGAGCGTCGGGTAATAGCGGGCGAGTGCATAGATCGTCAGCTTGGAGCTGTCGGCCCACATCGGCCCGTGCGCCGCCGAAACCCCGTACGTTCCGAGCCCGGCCACGAACCAGAGCGTTGGTCGCAGGGCGTCGCGCATGATCGGCTCAGCCGCCGAAAGCTGGGGCTTCTCGCAACCGGCCGTCCGCGACGACCACCCTGCCGCCCTTGACCACGTGGCGCACGGGGTTGACGCCGTAGTGGTAGGCCAGGTGGTGGGCGCTCGGGCCGTTGAGCACGACGAGGTCGGCCTGCTTCCCGGTCTCGACCGACCCGTACCGGTCTGCGCGACCGAGTGCGGCGGCCGCGTTCAGCGTTGCGGCGGTCAGGACCTCCTCGATGGTGAGGCCCATCTGGAGGCAGGCCAGTGCAAGAATCGCGGGCATCGATTCGGTCGGCGAGGAACCGGGGTTGCAGTCGGTTGCCAGCGCCACGGCGCATCCGGCGTCAATCATCCTGCGCGCCGGGGCGTAGGATGATCGAAGGAAGAACGATGTACCGGGCAGAAGCGTCGCGACGGTTTCCGATCCCGCCAGAGCCGCGATGCCCCCTTCGGTGACGTGGACGAGGTGATCGGCGGACATCGCGCCGAGCTCGACGGCGAGCTCGGCCCCGCCGAGGGGAGTCAGCTCGTCCGCGTGCAGATGGATGCCCCACCCGTAGCGGGGCGCATCGGCGAGCAGCCGGCGGGTCTGGGAAACATCGAACACGCCCGTCTCGCAGAACACGTCAACGGCCTGCGCAAGGCCGCGGCGCGCGATCTCCGGGTGGATTCGCCCGGTGACGCTCGCGATATAGGCTTCAGGATCGTCGCGATACTCGGGGGGCACCTCGTGGGCCGCGAGGCAGGTTGGGATGAGATCGACGGGGTGTCGCTCGTCGGCGGCGCGGATGACCTCGAGCATCCGGATCTCGGTCTCGAGGTCCAGCCCGTACCCAGATTTTGCGTCGATGGTGGTCGTGCCGTGGAGCAGGAACGTGTCGAGACGCCCGAGCGTCGAACGCAGCAGCTCGTCGAAGCTCGCGGCGCGGGTGGCGCGGACCGTCGCGTTGATGCCGCCTCCCGAGCGTGCAATCTCCATGTAGGTTTCGCCGTGCAGCCGGCGGTCGAGCTCGTCTTCACGGGAGCCGGCCCAGACAGGGTGCGTGTGCGGATCGACGAATCCGGGGATGACGGCGCCGCCGCGCGCATCGAGCAGCTCGTCCGGTTGGTCGAACAAACGATCGTGATCCTCCTTCGGGCCGACGAAAACGATGCGGGACCCCTCGCAGCGGACGACGGCATCCGGGATCGCCCGGAGATGTTCCATCTCCCGGCCGCGGCGGGCTGAATGTCCCGTTGGCGTTTCGATCCGGCTGGCGCCGGTGATGAGCAGGCTCATCAGCCTTCCCGGCGCTCGGTGTTGCGCCGGTTGAGGAGGGTCAGGCGGGACGTTTGCGGTTCCTGCTTTTCGAGTTGCTGGTCGTCGTGGATCAGCCCCTGCAGGAGCTCCGCGAGCCGCATCAGCTCGGCGCGCACCTCGCGCCGGCGGGCCCTGAGATTGCCGATGACCGTCTCGATCGTGTTGATCCTGCTGCTGGCGTCCTCGACCAGTTGGTCCGCGAGCGCCTGCGCCTCGGCGACGATTTTTTGGCCCTCCGCCTTGGCGGCGTCGAGGGTGTCGTCGGCCGAACGCTGCGCGGCGACCAGCGCCTCCTGCAACGCATGCTCGCGTTTGCGGAAGGAGGCCAGCTCGGCCTCGAGGGAACGGATCTGCTGGCGGAGCTCGCCGCGTTCGCGCGTCAGGTTTTCGATGGTGTTGGCAACGCTCGCGAGAAACTCGTGAACCTGTTGCGTATCGTACCCCTGAAAACGCTTGGAGAACTTCTGACCCAGAACATCGAGAGGTGTGATATCGCTCATGACCTTTCCTCCGCTAAGGATCTATTATGACATGGTTTGCCAACACCACGAGTGATTGTTTGCGATTCGCGTCACATCGGGGGACGATTCAACGCCGCGTGCCGGGGTGATGCACGGCGTTCGCGCGAGGCCGGGACGGTTGCCGGGTCCTTTCTTACGGCCTGTCTTCCAACAGCTCGCCGACCTGTGCGACCAGGTCGTCGAGATCGAAAGGCTTGTAAATCACCCGGTCTGCTCCCGAAAAGTCCATGAAGATCTTTTCACGCTCCGGGTCCGAGCTGAGGTCACGGGCCGTCAGCAGGATGATCGGGAGCGGTCTGGGATACGTGCCCGCCTGCTGCTCTTCCCGCAGCTTGTGGGCGACCCTGTAGCCATTCTCACCGGGAAGCATGACGTCGAGAATCAGCAGGTCCGGCAGGTTGGACCTCGTCGCATCGAGGGCCTCGAGTCCATCGGTCGCGGTCAGAACTTCGTAGCCTTCTTGCTCAAGGCGGAACGCAACGGTTTCGATCACATCCGGTTCATCATCAACGAGAAGGATCTTCCTGGTCACGGTTCTTCCTCCTTCCGGCGGCGATGGCCGCACGGATCAGCTGCGCGCCGGTATCGCCATCCTCGGGGTAGGCGGCGATACCGCTGACATGGGGAACGGCGTCGTCCATGTCCCCCTCAGCGCGCCTGGCCTCGAAGTGTGTCTGGAGCCTTTGGCGCACGATTTCTGCGCCGCTGGCCTGGGTTCCAAGGAGCACGATGATCAGACGCTCATGGGCCGGTTGCGGGATCAAGACGTCGCTCGAACGTGGCAGGACCTCGTTCGCGCCATCAAGGAGCCGCCCGGCCCACTTCTCCCGGTGCTCGAGCGTGGGAGGACGCCCTGGAGGGGCTTGGACGACCAGCAGCGCGAAAAACGGGTACGCCCTGAATTCGCGGATCCTCGTTTCGAGGTCGACGATCTCACGAGCGCCGGGCCCGTCCACCGGGAGCATGAATGAGAAACGGCTCCCGCTGCCCTTGCGGCTCGTGACCGTGATGTCGCTGCCATGCGCCCGTACGAGGTTGCGCGAGATGGTCAGGCCGAGACCCGTTCCCCGCGCCCTGCCGGTGAGAGCGTCCCCGACCTGGTAGAACGGCTCGAAGATCTTCTCCAGCTCTTCGACGGCCAGGCCGCAGCCGCTGTCGGAAACGCTGACCTCGACCCAGCCGTTCTTCGAAGAGGCGCCAACGAGGACGGTGCCTCCGGCAGGGGTGAACTTGATCGCGTTGCCGACGAGATTGCTCACGACCTGCTCGATGCGTTGGGGATCGGCCCACACGGGGGGGAGGATCCCCTCGACGTCGAGGGACAGCTCGAGATGGGCGGCTTGAGCGAGAGGTTCGAAGCTCTCGACGGTGTGGCCAAGAAACGGCTCGAGCTCGACCCGTGTGAAGGCGAACGTCAGCTTGCCCGCCTCGATCTTTGACAGGTCGAGAAGGTCGTTGACGATGAAGGTCAGCCGCTCGACGTTTCGCTGGGCGATCGCCATGAACTTGTCGAAGGCCGCCTCGTTGTTGCGGGTTGTTTGCAGCAGATCCACGGCATTCCGGATGGCCGTCAACGGCGTGCGAAGCTCGTGTGACGCGGCCGACACGAACGCGGATTTCATCTCCGAGATCTTGTGCAGCTCACTCTCCATCTTCTTGCGTTCCTCGATCTCGGCTTCCAGCAGTGCGTTGGCCTCGGCAAGAGACTTGCGGTTTGCATTGAGCTCGGAGATGATGATCGCTTCGGCCTGGGCGCGGTTCTGCTCGCGGCGTACACGGTCGGCGAGGTATCCGTAGAACACGGCGACCGATAGCATGAACGGCATTCTGATCAAGACGGCGGGCGTCATCAACTGGCCGCCCCGGCCTGTTGCGATCAGGGCGAGGAAGTAGGCCGAGCAGGCGAGCAGGGCGCCCAGAATGATCAGGACGAGGTTTTCACCGATGGCCGCGATAAAGAGAACGAAGAAATAGAGGTAGAAAAACTCGGCGTGGAAGTTACCCGTCGCGATCAGCGTCACCGTGATCCAGGCGGTATCCGCGACGATGATGGCTCCAAGCATCGTCGAGGAGTCCGTGATCCTCTTGGAAACGGGGGGGATCAGGGCATTTGAGAGGATTCCTGCGAGGATCAGTGCTGTCAGGGTGGAAGAGGGGCGCGCAAAGTTATGCTGTGCAAGTACAAGGTACGAGGTTGCGATAACGAGGGTCAACCGCAATAGGATGAAAATCCGCACGCGGTGATCCGGTCCGGTGGGAATCTCTTGCTCTGCCTTGGTCCAGTCTGTCATCAGTCGAACCCTTCTTATTTATTGTACCGTTTTTTCTCGGCGGGAGCGAGGATGAGTGGGGGACCGAGTGTGCATGTCGTCGGTGGCAGACGCGGTCGGCTGGCATCGGCGCTCAACGCGAATCGATTTGGAGCTGACGGAGCTTCCTGTGGAGGTGCGAGCGTTCGAGGCCGAGCTCGCGCGCGGCGCGGGTGACGTTACCGTCGCACCGTGCAAGGACGGCGGAGATGTACTCCCGTTCAAAGCGCGCGCGCGCCTCGCGAAGCGGGAGGACGGCATCCAGCGGTCCGGCAGGGGAGGTTACTCCTGTTTCGAGGAAGCTCAGGTGTCCAGACGTTATTTCGTCGTCCGGCACCATGATGACGAGACGCTCGATGACGTTCTTGAGCTCGCGTACGTTTCCCGGCCAGGCGTAGGACATCAGTCTTTTCATGGCCTGCGGGGTGACGTTCTTCGGGCGGGCCCCGGTCGTCCGGACGGCGGCCCCCATCAGCTCTTCGACCAGCGCGGGGATGTCTTCCCTGCGCTCGGCCAGCGGGGGCACCCGGATGGGAATGACGTTCAGCCGGTAGTAGAGGTCCCTCCGGAATCTTCCCCCGGCGATCTCTTCCTCCAGGTCCTTGTTCGTCGCGGCGATGACCCTGACATCGACCGTGATCTCCCGGCTCCCGCCGAGCCTGGTGAACCGTTGTTCCTGCAAGACCCGGAGCACCTTGGCCTGGGTCAACAGGCTCATGTCCCCGATCTCGTCGAGGAACAGGGTGCCGCCGTCGGCCAGCTCGAACTTGCCGCGTTTGGCCTCGACGGCGCCGGTGAACGCGCCCTTGAGGTGCCCGAAGAGCTCGCTCTCGATGAGCTCGGAGGGAATGGCGGCGCAGTTGACGGCGATGAACGGGCCGGTTGCGCGCTTCGAGGCGCGGTGGAGCATCCGGGCCACGACCTCCTTGCCGGTCCCGTTGGCGCCGGTGATGAGCACGCGGCCGTCGGTCGGGGCGGCCGTCATGATCTGGCGGCGCAGGTTCTCGATGGCGGGAGAGTTGCCGGTCAGGTGCGGTTCCTCTGTACCCTTGAGGACCTCGCGCATCCTGCGCTCGAGGTGGAACTGCTTGATGGTGTTGCGCACGCTGACGAGCACGCGGTCGTAGCTCAGCGGTTTTTCGAGAAAATCGTGCGCGCCTGCCTGAATGGCGGCGACGGCCTGCTCGGCGGACGCATGGCCAGAGATGACGATCACGGGTACCGGGACGCCCGAGGCTTTGAGCCGCTTGAGCACCTCCACCCCGTCAATCCCGGGGAGCCAAATATCAAGGAGGATCAGGTCGAACAGGTCGTGCTGGACGGCCTTGAGCGCTTCCTCCCCGGACGCTGCCGTCTGGACATCGTACCCCTCGTCCTGCAGGATCTGTCCGACGAGCTGACGGATGCCCGGTTCATCATCGACCACGAGAATCGAATCACGATGCATGATCACCCCGCCCGGTAGAACCGCTGACACCCGGAAGAATAATCCGTACCCGGGCGCCGTGCGGCTTGACGTTTTCAAGCTCCAGCCTGCCTCCATGGTCAACGACGACGCGATGGACCAGCGCGAGGCCCATGCCAGACCCGCGCCCCTTGGTCGAATAGAACGGTTGCAACAGGGTTTCCGCATCATCCGTCGGGAACCCCGGCCCTGAATCTTGAACGGTGATCACGACCTCCCCCTCCCGGCTGGCGCCGCTGACGTCGATCCGTCCGGGGCCTTCGAGGGCCTCGATGGCGTTGTCGAGGAGGTTGACCATCACCTGGCGCAGGAGAACGGGATCGGCGATCGCCACGATGTCGTCCCCGGCGGGGAGATCCAGGGCCACGTCCACGCCCTCCCGCAACCCCTCGTACAGGGCGACCGTTTCATTGAGGAGGCGCGAGACGGAGGTCGGCCTCGGGTTGACGGCCGGCATGCGGGCGTACCGGTGGAACGCGTCCACGAGCTCCTTGAGGCCGGCGACATGGGCGATGATGGCGCGGCATCCGTTGAGAATGACGTCGTGGACCGGGCCCTCCATGCCGGCTGCGTGACGCTGGATCCGTTCCGCAGCCAGGCGGATGGGGGTCAGCGGGTTCTTGATCTCGTGGGCGATACGCCGCGCCACCTCGCTCCAGGCTGCCTGGCGCTGGGCGCGGATGAGCTGCGTCAGATCGTCGAGGGCGATCACCCATCCCCCCGTTGGGAGCGGCTCCGCCGTCACTTCGAGGTGCCGGACGAGGTTCCCGGTCTCGAGATCGATTTCGGTAATCTCGTGAGGCGCCGGGTTTTCCAGGCAGCGCAACAGCGGGACCAGTCCCGCACTGGAAAGCTCGCGTGTGGCGTGCCACTGTCCCCCCCATTCGGGCTGGCCCAGCAGGCGGGCAGCCGCGGGATTCGGCCTGAACCGTTCGTTGCCGTGGTCCACGGTGAGGACCCCGGTCGGGATCGTCGCCAGGAGCACGGCCATTTCCTCGTTCGAGGCCCGGATCTCGGCTTCTGTCGAACGGACCCGGCGAACCATCCGGTTGAACGAATGGACCAGGACGGCGACCTCGTCGGTGGCCGGGATCGAAACCTCCTCGAGCTCGTTTCCCTCGGCCACGCGCTGGGTCGCCGCCGCCACGGCGAGCAATGGCTCGGTGAACCGCTTTGAGAGGTACAGGCCCACCCAGACGGTGCCGAAGAGGAGCAGGAGGGTGATGGCGAGGAAGACGAGAACCACCGTGGACCTGACGGTGCCCCGCCGAAGCTTCATTTCCTGGAACGTCGCATAGGCGGCCGTGGCCCGTTCCAGGTGCAACAGTACCTGGCGGGGCAGCATGTCACCGACGACGACGACGTAAGGCGTGCCCCGGATCGGTTTCCACGCCCGGATCAGGAGCCCGCCGCGCCAGCGGTCGGCACGCTGGCCAGCCCGGAAAAGCTCCTCTCCCCGGATCGGCGGGAGCGAGCGGGGAATCCGGCGCGGATCGGTGACGGCCTGGACGAGCTGGGTGCCCCTGTAGATGGCGATGAGGTCGACACCCAGCAGCTTGTTGAGCTCTTCGACGTGGGCGGCCCGGCGGTCGTGGCGAAGCTCGCGGGCGGCGACATCGGCCTGCCGGGTCAGCCGGTCCTGGATCAGCGCGCGAAGCTCCTCGGTGACGGCGGCACCCCCTTGAAGCACCTCTTCGACGGGCGCGGAAAACCAGCGGTCGATCGATCGCTGCAAGAAGTTTGTCGCGATGAGGAAGATGAAGATGACCGGGAAGAAGCTCAAGCCCACGTACGTCAGGATGAGCTTCGTCCTAAAACGTGTTCCCAGCACGCCGCTCCGCCGCTCGATCGTCAGGCGGATGATGCTCCTGAGGAGGATGAACAGCAGGATGAGGATCAACGAGATGTCGAGATACCACAGCACGAACAGGAGGAGTCTGTTCGTGAGCTCTTTCGGGGAGGCGACCTGGGCCCGCTGGGCCAGGTACATGGCGCCGAGGGACAGGAGCAGGAGTGTCAAGAACGCGACGATCAGAAAGCGGTTCTCACGCCGATACCGGTTCCAGACGTCCAGCAGCCGGCTCATGGCGCACCCGTGACCCGGACTCGCACCCACCCCGTGCCTTGAGCCGACGGGAAGATCAGCCAGGTCGTCCCGGTCGAGAAGATGGCGCGCGCCCTCAGCGTGAGCGCCCGCTTCGTCCTCGGAAGCAGTAATCGGAACGCCGGTGGCGACCGGAGCCATTCGATCGCCCGGGTGGCGCGGGTCATCTCCTTGCTCGCGACGATCACGTCGTTGAGAAGCAGCTCCCCGCGGTAGCGTCCCGTCAGCGGATCAAACGTGACGGTGGCCACGGCGTTTCCATCCCAGATCTTGGGGTCCCAAAGAAGGTGGCGCCGCCGCCGCACCTGGACGGCGTACGTGACACTGACCTCGGCGCCGGAGGGAAGTGCGTCGGAAATGCACTCGGGCAAGGCGGCGTTCAACTTGAGCTTGACCTCGAGAGCGCCTCCGGAGCGGTGCACGTGAACCTCCAGCGGGGGCAGAGATCCCGCCGCCAGCATGAAGCTCACGAGCACCGTTGCAAGAACCCGCATCTGTGGCAACTTTACCACACCTGTGGACGGAAAAAGGGGTGCGGCCGAGACCGCACCCCACGAAAGGACCGCCGGAGCGGGTGCGTGGTTACATGGCCAGAACGGCGGGGGCCTCGATATCCAGCGAGTACGGCATGACGAACGCGCCGCTGGACTCGCTGCCAACGATCTCCCAGCATTCGGGATGCGCGAGGATCTCGCGGACGAATGCCGCGTGGAGCGCATGCCCCGCCTTGTGAGCGATAACGGTTCCGACAAGAGGATACTCGAGCAGCGCCAGGTCGCCGATCAGGTCGAGGACCTTGTGGCGCACGAACTCGTCGGGGAAGCGGAGCTCTCCAGAGACCACCTGGCGATCGTCGACGACGACGCAGTTGGTGAAGGACCCGCCGAGAGCCAGGCCGCGACTCTTCAGGTACGTGACGTCCTTGAGGAAGCCGAAGGTCCGTGCCGGTGCGATCGATTCGCGGTAGACCTCGGGCGTGATGACGCCGACGTACCGTTGGTAACCGACGATTGGATTGTCGAAGGAAATCCGGTAATCGACGGAGAATGCGTCCGCGGGCTCCACGCGCATCCATTTTTCACCGTCACGGACCTCGATCGGACGGGTCATTCGAATGGCGGTCACGGGCCGGTCCAGCTTGCGGATGCCCGCGGTATCGATCAGGTCGACGAACGGCATCGCCGAGCCATCGAGGATGGGAATCTCCTCACCCTCGAATTCGATCAACGCGTTATCGATCCCGAGCCCGCAAAGCGCCGACAGCAGATGCTCCACCGTCGAGACGGCCACATCGCCGAGTCCCAGGCGTGTTGCGTACCCCAGCTTCTGGGCATGATCGACCTGGGCGGGGATGAAGACCTTCTTGGCCCTGTGATGAAAGATGATCCCGTGGTCAACCGGGGCGGGCCGGATCCACAGCCGGCTCTCGAGGCCGGTATGAAGCCCGATCCCCACCTCACCGACCGCGTTCTCGATCGTGGTTTGCCAGCGCATCCTTCCTCCCTCTCAGGCGGGTAGCAGCACGTTTCATGCCAGGATGTTCTTGGTCACATAACACGTGGTATCCCAAAGGTTGGCGAGCGCGCACGGTTCCGCGGCACCGCGCCGGCAGTGGGATGGTTCCCACACGTGTTGCGTTTGTACAACACATCGTCACGGTCTTGCGATGAAAGTCCGGGGTGGTCGTCCTCCTCGGCGCAACACGGCGCAGCGGTCGCATGTGTCGTAGAATAGGGGAGCTTGCCGGGGCGCGTACGACGAAAGGAGCCGCAGCGTGATCAAGATCCAGGGATGGACTCCCGACCTGGAGAAGAGCTTCAAGCAAATCCTCTTCCGGTTTCTCGAAGAGGTCAACTGCACCAAGGCGGCGCTGTACCTGCTCGCCGCGGATGGCTCGTACCTGCTCGTCACGCAGTACGGTTTCGGGCGCCGGGACGCGCTGGCTGCAGAGTTTCCGCCGGGGCACCCGCTCGTGCTTCGCGCCCGTGAGCTGCGCAACGAACCCAAGGCGCTCCACGCGCTCGAAGATTTCCCTGAGATCGCCGGATACCTGGAAGGGGCAGGCTCCGGGTGGATGCTTCTCGCACCGCTGTACGGTGCCTCCCGCCTCCTGGGGTTCGTCGACGCCCGGGACAAGGGGCGGCGTCAGCGGTTCGTGCCGCGGGACCTGAAGACGGCGTCGGACATCACGGGCGCCATGATTCACCTGCTGGCCACGCTCGGCCTGTACCCCGACCTTGATGAGGAAGCCCTGGCGCTGGAAGAACCGGCCGTCGAGAAGATCGAGCCGGAGAATCAGTACATGCCCCGGGTGATCACGCTGGACGAACCCGGGCTTCAGGAGCTCGTTGGCCATGCCTCCTCCATGGTCCGGGAGCTCGCGGCCATCGTGAGCATCACTGTCATCGAGGAGGGGGAGGCTGCGTCCGTGGTCTTCGCGGCTGGAGACCCGGATGACACCGAGCTCGCCGCGATTCAGCGTCACCAGACCCAGGCCCTCATCGAGCGGGGCATCATGGCCCCCCCGGATGACGCCTGGAGCCGCCAGCTCCGGAAGGTCGGGGGACGTCCGGGCCGTTCCTCGTCGCAGACGATCTCCAGTGGCGTTCTCCTCGAGGTTCCGGGCTGGACGTTGCTCGGGTCGGCCGTCATTGACCGCGAGGTCCAAGATCCGCGCGAGCTGATTGCCCAGCTTGCCCAGACCGCCGCCGAGGCCCACCGCTGCGGGACGCTTCGCTTCCTCAGGCGTCGGTATGTGCAGTCGCTGGTGGAGCCGTACCGGGCCGGTGCCCCGGACCTCGTCCAGCACATGGAGTCGGTCTCCCGGCTGGCGTGGCGTGTGGCCTTCGTGCTCGGCCTGGATCCCGAAACGACGGAAGAGGCCGCGATGGCGGGTCTCGTGCACGATATCGGCCTGACGGACCTGATCGGTCAACCGGCCCTGTCGGCCTCCTCCCCGGGACCCGAGGAACGCCGGCTCTACCGAAGTCACGTCGTCTCGGGAGAGAAGAAGCTCGTGCACGCCGGCTTCGACGAGCTGGCCCGCGTCGTGAGGCACCACCACGAGCGGTGGGACGGGGGCGGCTTTCCCGACCGGTTATCCGGCGATGCGATTCCCCTGCTCTCCCGGCTCGTCCACGTCGCCGAGGTCTACGACCGGCTCGTTTCGGAGTACAGCTACCGGGCGCCGATCCGCCCCGACCGCGCGATCGCGATTCTCCAGGCGGCCGCGGGACGGCAGTTCGACCCGAACATGGTGGACGCCATGACGCGCCTGGCGGAGACGCCATGAAGGCGGAGAAACGCAAGGTTCTCGCCACCAACCGGAAGGCCCGTCACATCTATCACATCCTGGAAACGGTGGAGGCCGGGATCGAGCTCAGCGGCACCGAGGTCAAGGCGATTCGCGATGGAAAGATCAACCTCAAGGAGGGGTACGTCTCGTTCGAGGCCGGCGAGGCGTTCCTCGTCGGCTGCCACGTCAGCCCGTACGAGCATGCGGGGTACGCCGGACACGATCCGCTGCGGAGACGGCGTCTCCTCCTGCACAAGCACCAGATCCTCAATCTCGCGGGGAAGGTGGCCGAGAAGGGGCTGACGGTCGTTCCCCTTTCCGTGTTTCTCGAAGGCAACTGGATCAAGGTCGAGATTGCCCTCGTCAAGGGCAAGCATCTCTACGACAAGCGGGAAACGCTGCGCCGCAGGACCCTCGACCGCGAGGCCGAGCAGGCGATCAAGGAGCGGCGTTGAGGGAATGCGGTTGGGCCCGCCGGAGTTGAGCTAGCCGATGCGCGACAGGATCACGATTCGCGGCGCCCGGGAACACAACCTTGCGGATATCGACGTCGAGATTCCGCGCAACCGGCTCGTGGTGATCACCGGCGTGTCCGGATCGGGCAAATCGTCGCTCGCGTTCGACACCCTGTTCGCCGAGGGACAGCGGCGCTACGTCGAATCGCTCTCCGCCTACGCGCGCCAGTTCCTGGAGCAGATGGAAAAGCCCGACGTCGACACGATCGAGGGGCTTTCCCCCGCCATTTCCATCGAGCAGAAGACGACCTCCCGCAACCCCCGCTCGACGGTGGGGACGGTGACCGAGATCTACGACTACCTCCGGCTGCTCTGGGCCTCCGTGGGTGTACCTCACTGCCCGTCCTGCGGCATCCCCATCCGGCCCCAGACGGTGGACCAGATGGTCGACCGTATCCTGTCGCTCGAACCGGGGACGCGATTCCTCGTGCTCGCGCCCATCGTGACCCGCCGCAAGGGGGAGCACCGCAAGCTGTTCGCGCAGATGGTGCGGGAGGGGTTCGTCCGGGCCCGCGTGGATGGCACCCTCGTCGAGGCGGCCGCGGCGCCCGAGCTCGACAAGAACCGCGCGCACACGATCGAGGTCGTCATCGACCGGCTCTCCGTGCGCGACGGGATCGCCGGTCGCCTGGCATCCTCGCTGGAGACGGCGTTGAAGGTCGGCGAGGGGCTGGTGCGGATCGCGCCGGCGGATGGCGGGGAGGAGACCGTTCTCTCGGCTCGTCACGCGTGCCCCACGTGCGGTTTCTCGCTCGCCGAGGTTTCCCCCCGGCTGTTCTCGTTCAACTCCCCGCAGGGCGCCTGTCCCACCTGCTCGGGCCTGGGCTTCCTGCGCGAGGTCGATCCGGAGAAGCTCGTCACCGATCCCGAACGGTCCCTGGCCTCGGGGTGCCTCGCGGTGCTCGGCCCGGGATCGAGCTCCTGGCGGCGGCAGCAGCTCGGGCAGCTTGCAGAGCAGGTCGGCTTCGATCTCCACACCCCGTGGCGGCATCTGCCGGAGGAAGTCCGGCGCCTGATCATGTACGGCAGCGACGGCGAGCTCGATTTCGTCTGGCAGGGGCGCCGGGGGGCCTACACCTACCGCGACCGGTTCGAGGGGTTCGTCCCGCTATTGGAACGCCGCTACCGGGAGACCGGCTCCGAAGAGGTCCGCCGCGATCTCGAGCGGTTCATGTCGTTCGCCCCGTGCCCGGCCTGCTCCGGCGCCCGTCTCAAGCCCGAGGCGCTGGCCGTCCTGGTGGGCGGCAAGAACGTGGCGGAGGTCACGGCGCTGCCGGTGCGCCGGGCGCTGGAGTGGTTCGAGCAGCTCGAGCTCGGCGAACGCGAGCTCCAGATCGCGGCGAAGATCCTTCAGGAAGCTCGCGACCGGCTCGGCTTCCTGGTGGCCGTCGGGCTCGACTACCTGACGCTCGACCGGATGGCGGGCACCCTCTCCGGGGGCGAGAGCCAGCGGATCCGCCTGGCGACCCAGGTCGGTTCGAAGCTGATGGGCGTGCTCTACGTCCTCGACGAGCCGTCGATCGGGCTGCACCAGCGGGACAACCGGCGGCTGCTGGAGACGCTGACCGGCATGCGGGACCTGGGCAACACCGTGGTGGTCGTCGAGCACGACGAAGAGACGATCCGGTCGGCCGACTGGGTGATCGACATGGGACCTGGCGCCGGCGCCCACGGGGGGCGGGTCGTCGCCGAGGGACCGCCGGAGGCGATCGTCGCGAACCCCGAGTCGCTGACCGGGCGGTACCTCTCGGGCGAGCTCAGCATTCCCGTCCCGTCCACACGGCGCGAGGGAAGCGGCCGCGAGCTCGTCATCCGGGGCGCGGCCGAGCACAACCTCAAGCGGATTGACGTCGCCTTCCCGCTGGGACGGTTCATCTGCGTCACCGGGGTGTCCGGCTCCGGCAAGTCCACCCTTGTCAACGAAGTGCTGCACAGGGCCGTCGCCCGGTCGCTCTACGGGACCCTGGCCCGGCCGGGCCGCCACGAGGGCATCGAGGGCGTCGAGCTGCTCGACAAGGTGATCGCCATCGACCAGAGCCCGATCGGCCGCACCCCGAGGTCCAACCCGGCCACGTACACCAAGGTCTTCGACCCGATCCGCCAGCTCTTCGCCGCGACGACCGAGGCCCGCGCCCGCGGGTACAAGCCGGGTCGGTTCAGCTTCAACGTCAAGGGGGGACGGTGCGAGGCGTGCCAGGGCGCCGGTCGCCTGCGGATCGAGATGCACTTCCTGCCCGACGTCTTCGTCACCTGCGACGTGTGCCACGGCGCGCGGTACAACCGGGAGACGCTCCAGGTCCGGTACCGGGGGCTCAACGTCGCCGAGGTCCTCGACCTGACGATCGATGAGGCGCGGGAGCTTTTCGGCGCCATCCCCCGGATCGCCCGGATCCTCGATACGCTGATCGCCGTCGGGCTCGGCTATCTCAAGCTCGGCCAGCCCGCCACCACCCTCTCCGGCGGCGAGGCCCAGCGGATCAAGCTCTCCCGCGAGCTGGCCAAGCGCGCCACCGGCAAGACGCTCTACCTCCTCGACGAGCCCACGACCGGCCTGCATTTCGACGACATCCGCAAGCTGCTCACCGTTCTCCACGCCCTCGTCGACCGTGGCAACACCGTCGTCGTCATCGAGCACAACCTCGATGTCATCAAGACCGCCGACTGGCTGATCGACCTCGGCCCCGAGGGTGGCGAAGGGGGCGGGCGCGTCGTCGTCGCCGGCTCCCCGGAACACGTCGCCGCCTGTACACGGTCGTACACCGGCCAGTTCCTCAAACGCCTCCTGTGACCATCGAGCCGGCCACCGCAGCCGTGGCGCCACACCTCGCCATTGATGCCCGTTCATGTGATATCATATTACGTGATGGGTGATACTACAGTGCTTCAGTCCTCCGCGCGGCGCGTTTCCGGGAAGTTCCTCCTGCGAATGGACCCCGGGCTGCACGCGGCGCTGAGCGCCGCTGCGGCGGCGGCCGGGATCTCTCTCAACGAGTACTGCATCCGCAAGCTGGCCGCGCCGGCCGGGAACATCGCCGAGGTGCGCGAAGCCGGCGCCATCGTCCGGCGCGCCGCCTCGCTCTTCGGCGCCCAGCTGATCGCCGTCGCCGCTTTCGGATCGTGGGCCCGGGGAGAGCAACGGGCGCCCGCATCGCCGCCCGGAAGCGGCGCCACCGCGGCGCGAGATACGGAGGGAGGTTCCGATGCCGACGTGCTCGTCGTCCTGGAGCCTTCCATCGCGATCGAGCGCGGCCTGTACCGGATGTGGGACGAAGAGCCGCTGAGGCTCGACACCCTGCCGGTGGCGCCACACTTCGTCCACCTGCCGGAAGACCCGGAGCGGGCCGGCGGGCTGTGGGCGGAGGTCGCCCTGGACGGCATCGTGCTCTTCGAGCGGTCGCTGCGGCTCTCCCGCATGCTGGGGAAGGTGCGGAGGGCGATCGTGGCGGGCACGATCCTCCGCAAGGAGGCGGGCGGCCAGACGTACTGGGTACGGGAAGGGTGATGGTGCGAAACCGTTCGCTGGCGGCCGATTACGTCCACCGCGCGGCTGTGCGGCTCAAGGCGCTCGAGGTTCTCTTCGACGCTGGGAGCTGGGCGGACGTGGTGCGCGAGTCCCAGGAGACGGTGGAGCTCGCGCTGAAGGGGCTGCTGCGCGAATACGGAATCGAGCCGCCGCGGATCCACGACGTTTCGGAGATCCTGCTGGCCGAACGGAACCGCTTCCCGCGGGAGCTTCAGCTCCACCTGGAGGAGCTCGCCGGGATCTCTCGCTCACTGCGGCGAGACCGCGAGCTCGCGTTTTACGGCGCCGAAGACCTGACGCCCGGCGGCTTCTACCGCCGGGAGGATGCTGTACATGCGATGGAGGCCGCCCGGCGGGCCGTTGGCCTGACAGAGCCCTTCGTCGACGGGTGCTGACCCGTCTTTCGCACGGTGTCGCCCGTTTCAGCGGACGAGCCGGGCGCGACCTCGTTGACGTCCGAGGCAGGACCGTCCATCATCGCCGTGTGTCATCCCGGTTGGTCCCCGCCGTTGCTTTCCTGCTGGCCGTTGCCTGGCTCGGGGTCCAGGTTTTCCGCTCTCCCCTGTTGGCCGCTTTCATGGTCGTCGCCGGCCTGATCCTGAGCTGTTTCGTTGCAGTGGCTCGACGGTCGCCCTCCCGCTCTCCCCTGCTGGTCGCTGGGCTCTCGCTTCTTGGCGTGATCATTTTGGCCTCGGTGCTGACCCTTCTTTTTTGGGTGAAGCGGGGCCCTCTCGTCCTGACCATCTTCGCCGTCGTGGTCGTCATCGTCGGCGTCATCGCGCCGATCCTGTACGCACGAACCTTCGAGAAAACGACGTGAGAGGCGCCTGGATCCTCGTAGCGGCTGCCGGTCTCGGCGTCGTCATCCTCTCCATCTGGGGGGGGAGGGTCGCCCGCACCTCGCTCGCGTATTTCGCCGCCTCCCGGAAGGCGGGGGCCGTTCTCGCCGGCCTGGGCGGCACGGCGGCCGGCCTGTCGGCTTTCGTCTTCATCGGGGGCCCGGGGCTGTTTGCTTCAATCGGCGTTGCGAGTCTCTGGCTGATACTCTCGGCGCCGCTGACCGGTGCGCTCCAGTGCTGGGTCGTTGGCGAGCCCATCGTCAGCCTGGCGGAAAGACATCGGTGTATCACCGTGCCAGATCTCCTCGCGGCACGTTTCGGTAACGGGTTCCCCCGGGGCCTGGCCGCCGTCGCCATCGTCGCCGGGGGCGTCGCCACGCTCGCGGTCCAGGTCAAGGGAGTCGCCGTGCTCGGCGAGGTCGTCTTCAGCCTTCCCGGGTGGGTTCTCGCGGGCAGCCTCGTGATGGCGACCACGGCCTACACGACGGCGGGCGGGATGCGGGCCGGGCTGGTCGCCGAAGCGTTCCAGGGGGTCCTCATGGGTGGAATCGCCGTCGTCCTCGCGGGCGTGGCCCTGGCTCGTGCCGGGGGTCCGGCCGCCGCCCTCCACACCCTCCAGGTACACCGGCCCGAGCTTCTTTCCGCCTGGGGATCGATCGGGCCGGTGACGGCCCTGAGCTTGTTTCTCCTCTTCGGATTGGGCACCTGTGCGCAGCCCCACTATCTCCAGAAATTCCTCCTTCTCAAGGGCCACGCGGCCCTGCGATGGATGCCGGCGGTCATGACGTTGTCCCTCCTTTCGGTGCTGACCGTGTGGCTTGGACTTGGCCTCGGAGGGACGGCGCTGGCCATCCAGGGACGGCTCAGCCTTTCGACTCCAGACTCCGTCACCCCCGCCTTCATCGGCTCGCTGGCACCCTGGTTGATGGTCGCGGCGCTGACCGCCGTCACGGCCGCCGTCATGTCGACCGCCGCCACCCTCCTCAACCTCGTTGCCGGCGCCCTCAGCCACGACCTTCCTCTGGCGATCGGGCGGACGCCCTCGTCGAAGCTGACAACCGCACGATGGTGTACGTTGCTCGCCGCGGCCGCCGCGCTCGTTCTGGGCCTCGTCTCGCACAGGAGCGTGGCTTTCCTGGGCGTCTTGGGGTGGGGAACCTTCACCGCGGCTCTCCTTCCCTCCGTCGTGCTGGGGCTCAACTGGTCCGGGGCCTCTCGACGCGGCGCCATCGCGGCGATGGCCACCGGTCCCGTGATCCAGCTCTGCCTGGAGGCCTTTCACGCCCATGGGCGAATGCTGAGCTGGGAGCCCGGCCTCACGGGCGCCGCCGTCGGAACGATCCTCCTTGTGCTCCTCTCTCCCGCGCCTCGAACTTCGCAAGCGCCGTCGCCCTCTGACGAAGCTGAGCGGCCGAGCCGAAACACGAAGCCCTCGGAATCTGCGGATCTACGCACGGCACGAAGGGCCGTCGCGCGGCGGGTTACGACGCGGTATGCTTTGTCCGGAGACAGCGGCTGACGATCGGGGGGATGGCATGCAGTACCGCAAGCTCGGAAAGTGGGGATTGAAGGTCTCCGGCCTGGCGCTCGGCGGGTGGACGACGTTCGGTGCGACGGTGCGCGACGCGAAGACGATCCGCACGATCATGCTCAGGGCGTACGAGGCCGGGGTCACGACCTTCGATATCGCAGACATCTACGCCCACGGCGAGGCGGAGAGGCGGATGGGGAACGTGTTGCGGGAGCTTCCGCGGGAGACGCTCGTCATCTCGTCGAAGGTGTTCTTCCCGATGTCGGACGATCCGAACGGCCGGGGGCTTGGCCGCAAGCACGTCCACGAGTCGATCGACGGGACGCTCCGCCGGCTCGGGATGGAGTACGTCGATCTCTACTACGCGCACCGGCCCGATCCGGAGACGCCGCTCGAAGAGGTCGTCCGCGCCTTCTCCGACCTGGTCGACCGGGGCAAGGCGCTGTACTGGGGCACGTCGGAGTGGCCGGCCGAGATGGTGCGGGAGGCGGTGGAGCTGGCGCGGGCCAACGGCTGGCACGCCCCGGCCGTCGAGCAGCCGGAGTACTCCCTCGTCCACCGCCGGATCGAGACGGATCTCTTCCCGCTGGCGGCCGAGCTCGGGACCGGCCTGATTGTCTGGAGCCCGCTCGGCCAGGGGCTCCTGACCGGCAAGTACGACGGTGGCATTCCAAAGGGTTCCCGCTTCGACCGCCTTCCGCAGTTCACCGGGAGGCTGTGGACGGAAGAAAACCGCAAGCGCGTCGCCGCGATGGGGGAGCTGGCCGAGCAGGCGAGCCTGAGCCGGGCTCAGCTCGCGCTGGCGTGGGTCCTGGCGCATCCGCAGGTGAGCGCCGCGATCATCGGCGCGACCTCCCTCGCCCAGCTCGAGGAGAACCTCGGCGCGGCGGACGCTGAGCTTTCCGGGGACATCCTCGCCCGGCTCGATGCTCTCTTCGCCTGGTGAGCTCAGCTGCGGTTGTGACAATCATGGGTTCCTCCCTCCCGGGGATCCCCCTGGTCCCATTACGTGCTCGCCTTGTCGATTCGGCCCGGAGCCCCTGCCTTCTCACTGCCGTGGGTCCTGGCCACGTTGGCGAGAAGGTCCTCGACAGCCGCACGAGCCTCGGCCCGTTCCTCGTCGGTGAGCCTCGCCGCCGGACGCCGGTGCTTCGGGTGCAAGGCGAGGTACCTGACACCATACGATTGTTGAAGCCGGGTCCGGTGTCAGGAGAATCCTCCACGCTCGACCTGTCACCCGGAAGTCACCCTTGAGCTGGCCGGTGAGGGGCCCGGTGCCGAGTTGGAGAAACGGCCGTCCGGTCTACACCCGGCCGCGCTCGGTAACCATGAAAAACGAGTGGACAACGCTTGATTTTCAAGCTACCATGGTCGCATGATGATCCCACGGCCCCGTCACCTGGCGAGACTCCGGTCGCTCCTGGAGCACAATCCCGTCGTTGCCATTCTCGGCCCTCGCCAGGTGGGCAAGACGACCCTGGCATTGACCTGCATGAAAGGATTCGATGGGCCCGCAACACGCTTCGACCTCGAGGATCCCGATGATGTGGCCCGGCTGGCCGAGCCGAAGCTGGCTCTTCAGGACCTCCGCGGGTTGGTGGTGATCGACGAGGTACAGCGTCGTCCGGAGCTCTTCCCGCTTCTTCGGGTGTTGGTGGACCGGAAGGATTCACATGATGTGTCGTTCCTCGTTCTCGGCAGCGCCTCGGTGGACCTTCTCCGGCAGAGCTCGGAGACGCTTGCGGGCCGGATCGCCTTTCACCATCTCGACGGGTTCGCCACCGACGAAGTCGGCACGGACAAGTACAGAACCCTCTGGCTTCGCGGCGGTTTCCCAAGGTCCTTTCTTGCGCCCTCGGACACGGTGAGCGCCCGGTGGCGCCGGGAGTTTATCCGGACCTTTCTGGAACGGGACGTGCCGCAACTGGGAATCCATATTCCCGCCATCACGTTGCACCGTTTCTGGAGAATGCTGGCGCACTATCACGCCCAGGTGTGGAACGGTGCCGAGCTGGCCCGTGCCTTCGGCGTCGCGGCCACGACGGTCCG